>NZ_JBBPCC010000028.1:0-82891 GCF_038070315.1 Paenibacillus filicis | reverse complement strand
GGCCTTCACCGATTCTGGATAATGCTTAAACGTTTGTCCCTTGATCGCCATAAAAAATGCACCCCCTAGAATTTCATCGGCTAAACCCAGGGGTTTTTCCAATGTCTATTCTAAGGGGTGCACATCAAGTGGGAGCCGGAGGCTTTTTCGTTTAGCGGTTATCGACCTTCTCCGGATACAGATCATGATTCATGAGCCGGTATTCGGCCATCTGCTCGTATTTCGTGCCGGGAGCTCCCCAGTTGCAGTAAGGATCGATGGAGATGCCGCCCCGCGGCGTAAACTTGCCCCACACCTCGATATACCGGGGCTGCATCAGGGCAATGAGATCGTTCATGATGATGTTCATGCAATCCTCGTGGAAATCCCCGTGATTGCGGAAGCTGAACAAATACAGCTTAAGCGACTTGCTTTCGACCATCCGAAGGTCGGGGATATAGGAGATGTACAGCGTCGCAAAATCCGGCTGGCCGGTCATCGGGCACAGGCTGGTGAATTCCGGGCAATTGAATTTGACGAAATAATCGCGTCCCGGATGCTTATTATCGAACGCCTCCAGCACTTCTGGAGCGTAATGGAACCGGTAATCCGTTCCCTGATTGCCGAGCTGGGTGATGCCCTGTAGTTCTTGTTCGGTTCTTCCTGCCATAGGGTTGTCTCTCCTTGTCGTGTATAAGCTTACCGGTCATGCGCGACGCTGGGAACGAACGGCTCTCAACGAAGCTGAAGACGAGCTAAACGCCCTTCTTATTGCCCCATACCCAGGTGTGGAGCTGAGGCAGCACATGGACCTGCCTGAGACCGCGATGCGTCATGACCCGGTCGATCAGCCACTGGTACCGCTCCAGCAAATACGGGAGCAGCCGGGCTGGCTCCGTCTCGTGCAGCCGGTCATTGCCGGCCTGAGCGTAGAACGGCACGAGCGGATAACGCTCATGAACCTGCGCAGCGAACTCCAGATCAGCCTCGTCGAACACGACGACCTTGAGGCTGAAGGAGCGCCCCGGCTCGGTCAGCTGCGAGACAATGCCGTCCAGGACCAGCCAATCGGTTAACATCCCGGAGCTCGGGGGCTTGGGCGACAGCGTTAGGTCGTCAATCTGCAGGAACCAGTCCTGCCAGCGGCTGCCCTGTGTCTCCAGCGCAACCTGCAGGCCATCCCGATGCAGCAGTTCGATGAGCGAGCCAAGCTGCGGGAGCAGAGCAGGGTTGCCTCCGGAGAGGGTAACATGAGCGAAAGCATCGCCCCCGATGGAGTAAAGCTCCGCACAAATCTCCTCGGGGGTCAGCATACGGATATCCTTCTTGCCGGTGCCATCCCAGGTAAAGGCAGAGTCGCACCAGGCGCAGCTATAGTCGCAGCCGGCCGTTCGGACGAACATCGTTTTCCGCCCGATGACCATGCCTTCACCCTGAACCGTCGGCCCGAAGATCTCAAGCACGGGGATGCGGCGGGGGGTGCTTGTCTGTGTCTGCAGCTCAAGCATGGGCGTTCTCCGGCTTCGGCCGGTACAGGCAATAGCTGGTCGGCGTCTCGCGCAGGAACACCTGCACGCAGCGCGGCCGATTGGCGGTCTGGTCTAGGTGGTGCTGTACAAGCTCGTAGATCGTGCGGGCGACGACCTCGGTCGTCGGGAAGCGATCGGCCTCCAGGTCGCTGAAGCTTTCCGTATCGTCATTGAGTACCGTATGGTCGAACCGCCCGTGGATGAGCTGCTTAAGTAGGGCGAAATTAACCAGGAACCCGGACTCATCGAGCTCGTCGCCGGCTACCGTGATGTTGGCAAAGTACGTATGGCCGTGCAGCTCCCGGCATTTGCCGGCCTGGTCGGCGGGGATGCGGTGAGCCGCCGCGAACTGCAGGTCCTTATTTAATTCATAGCTATAGGGATGAGAGACAGTGGGGTAGATCTGCTGGATCATTGCCCCGCCCCCTTCAGTACGGGCAGCGAATAGGCAGCCAAGTATTCCTCGAGCCCGCGGCGCCGCAGCTTGCAAGCCGGACATTCCCCGCAGCCTTCGGCTACGATGCCATTGTAACAGGTGAGGGTCCTCTCTCGGACGAAGTCAAAGGCGCCGAGACGGTCCGCCAGCTCCCAGGTTTGCGCTTTATTCAGCCACATCAGAGGCGTCTCCAGCACAAACGGATAGTCCATGGACAGGTTCAGCGTGACATTCAGCGACTTGATGAAAACATCCCGGCAGTCCGGGTACCCGCTGAAGTCGGTTTCGCACACACCGGTTACGATATGCCGGGCTCCCAACTGCTTGGCCGCCACGGCGGCAAAGGACAGGAATAGCAGATTGCGCCCGTCGACGAAGGTACTGGGCAGCGAGCCTTCCTGCTGCTCGATGGGGATATCGCTCCGCGTCAGCGCATTGGGCGTCAATTGTCCGAGCAGGGACATGTCCAGCACATGATGCGGCACCTTCAGCTCGCGTGCGATGGAGGATGCGACCTCGATCTCGAGCCGGTGACGCTGGCCGTAATCGAACGTAATGGCCTCCACGGCATCGTACTGCTCGAGTGCCCAGAATAGGCAGGTCGTACTGTCTTGTCCGCCGCTGAACACGACGACGGCTTTGGATTCATTCATTTTCATCATCTTCCTCTCTGAGTTGGAGAAGAAAGAGATTCGGCAGTGCTTCCCTTAGGACTAAAGAATCGGCGCGAAACGGGAGACCCGCTTCGCGCCGAACGCAAAAACGACGATACCTGAACAGGGCCATCGCTTTGACTTAGTTTTTTATAGAGGGAGTTCGCGAACCTCTCCCGGCCGGACAAGCCGATACCAGAATTCTTCTTTAGTTTTCTCCCGTACTATAGCACAGAAGCGGACAATTGGGAATAGCAAGGCACTGGGCTTCGCGTACCCGGCCAGTTGCGGGCGGCACCGACTGAGATTACGACCGGGACTTGACCTTGAAGTGAACGACGGCGCTGTATAGCATTTTACCCGCATTGGGGTCAAACGCGGCGTGATGTTGGACGGAACCGACCTGAAGCAGCAGCGCCTTGTTGTTCATAATCTGCTCATCCACCTTGCGCTCCAGCGTTCTCAAATCATAGGCTTCGAAAAACTCTACTTTATCCTCTATCATATCCAACCTGAATTCCACTGGGCTCGTCTCCTTTAATTAGCTCATCGTATAAAGTTCATGTACTGAATCCTGCTTATTATAACGGAATGTGAGGCATTAGGCGACAGTGGAAGCTGTGCAGGACTACAGACAGCCCCGATGCTGATGAAGGAAGGACGACCATCTCGTCAGTCCATACAAAAACAGATGCGGCCCGCAGGGACCGCATCTGTTCCTATTCTACCAGGGCATGCCCATTATAGGCCGGTCTTGCCTTCCAAAGCTTCGTTCCGTGGCAGCAGCTTTTCCAGCGCTTTGCGAACGAAGCCGCCTGTTGCACCCAGCGCCTCGCGAGCTTCCCCGGCGCTGACACCGGCAAGCAGCATGACGATGGCGCTTTTCACGTGGCCTCCGGACTCGTCGTAGGCCTGCTCGATCTGCTCGTCGCTGGCATCGGTTGCGAGACGGATAATCCGCTTTGCCCGGTGAACGAGCTTGACATTGGAGGGCTGCACATCGACCATCAGATTGCCGTACACCTTGCCCATCCGGATCATGGAGCTGGTGGTCAGCATATTCAGGATGAGTTTCTGCGCCGTACCCGCCTTCATTCGGGTAGAGCCTAACACGACCTCCGGACCGACGACTGCCTCCAGCGACACATCGGCAAGCGGTCCCATCGGCGTGCCCGCGTTATTGCATACGCCGATGACACGCGCGCCGAGGGAGCGGGCGCGTGTCATGGCGCCCAGCACATAAGGGGTACGGCCGCTGGCGGCGATGCCGACGATTACGTCACGCGGTCCGATCTGATGGGCATCCATATCCGCCACGCCCAGTTCCTCGCTATCTTCGGCTCCCTCGACAGGGTCCTTGACGGCTTGAAATCCGCCCGCAATCAAGCCCTGCACCATCTCGGGAGGCGTGCCGTAGGTCGGTGGGCATTCCGACGCGTCGAGAATGCCTATGCGTCCGCTGGATCCTGCGCCGACGTAGAAGAGACGGCCGCCCTGGCGGAAGGCTTCGACGATCAGATCGACGGCCTTGGCCAGCTCCGGAATCAGACCTTGGAGCACATCGGCAATCTGGCGATCCTCATTATTGATCAGCGATAAAATTTGCTCGGTAGGCAGCTCATCAATATGCCGCGTCCGCGGATTGACCTGCTCCGTCGTCAATGCACTTAACGGATGTATCTGCATGGAGTAAGCTCCTTTATAAGTGTGATGGTGGCTCGGCCTGCGCGAGCCTGACAGCTGCCAACCGGGCTGCTCCGTAGCTGGGGGGCTTGAGCATCTTCAGTAGCTTGAGAGCAGGCAGAGCATCCGCTATCCGCTGGCGGAATTCCGCTTCGTACAGCTCGCTGTGCGTAAAGATCGAACCGCTCAGTCCCAAGTGGCCCTCGGCAAACCAAGGGTCTTTGCCGGCTAGCGTTAGCGCTTGGGCAGCCAGCTCGGCAGCATGACGTGTAATAATCCGCATAGCGGAGGGATCGCCGTCGCGGGCGGTCTCGATGGCGCAGCGCGCGAACTCGGCAACATGCTGCTTCGTAATCTCTGGTCCGTATATATACGTCTTAAGCTCGGAGATTTCATGCCAGCCCCGGCTGTCCAGCAGGCGCCGGGTCATTGCTGTCGGCGGGTCAACGCCGTCATGGCTGCGCATCACGGCCTGCAGCGCGTCGAGGCCCAGCCGGTAGCCGCTGCCTCCGTCGCCAAGCAGATGCCCCCAGCCGCCGACGCGGTAACGCGTTCCGTCCGGTGTTCGCCCGAAGACGATGGAGCCTGTGCCCGCAATCGCCAGCATGCCTTCTTCACGGCCTAGCGCAGCCATCAGCGCGCTCTCGGCATCATTGGTTACGAGCATCCTGGCGGGAATGCCTGAGGCCCGTAATAAGCCGCTCACGGCACGTGACATGTTCTCTCGCTCTGCCGGCAGATCGATGCCGGACAACGCCAGGCATACGCCGACTGGCTCTGTCCCGGCCGGGCCTGTAGATGAACCTGCGCCCGTAAGCGCGAGCGCTTCCAGGAGAAGAGCACCGATCCGCGATGCGGCAGTTTCGAAGCCGATGGCGTGGGGGTTGGTGGAGCCGCCAAAGCAGCGGCCCAGTTCGTTCCCAGCGCTATCTGCGACGTAGACGTCTGTTTTGGTGCCGCCGCCGTCGACACCTAGGAATAGCTTCACCATCTTCACCTTCCTGCCATCTGATGTAACGTGTGGATGATGATACGAGTATAAACGAAAACAATGCAAGATGTAAAATAAAATTTTATGTATAAATTATATGTTGAAATTATGTTTCATTCGACTTATAATGAGTCTCATATGGAAGCGAATTCATAAAGAGGGGGTAAGGGATTTGAACGGAGGACTTGTCCGGTTAAGGGAAGCGCTGAATGAACTCACGCCATCCGAGAGAAAAGTGGCGGAGTACATCCTGAGCGAGCCTAAGGCTGTCATCGAATTATCGGTGGCTCAGCTAGCGGAATATAGCGGTTCCAGTCAGGCGGCGATCGTCCGGTTATGCAAATCACTGGGATTGAAGGGGTTTCCGGATCTGAAGATCAAGCTTGCAGGAGACCTGCAGGAGTCGGCCCAAGTTCCGGGCCAGCAAGGATATCAGGAGATCAGCCGGCATGATTCGATCGAAACCTTAATTCAGAACGTATCGGCCAACAACATCCAATCGATCCGCGATACGGTGAAAATTTTGGATGTAGCGTCGGTCGAACGCGCAGTAGAGGCGCTGAACAGGGCCGAACGCATCTTTTTCTTCGGACTGGGGGCCTCGGGCCTTATCGCGCAGGATGCCCAGCAGAAGTTTATGCGCATCAACCGCATGTCCTTCACCTTCCCCGATTCGCATATGCAGCTCACGACGGCGGTGACGATGACAAGCCGTGACGTCGCGGTGGCCATCTCGTATTCGGGAGAAACCCGCGAGGTGATTGCCGTGCTGAAGGAAGCGGCGCAGCGGGGCGCGACGACCATCAGTATTACGAAGTACGGCCATACTTCTCTTCATGCCTATTCGCACATTCCGCTGTGCATCTCCTCTACGGAGAACGAGATCCGCAGCGGAGCCACGGCCTCGCGCATTACGCAGCTTAACGTGGTTGACATCCTGTACCTGGGGGTTGCCAGCCGGAATTACGAGCAATCCGTCGAGTATCTCGAACGGAGCCGGGCGGCGATCCGGGAGTTGGACAAGTAGCTTACGGTTTCTGCCTATCATCTTAACATAACTTAGGGGGATTTCGAATGAATCGTACCAAATGGTTGTCTATGATGGTTATCAGCGCACTTGCTCTCAGCGCTTGTACGAACGGCGGCTCCAAGCCTGCCGATCCCGGCAAGGCCGCTCCCGCAGGCGACGACAAGAAGCCTGACACGGTCAAAGTATGGACGTATCCGGTACACGGCACTTACGAGGATGATCTGAAGCTGCTGATTGCCGATTTCAATAAGGCGAATCCGCACATCAAGGTCGAATACGAGATGCTCTCCTGGGCGGAAGGTCCTAAGAAGTTCGACGTAGCCTTGAATGCCGGCGATCCGCCCGACCTGTACTTCCACTCCGTGAGCGGTCAATACGTGAATACGGGCTTGGCTCTGCAGCTTGACAAGTATATTACGCCTGAGATCAAGGGCGACTACGTGCCGGGCGCCCTGGAGCTCGGACAAATTCAGGGCAAGCAGTACGGTCTGCCGCTGTACCAATTCCAATGGGCATGGGGCGGCAATAAACGGATTTTGGAGGAAGCGGGTATCGACTGGAAGAAAATCCAGGCCAGCGGCTGGACCTGGTCCGAGTTCCAGGAAGCAGCCAAAAAAATGACCAAGAAGCTGGCAGACGGTACACCGCAGTATGGGTTAATTACGGACGGCACGAGCCTGGATTTCATCCAGATGCTAAGTCGTAATGCCGGTATGCCGGATGTACTGGATAAGGACGGGAAATTCCAGTGGAATGATGACCGGATCGTCGATACGCTGAAATTCATGCAAGGCATGGTCAAGGAAGGCATCATGCCCAAGGAGAGCGCAGCGCTCGCTCCGGCGAAGCGGACGGAGATGTTCTATGCCGGTCAGGCGGGGATTATCAGCAAGGCGATTCCTTACTATGACGTGATGATTCAGAACCGCAACAAGGATATCGATTCGGGCAAAGTGAAGGGCGAGAAGATCGAATTCATCCTCCTGCCGGTGCCGCATCATGACAAGCAGCCGGCCAAGACGACGATGGGCGGAGAAGGCTATGTTGCCTTCAAGCAGAAATCCGACAAGGGTGAGCAGCACGCGAAGAACACCTTCCTCGTGATGGAAGCACTGAGCGGAGCCAAGGCCGGTAACTCGGCCAACGAGCTGTCTCTGCCGTTCGTGCGCCAGTCGCAGGCCAAGGAATTCGAGGGCAAGGGGAAAGCAAGCAAGGTGAATATCGACGCAGCTCAGGCTATGGCCAAAAACATCGCGATGCCGGTAGAGCTGAGCCTGGATGTGGATAAAGCGGCCAAGATGAAGCAGTTCAACGAGCAAGTTGTGAAGCCGAACTTCCAGGCGGTGCTGGCCGGCGAGAAAACCGCCGAGCAAGCGGCCGAGGAGTTCAAGAACAAAGGGAAGCAGATGTTTGGGCAATAATCAGGCCGATCCAAGCCTAGCCTAGCTAGCCCAGCTTGGGCACCTTAGCAAGCAAGAATAAAGGAAACAGGATGCGGACGTATCCATAGAGAGTACAAAGGGGAAGCCGTCCGTCGCGGCAGCGTGGCGGCGGACAGCCCGTGCAGGGCCGGCCTCCCGGTTGTACTTTCTTTTTTTCCGTCAGCTCCGTCACCACGATACGAATGCGCCGGCCTTCAGGAAAGGAGACACTCATGCAACAAACTACGGCTACTGCGGTCAATCGGCCGGGTGGAAGCGCCCGTGCCCCGCGCAGCGGGTTCTGGCGGGATTACGGCTGGGCTTACCTGTTCATAGCGGTACCTGTGCTGCTGTTCCTGGTATTTACACTGTATCCCGTTATCTCCGCCTTCATCATGAGCTTCCAGGAATACGGGGTACTCAGCTCCAAGTGGATCGGCACTGGGAACTATTCCCGGCTGATGCAGGACGACGTGTTCTGGAAGGCGATGAGGAACACATTCTACTTTACGATTGGTACCGTCCCGGTCAATATTATCATTACCTTCGGACTCGCCTATCTGATCTTCCAGATGAAAACCAAGTGGCAAACCTTCTTCAAGGCTGCGCTTTATCTGCCTTCGGTCGCTTCGGGGGTCACGCTCTCGCTCGTATGGCTGGCGATGTTCGATCCGACCTCCGGAGGGCTGTTCAATAAAGTGCTCGGTCTGATGGGACTGGAGCCGGTCATCTGGCTCGGGCAGTCGAGCACGGCGTTGTTCTCCCTGATGCTGATGACGTATCTGAGCTCACACGGAAGCGGCATCATTTTGTACCTGGCAGCCATGGGAGGGGTACCGAAATCGCTGTATGAGGCAGCAGATATCGACCATGCCAGCGGCTGGACCCAGTTCACCAAGATCACCTGGCCGCTGCTGAAGCCGACGACGCTGTATCTGCTCGTCACTGGTGTCATTATGTCTTTCCAGGTGTTCATCAGCGTCTATCTGATGACACAGGGCGGCCCCAACTTTGCGACGACTACGATCGCTTATCTGATCTATGATACGGCCTTTGTCTACTATGAGTTTGGACTCGCTTCAGCGCAGTCCTTCGTGCTGGCGGCGATGATTATTATCATCTCTATCGTGCAGTTCAAATACTTCTCGACGGATATCGAGTACTAGGGGGCGATGACAGATGACTCAATCAGGAAAAACCTTCCTCATCGCTCTGGCGGTTATCGTGCTGTCGTTCTGGACCTTTATGACGGTCATCCCGTTATATTGGATGTTTATCGGGTCCTTCCAGGATTCCGCTGCCTCGGCCAGCTTTCAGCCGCAGATGGTTCCCGAAATCTGGTCGGTCGCGCCGTATGAACGCTTCTTCGGCAAGACGATGGCCTGGCGCTGGCTATTCAATTCGCTGTTCGTCTCCGCGGTATTGACGGTAACGAACGTATTCTTCGCTTCGCTGGCCGGCTATGCGTTCGCCAAGCTGAAGTTTCCGGGCAGCAAATCCATCTTCTGGGTGCTGCTGTCCACAATGATGATTCCCGCTCAGGTTACGCTGATCCCGCTGTATATTCTGGTTATCAATACGTTTAACCTCGGGGATACGTACACGGCGATTATTTTACCTTCACTGGTAGGGGTCGGCAATATTTTTCTGATGAAGCAGTACATGTCCACGCTGCCGACCTCGCTGATTCATGCGGCGCGGATCGATGCCTGCAGCGAGTTCGGAATCTTCTATAAAGTCATATTGCCGATGGCTAAGCCGGGCCTCGCGGTGCTTGCGATTTTCACGTTCGTGGCTCATTGGAATGACTTCTTCTGGCCGCTGCTCGTAACGCGAAGCAATGAGATGCGGACGATTCAGGTCGGCCTGGCGAGCTTCAAATTCGCCGAGTCGACGGACTTTGGGGCCATCATGGCCGGAGCGACGATCGGGGCCCTGCCGATGATCGTGCTGTTTTTCTCCTTGCAAAAATACTTCCTGCAAGGTATCACCATTGGAGCCGTTAAGGGCTAGGAGGAGATCATATGGCTCGCGTTGTGTTTGACAATATCCGCAAGGAGTACGAAGATGAGAAGAGGGGCAACTTCACGGCGGTAGCCGGTTCGAGCTTTACGATCGAGGATAAGGAATTCGTCGTGTTCGTCGGACCGTCCGGCTGCGGCAAAACAACGTCCTTGCGGATGATTGCAGGGCTCGAGAAGCAGACGAGCGGAGACATTATGATCGGCGATCGCATCGTCAATCATCTGCATCCCAAAGACCGCGATATCGCGATGGTTTTCCAGGACTACGCGCTGTATCCGCATATGACCATCCGGGAAAATTTGTCCTTCGGGCTGAAAAATCTGAAGAGGCCAACCGCCGAGATCGAGCAGAAGGTAGGGGCGGCGTCCGCTATCCTGGGGCTGGACGATATGCTGGAGCGCAAGCCGCGCGAGCTGTCCGGCGGCCAACGCCAACGCGTGGCGGTAGGACGCGCGATTGTGCGCGATCCGCAGGTGTTCCTGTTCGACGAGCCGCTGTCCAACCTCGATGCCAAGCTGCGTATCCAGATGCGGGTGGAGCTCTCCGAGCTGCACAAGCGGCTGGGGGCCACGATCGTCTATGTCACGCATGATCAGGTCGAGGCGATGACGCTGGGCGAGCGGATCGTCGTGATGAATAAGGGCGTCATTCAGCAGATTGCCCCGCCTACGGAGCTGTACAACAATCCGAGCAATATGTTCGTTGCCGGATTTATCGGCTCGCCGGCGATGAACTTCATCGATGCGGTGATTGAGGGCGGGAAGGCGGTTGTGGGCGGGGGACGGTCGTTTGACCTGCCGGCCCATGTCGTCCAAGGGCTCCGAGCTTATGAAGGCAAGCCGGTCGTTCTGGGGATTCGTCCCGAGCATATTTTCGGTGAAGACTTCGCGCTCCATGTCCCGCATGATCACAAGCTTGCGGCGGCTGTCCAAGTGATCGAGAACCTTGGATCCGAAAATCTGGTATACTTCCGAGTAGGCGAGCGAACGGTAACGGCCAAGGTGCACCCGGAGACGTCTGCGACGATTGGACAATTGAAGACCTTTGTGCTGGATCTGAGTAAGGCGCATTTCTTCGATCCGGCGAGCGAGGAACGCATCTTGTTCTAATTAATCACCCGAGGAGGGGAAGCGCGGATGAAAAGTCTTGGCGGCATCATGGTGCAAGCCGGCGGCTCGGTCTACCGGGAGATGATCAAGGTATTCCTGTTCAGTGCGGTGTCTTCGCTTGTGCTCGTACCCCTGGTTTTGTTTGTGCCCGCGGGGCTGGCCCTTGTGCTGGTTCCGCTGCTGTACGCTCCGCTCGTCGCAGGAATCTTCCATGCGATGCATCGGCTGCTGGCCGGGGAGCGGGCGGGGCTGAAGACGATGCTGGCCGGGGCGGTTCGTTATTTCGCACCGGCGGTCTTGTTCGGGCTGATGTGCTCCGTCTTTATATTGATTCTCGTGTCCACCTGGTGGTATTACGGCCAGCGGGATGGGATGTGGAACTGGGCTCTCGCGATTTTTCAGACGTACTTTGTTGTCATGGTATTTATCTCCCAGTTGTACACGTTACCGCTGATCGTCCAGCGCCAGGAGCCTTTCTTCCGTGCAGTCGGACGCAGCGTCAAGCTGACGGTGCTGCGCCCGGGCTATACGATCGGGGCCTTCTTCCAGCTCGTCTGCGTGACGGTTGTGCTGGCGGCAACGGTCGTTGGCTTTGCCGTGCTGTATGCTGGGATCGCAGCGATCTATGTCAACCTAGTGGTCCGCAATGTGCTGAACGCTGCGGAAGGCTCAGAGCCGTCTCAGGACGGCGAAGCGATAGGAGGCGTAACCGGATGACAAGGACACGGGTAGCGGTAGGCGCGGATCGTCTGGATGTGCTGGCGGATCGGCTGCGCGGTCTCCGGATCGGTCTGCTGACCAATCCGACGGGCGTGGGGAACAGCTTCCGCACGACGGTAGAGCAGTGCGCGGGACTGCCATCGGTACGGCTTTCTGCGCTGTTTGCATGCGAGCATGGACTGCGCGGAGAACATCAGGCGGGGGTACGGTTCGAGGATGAGCGGCACCCGCTACTGAACATACCGGTATACAGCTTATATGGGACGAGAAAGAAGCCGGATGCGGCAATGCTGGAAGAGGTAGACACGGTATTGTTCGATATTCAGGATACCGGGGTCCGATTCTACACGTATCTGTCGACGCTCGTGTACATGATGGAAGCTTGCTCCGAGACGGGCAAGCCGCTGTATGTCCTTGACAGACCGCATCCGCTCGGAGGCATACAGGCGGAGGGCGGCTTGCTGCAGCCGGGCTACGAATCGATGGTGGGCGCGGTGGCCGGCACGCCTTATGCCACCGGGATGACCATCGGCGAGTACGCCCGCTGGTATCAAGGAAGGATGGCCCGGCCCTGCGAACTGACCGTGGTGCCGATGCAGGGCTGGACGCGCGGGATGACCTATCGGGATACCGGATTGCCCTGGATCTTGCCCTCACCGAATGTGCCGACGATCGATACGGTACGGGTATATGCCGGGACCTGCCTGTTCGAAGGAACGAATGTGTCCGAAGGCCGGGGGACGACGAGGCCGTTCGAGCTCATCGGCGCACCTTGGATCGATGGAGAGCGTCTTGCAAGGCAGTTCGCGTCCTACGGGCTCGCCGGGGTGCATGCACACCCACTTTACTTCTCGCCGACCTTCTCCAAGCATCAGGGGCAGTTGTGCGGGGGCGTTCAACTGTTTGTCACCGATCCGCCTCGGTTCGAGGCCGTCAAAACGGGCTTGGCGCTCGTTCGCTCCGTTCATCAGCTGTATCCCGAATGCTTTGAATTTCTGCCGCCCGTACGCGAAGGAGGACGCCGGTTCATCGAGCTGCTGACTGGGGATTCTCTGGTGCCGGATCGGCTTGGGGAGAAGGATGGATTCGAACGGATTACGGAGCGGTATGGGCGGGAAGCGGCGGAGTGGGGTCGTGAGCGTGATGCCTGCCTAATCTATAAGTAAGAAGGATGAATGGAGGAATGAATGATGACGACGGATCGACAGATCCTCGATAAGGGGCTGGGAGCCGTAGAAGCTTCCAGCCCCGCTGCCCTGTCAGGCAGCATGAACCTGGAAGAAAAGACAGGCTGGAGGGAGGTTAAGGAGTCTCCGGAGGTTCATACCCGGCTCCTGAGCGAGTGCTGCACGGGTTTGATGAAGAATGACCGCGGGCTGCTGCCGCTATCGGTACACAGCAAGGTACATGTGCTCTCTATGGAGCCTGAAGGGTACGTGCCGCCTGATCATGAAGAGCTGGCACCCGAAGGCCTGCCCAGTCTTGGACGGGCGCTGCGCGAGCTGGGAGCGGATGAGACGGAATGGCTTATACCATTCGGACGGGCCGCAGAGCTCAAGGCCGAGCTCGTTCGTGCGAATATGTATGCCGATCATATCGTTCTATCCACCTGCAATGCCTGTCTGGAGGCGGACCAGGTCGAGCTGATTGAGGCGTTCCAGGCCGCAGGGAAAGACCCGATTGTCGTGACGATGGGCAATCTGAATGATCCGCTCGCTGTCCCTGACGTAGGCGCGTTCGTGAGCGTCCATGACAGCCGGCCGCTTGCGGTGCAGAGCGCCGCCCGCGTCTTGCTCGGGCAGTGTCTAACAGGCGGGTTCAGCGAAAGCGAACCATTCCAGGCAGATACAGGAGGAGATCTGAGATGATCAAGTGGCTGCGCAGCGTGCTGGAGAAGCCGGAACGCATCGTGATTGGACTGATGTCAGGTACGTCGCTGGACGGGATCGATGCTGCAGTAGTGAGAATCGCCGGAAGCGGTCTGTCTTCCCGGGCCGAACTACTGCATTTTCATAGCGTTCCCTACGGGGAGGAGCTAAGGGAGCAGCTCAAGCGGATCTGCAGCACGGACCAGTCCTCCACGCCGGACGTATGTGCGATGAATTTCTATATCGCCGAGCGTTTTGCCGAGGCTGCTCAGGACGCAGCGACAGCCGCTGGGCTGAGGGTGGATCAGGTCGATCTGATCAGCTCGCACGGGCAAACGATCTGGCATATCCCTATAAGTGTCGATCCGGAGACGGACCCGTTTGGCGTGCGGTCTACGCTGCAGATCGGCGATCTGTCCGTCATCGCCAAGCTAACCGGCTGTCCGGTCGCCGGGGACTTCCGTACGGCCGATATGGCGGTCGGAGGACAAGGAGCGCCGCTGACGCCTTACGGCGACTTGATTCTGTTCCGGGACGACCGGATGGGGCGGATTGTACAAAACATCGGCGGTATCGGCAATTGCGCCGTGCTTCCTGCCGGGGCACAGCCGCATGAGGTAACGGCCTTCGATACAGGTCCGGGAAATATGCTGATTGATCAGGCGGTGCTGGAGCTGTCGGGCGGACGCCTGTCTTACGACGCGGACGGTGCTTGGGGAGCTGCCGGACAGCCGGATCAGGGTATTCTTGGTGAGATGATGAGACATCCTTACTTCAAGCTGAAGCCTGTCAAGACGACGGGCCGGGAGATGTTCGGGAAGTCTTACGCCACAGAGTGGATGTCTAGAATGCGCGGAGCGGGCTTACGAGATGAGGATATGATAGCTACGTTCACGGCATTCACGGCCCGCAGTATTGCGCAGAGCTACCGGGATTACGTACTTCCGGGGTGCAGTATTGACGAGATCGTCATCAGCGGCGGCGGAGCTCATAACCGTACCCTGCTGCGCATGCTGAGCGATCTGCTGCCTGGCCAGCAGGTACGAACGGCCGCTTCGCTCGGCGTATCGGATGATGCCAAGGAAGCGATCTGCTTCGCAATCTTCGGGAATAATTTGCTGAATGGTGAGCCGAACAACCTGCCGTCGGCAACGGGCGCTGCCCGTGAGACTGTCATGGGCAAGCTAGCTCTGCCGTGAGGCGGCAGGGCTAGCTTGCGGGCAGCAGACCGCTATCTCCGAAACCGCTTGCGGGAGCGGTTTCCCATCTTGTACCATAGTTTTCCTTCATCGTCTTCAAATATGCGAATTCCGATCAGCTTAAGTGGAGTCCATCGCTCACGGAAATAGTATCTGTTCATAAAATAGTCCCCTCCTCCTATTTATTATAGAGGGTATGGGACTATGTAACTAGTGTCAGCTGTCATGATTATTGTCATATTACATTGGCATGTTGGTTTCTTTCAGTAAATGGACGATCGCTTCGGCGCGGTTATTGACCTCCAGCTTGCTGTAAAGCGTGCTGATATAGTTGCGCACGGTGCCGTCGGAAATCACCAAAGTCTCGCCAATCTCCCGATTGGACAGTCCCTGAATCATCAAACGTGCTACCTCTGCCTCTCTTTCGGTAAGAGATAAGCTCGCTCTGCGAGCAGAGAAAACCCCATTCTCCTGCTTGAGCTGCGCCAGGCGGGTAGCCAGCTTGACAGCGATCACGCCCTGAAGAACAAACTGACCCGCAGCAGCGTCCCGGATGGAATTGACCATCCGGTCGCCTTCCATGTCCTTGAGAATATATCCGCTCGCTCCGCTGGAAAGTCCTTCGATAATATAGTCCTCTTCGACGAAGGTCGTCAGGATCAGGATGATCATTTCCGGAAATTCGGATTTAATCCTTTTGATGCTCTCGATCCCGTCCATCACCGGCATCCGTATATCCATCAGCACAATGTCCGGCCGCAGCGCCCGTGCTTCCTCGCAGGCATCGGCGCCGTTTTTGGCCATGCCGACAACCTCCAGGTCGTCCTCCAGATCCAGGATGGTCTTGAGCCCCTCCCGCGTCAGAAACTGATCATCCACAATCAAAATTCGAATCGACGGCTTACTTGTCTTCTTCATGTATACGTGCCTCCAGTGGTGTCGAGTGAGGAATAGCAATGCGCAGGCTGAAGCCGTTCTCTTCTGGTGAATAAACCGTGAGCGTACCGTCAAGCGCCTCGATGCGTTCTCTCATGGCCGTGAGCCCGAAGCCTGGTGTCACGGATTGCAAGCCTCTTCCGTTGTTATCCAGTCTGAACAGCAGAAATTTGCCGTCGTATGTCAGGGAGCAGGTGAATTCGGTAGCTCCGCCATGGCGAATGCCGTTGGTCAGGCCTTCCTGCAGCGCATGATAGATGGCATGACGATGGGTGCCGAGTAGTCCGGGCAGCCCGGCAAGCTCGGCTTTCACCTGGACGCCCGTATTCTGCTCGGTTTGACCGATCAGCTTGAGCAGTGCGTCCGTAAAGTCCACGTCGGAATAGCTTTTGAGCATATGCACGGAGCGGCGGATTTCATTGAGCCCGTGGCGGATCAGATCCTGTGCTCCCTGCAGCCTATTGAAGGCGCCCTCCTGATCCTTGTGAAACTGCCGCTTGCTCGCTTCAATCTGCAGAATGGTAGAGGTCAAAGTATGACCGACGATATCATGCACCTCGGCCGCAATCCGGTTCCGTTCGGATTGAATGGATACTTCTGCCAAGGCTGCTGCCGTTTCGCGCATCGATTGCTCCAGTGTCCGTGTCCGTTCCACGACCTGTTCCTCCAGGCTGTCCTTGAGCTGTTCGATATTCCGGTACAGCTTGGCATTGTCGATAGAGATGGCACATTGGGAGCAGAGCAGCTTGAGTACGCCCAGTCTTCCTGAGGTAAATACCCCGGTGGACAGGTTGTTCTCCAGATACAGGATGCAGACCAGCTCCCCGTTCTTGAGGATCGGCAGACATAGTACAGACTTCAGCTGCTTGTCACGGACATAAGGGCTTTGCGAGAAAATACTTTGCGCCGACGCATGCTCCAGTACGACCTCTTCGTGCGTCCGGGCCACGTAGCCCACGATAGCAGAGGAAATCAGATCCGTCTGGTCCAGAGGGATGGGATGCAGGTGGATATCCTCGATGGTTCCATAGGCTTCCATCACCAGATGTCCGTCATGCTCGAAGATCAGGGCGCCGTTCTCCGCGCCTGCATTTTGCAGCAGAATGCGCATCAGCATGTCCAGCAGCCGGCTCATAATCACTTCTCCAGAAATGGCCTGAACGGTCTTCATAATCGCAAGATCGTCAACGCCTCCGGCAGCGGAAGCCGGTTCGACAGGAAGCAGATGCCGGTATTTCACGGCGAGATCGGCCACCTTGGCCTTGGCTCCCCAGGCGACGTAGGCCTCATAAGCCTTGGTCATATAAGCTTTGGCGAGCTGCTGCTTGCCACGGCTCAAGTAGAACTTGGCCGCACATTCGGCGATGATGCCGGTATCGTGAGTGAAGCCAAATTGTTCGGCATCGAGGCAAGCGAGCTCGAACAGTCTGCCGGCCTCCTCGTCCTTGTGCGTAATGCGTGCGATCTCAGCGGCCATCAGCCGGTATTTGTGCTGGTAATTCTCGGGGCACTTGGCCGCATACTTCTTCACGTAATCACGGTTCTTGCGCATGAGGCGCAGATAGGATCGCTGCTCCTGCACAGTGGCCTCAGGGTACATCACGGACAGAATCAACACATGATACATGCCGAGCGACGAGTATTCAAATATCGATTCAGATATATTCATACTCCGGAATAGCTCACGAGCTTTCGTCACATAGGCATAGGCACTCCTGATATCTCCGAACAGATAGTTGGTGATATAATGATACATACAGCTGAGTGCCTGCAATCCGAAGTTGTCATGCTCTTCAGTGTCGTTCTGCAGCCCGGCTTCTATGGGCAGTTCCGAACCGAGGAAGGGATCATGCGGATGAGCTTCTCCAGTCAACCGGACGATCAGCTTGGACATGATCACCATGCTGTTCCAATGGTTGCTGCTGGGACTGCGCGAGAACTCCGGCGCATTGCGGATGAGCTGCCGGTATACATCATCCAGCGGCTTTCCGAACAGAAACATCAGCGAGCAGTTCAACAGAGCGCTTTCCTTGACATGCCATAGACTGGCCGATTCCAGCCGGGCCCGTTCCGCATTGAGGGAAAATTCAGCCAGCAAGTCCGGCTCGTACCGCCTCCAGCTATCATAAGAGAGGGAGAAGGCGACGGAGACAAGGCTCCGAAGCTCGGTATGGCTGTCGGATATAGTAGAGGCCAGCTTGCCCCACTCGTAGCCTTCCCGGTAGTTGTTCCAGACCAGGGATTGAATCAACGTCATCCCGACGTAGGCAATCGCGGACTCTGCGGTTTGTCCGTATCTCAGCGTCAGCTCGATCATAGTCAGAACGGAGAAGGTCCAGTAGTTTCTCTGCTCCATGAACTTGGCATGGCCGGAATAGGTGAGAATGACCAAGGCTGCCTTAATCCGCGGATCCGTCATCGGAGGCAGCGAACGAAGAGACTCGATGCTGCGACCGTGCATCCGCCACTTGATTTTGGCCCACATGCGCAGCAGATCCAGAGCGCTCGGCTGAGCAGGCAGCTGGAATCCGAGCAGCAGCAGCGCTTGCTTGTCTAATTCGATGACCTTCTTGTAATGGCTACTGTTGTTTTCCATCTGAATCATGGTGACATGAATATCCACTTGCTCTTTCCAGGAAGGAGCCCGTGCCAGCAGTTGGCGGAACAAGCTTTCCGCGGTCTCCAAGTAGCCGCATAGAAACTCGCATTCGGACTGCTCCTTGGAGCAATGAAACATCAGCTCGAAGTTCTCCTCCCACCCGCTTTCGCCCAGCAGTTCCGTAGCCTGGCGGTAGTAGCGCATAGCGGTTTCGTAAGCGGTCGACTGCTTGGCCTTGAAGCCGGCCCTGGCATTCAGCTCAGCCAGCTCCTGCTTCTCTACAGCCGTCCGAATGCAGGAAAGGGCTGTATTCAGGTGATAGACCGTTTCATGCAGTCCGGTATCCGTCTCGGGGGCAGAGGCTAGACGGTTTTTCATCAAGAGACCTACCTCATAATGGTAGGGAGCCTGTTCGTTCTGGGGAATGAGCTTGATGCAGTCCTGACGGATCCGGTCATGCTGGAAATTGAATCTGCCGGTCTCAGATGGCAGTTCCGCTCTCTGCAGCAATCCGCCCCGTTCCGCCGGTTCCAAGGCCGCCGCCGCTTCCTGAAGCGAAAGCCCGCCGACCTGTGTGAGTGCTTCAAGGTCAAATTCGCGCCCGAGAAAGGCGGCCCAAATTAGCAGCCGTACCGTCTCGGCCGGCAGATCGTCCAGGCTCCCGACCCAGTGGCCAATAGCGCGCTCAGGAGCTTCCATCGCCTCCAGCCGCTTCAAGTTCCATTGCCAGCTATGGGTGGATTCATGGAAGAAGATCCACTTGCGGTCGTACGCGTTCTGCAGGAAGGGCCTGATGAACAAGGGATGCCCAGCCGTCTTCTGCATCACAACGGTAGTCAGCTCGTGTAAATTTCCCGCCGCAGAAGGCATCGTATCGGCCAGCAGCTCCATCACAGCTTCTGCTTCCAGCGGACGGATCGGAAGCCGCTCAAGCCTCTTATGTCTTAACTCCCAGAGAGCTTCCATTTGCCGTAAGGTGGGATGGCTCGGCAGCTCATCTTCCCGATAAGCCCCGATGAGCAGCAGGTGGAGAGAACGCCTGCTCAGCAGCAGATGAGTCATAAACTGCAGCGAGGCTTCATCTGCCCATTGCAGGTCGTCCAGAAATACAATCAGCGGATGCTCGGCATCTGCGAACAGCTGAATGAAGGAGCCCAGGACATGGTGGAACCGGCCCCGAGCTTCCATGGGGGGCAAAGGCTGAATGTCGGGCTGCGGCCCAATAAGCAGTTCCAGCTGCGGTACAAGACGAGTCAGCAATTGGCCATAATCGCCAAGGGTCTGCCGGATTCTTAGCCGCCATACCTCGATTTGCCTTTCCGTCCCGGTCAATAGCTGACGAACGAGCTCCTGAATGGCCTGATTCCAGGCTGCATAAGGCGTGTCGGAAGGATCGGGGTCGAACTTTCCGGAGATGAATAGGCCATGCCCGATCTGTCCACGAAGCGTTTCGCGGACGAAGGTGGTTTTGCCGACGCCGGTAGGTCCGTGCACTAGCAGCAACTCAGATTCGCCGGCAGTTATATGTGCCTTCAGCTGCAGAAGGACGGCTTGCTCCGCGCTACGGCCGTACATAGTGGGAGGCATCTGCCATTGCTCCGGCACATCGGAGCCGGCTAAGGCCATCGGGGCGATCGTACCCGTTTGCTGCAGTTGAGTCAGGCAGGTCTGCAGGTCGGTTTCCAGGCCATGAGCGCTGCGGAACCGGTCCTCGGGAGCTTTCTGCAGGCACTTGTCTACGAGATTGGAGAGTGGCTCCGGGATGATCGGTTCAAGCGTGCAAAGCGGAACCGGCTTGCCCGCGAGCTGGGCATGGACAAGCTCGAGCATGTCCTTCGCTTCAAACGGCAGATGCCCGGAAAACCACTCATACAGGGTGACGCCGAGCGAATAAAAGTCCGTGCGGTAATCGGGCTGACGGTTCAACCGTCCGGTCTGCTCAGGGGAGATGTAAGGCAGCATAGAAGTTGCCCAACCGTCCACTGCAGGCTGCGCAGAAGGGTCCGACATGAACGTAGCGTGTCCAAGCCCGCTCAGCCTTACCTCCAGCGTGTTCGGGTTAACCAGGATATGCTCAGGGTGAATGGCGTTATGGATCACTTGCTGGCGATGAAGCTGCTTGAGGCAGTTCGCCAGACTAACGGCAACGGTTAGCAGCTGGACCATGCCGAATTCGAAGATGGGCCGGACTTGTCGACGGCCTTGGCCCGGATGCAGCAGCCGGGAGAGGGGGACACCGCCAAAGTCCTCCGTGAGGAGAACAGGACGACTGCGGGTGTACTCCAGCCCAATCGGCTTGACGGCGCCGCGCCCATCCAATATGCGGAGCAGCTCGTATTCCCGCCGGTAAGCTTCTAGAACTGCAGCATGAGGCTGCTCGTCCACTGGAGCGACCCCAATCACACTGAGGGGGGAATGAACGTGGACAAGCCGGTAACCGACCATCTCTGTGTTTTCCACCAATTGTTCTACCGTCTGATAGCCGGACAGTTCCAGCATAGATGCGAGCCTCCAGTTAAAGGTTAAATATACATGAGATAGGAATTTATGGGCATAAAGAACTACATGGATTCAGGAGCAAGTATAATTCATTTTTCAGAGTTGTGGAAGACGCTTGTTGATTTCAATTATTTTATATTACAATTTATGGGTTGACTGCTTACGAGGAAAAGATGGAAGGAGCGGATGGCATGCCGTTGAGGACGGGGGCTGAGCTTTCGGACAGGGCTATAGCCTGGGTTTTGGAAGCCGCAGGCCCACAGGCCAAAGTGCAAGATGTCCGCAGGCTGTATGGAGGAATATCCTCCGCGGTTCATGGCATCACGCTTAAGCAAGACGCGACGGAAGTGGAATGGGTGTTGCGCCAATTCGATCATGAAGACTGGCTGCGCGAGGAACCCGATCTGGCCCGGCACGAGGCTTACAGCCTGCGGCTCGCTGGCGAAGCAGTGGTACCGACGCCTGAGATTATTGCTTGGGACGAGACGGGAGTCCGATCGGGTATGCCGGCCGTATTGATGACGAAGCTGGCGGGATCGGTCTTGCTGCAGCCCGAAAGCATGGAGCTTTGGATAGGGGGACTTGCGGAGTCGCTCGCCCGGATTCACCGGGTAGAGGCAGCAGGTTTTCCTTGGACATACTTCTCGTATCAGGATGTGGAGCGTATGGAGTTCCCGCGGTGGTCCTCCCGGCCCGATGTCTGGCATGCCGTTCTCAAGGCAGTGCGGGGCCCAAAGCCTGACTTCAAGCCCTGCCTGATTCATCGGGACTTTCATCCGACCAATGTATTGTGGGAGGGATCGCAAGTCAGCGGCATCGTGGACTGGGTGAACGCGTGCCGGGGACCCGCTGGCGTGGATGTAGGCCACTGCCGGGTGAACTTGGCACAGCTATTCGGTGTGAAGGCTGCCGATGCATTTCTGTCCGCATATCTGGCTTATGCCGGCGAGGCGTTCCTCTACGATCCTTACTGGGATCTGGTCTCGGTGACGGATATGCTGTTCGGGCCTCCGACGGTGTATGAGGGCTGGACTCAGCTTGGCTTCCCCGGTCTGACGGACGAGCTGATCCGGACAAGACTGGATGCCTATGCGATGAGCTTGCTGGAGCGTGCCGGGCATTCTACCGATTAGCATAGGGGATGGTTAATGATGAAAAGCATAAAACTGATGATACTAGGTGTTGGTTTCATTCTAGCTGCACTTTTTATTCAGGGTACTGAAACGAATATGATTTATGGGACTGAGGTATTCCTGGCTATGATTGGTGCCATAGTGATTGTCATTGGTTTTTTTGTAAAGAAATAAATAGGCGGTTTCTTCTTCCATGAGTAAAAGGGCAGCCGATTCGTCATGCACGATGACGGAGCGGCTGCCCTTTTGAATGGCAAGTGGCAGGCTGTGTTCTATTTTATAGAAGAAACGCAGTGGAATCTTAATAAATGCGATGAATCACATCCTCGAATTCCGGCTCCTCCATATGAATATCGTCGATGTCGCCCCATTGGCTCAGCTCGCGGAGCATGTCCATCGCGGTAGCTTCCTGGCGATTGCCCTCGATGACAACGCCATGCCGGGTCTTCTCGGTTACCCGGAAGCGGGAGGATAATCCGGCGGATGCCTCCTCCGGTACGGAGAATGTCCCGCGGAACGTTACGCGGATGACCGTAGGCAGGCCAATCAGCCCGCGCAGCTCGTCAATTGTGCCATCGTAGGCCAGAGCACCATGATTGATGACCATCACCCGGCTGCACAGCTCCTCGATATCGTCCATATCATGCGTGGTCAGCAGGACGGTCTTGCCGAACTCCAGGTTCAGCGTCTTCAGAAACTGCCGGATATTGCGCTTGGCCGTGACATCCAGACCAATGGTCGGCTCATCGAGGAACAGCAGGTCCGGATCGTGCAGCATGGCAGCCGCTAGATCGGCGCGCATCCGCTGGCCGAGCGACAGCTTGCGGACCGGCGTCTGCCAGAATTCCTCCAGGCTAAGCAGCTCTGCAAGCTCCCAGAGTCTTCGCCGTTTGTCTGCAGGAGCTACCTTGTACATTTCGGCCAGGATGTCGAAGGAATCCTTCACCGGCAAGTCCCACCAGAGCTGGCTGCGCTGGCCGAACACGACTCCGATCCGGCGTGCGACCTTGCGGCGGTTGCGATGCGGATTGTCTCCGTTTATGTAAACTGTTCCTGAGCTCGGATGCAGAATGCCGGACAGCATCTTGATCGTCGTGGATTTGCCTGCCCCGTTCGGTCCGATGTAGCCGACAAATTCGCCTTTCCCGATCGTAAAGCTAATATCGCGAACGGCTTCCTTAATCCGGTAATCCCGCGAGAAGAGCGTGCGTATGCCTGAGAATCTGCCTTCCCGCACGACTGGGGTCATAAACGACTTGCGGAGCTGGCTCACTTGAATCATGGGTTGTATCGTATTCATATTTATTCCAGTGCTCCTCTCTAACTGCCTGTGCTTTGATATTTGGTCAATCCGTACCGCCAGAACTGCAGACTTGCACCGAGACATAGGAGAGCAGCCGCTCCGGTCACGGCCAGCAGCCAGCCTCCGTATTCGCCTCGAAGGATGAACAGCGAGGGGACGTAGCTGACGAAGCCTACGGGGATGACGAATAGCAGCATAGATTTCATCCAGCCGGGGTAGAGCACTAGCGGATATTGTGCAGCCGTACGCGCCGCATCCTCGGTAAAGTTCTGGAGCTCCGTGATGCGCGTCATCCAGAAGCCTAGGGTTGCGGTAGCTAGTCCGATGGAGAACAGGATGACCGCGCCGGTGAGAATGGCGAGCAGCGTATAGGGAATAGCGATCCAGCCGATCTGCCCGCTGCGTACCATGCCATGCAGAGCCCAGCCCACCACGAAGCTGCCCTGGATGAACTCGCCGGGGAGCAGCCTGAAGTTCTGCGTAAACAGCGCGAAGAGAATCGGCACAGGCCGGGTCAGCAGCTGGTCCAGCTCACCGCCCACCAAATATTTCTCCAGGTTATGGACTTCATTGGCGAAGGTTCGGTATAGGGCCTTGGCAAGGGTCATCACCGCGTATAGATAGCCAACCTCGTAAAGGCTCCAGCCGCGCATGGCGCCGAATTTATTCATAATGATCGCAAGCATCAGAAACTCCGAGACTTGGATAAGGGCTACGAGCATGCTGGACAGCACAAAGTTAAACTTGTACTGCATGCGGCTGCGGATGCTCGCACGGATAAGGAGAACATACAGCCTCATGGATGCCTTTCCCGCTGAGAACATATGATTTGTTTGCATCATCCCCCCTGCACCTCCACCTTGCGTCTCAGCAGCAGGGAAATGCTCAGGCACGCTGCCGTCAGGAAGCCGCACCACATGAAGGAGCCGACAAGCAACGAGCCGCTGTCAAATCCCAAGTAGATGCGTGTCGGAACGTAGAGCAGGTAAGGATAAGGGGAAAGCCAACTGAGGGTCTGCAGCCAGCCGGGCAGCCATTCCACCGGAATAAAGAAGCCCGCAAGCAGCATGGTCAAGGCGTGATTGCTCCAGAACAGCCAATTCGATTCCGTGGTCCATAGCGCGGTTGCGCCGATCAGGTAATTGATGCAGATGGATAAGTAAGCGGAGCAGGTAAGACCAAGGACGGTTAAGGCGATTTGGGAGACACTCCCAGGGAGCTGAATCGAGAAGATCAAGACATACAAGGCGTAGATCGGGATGGACTTGTAGACGAACTGGTAGGCGACCTGTCCCCATTCTCGGCTCATCAGATGGGTAAACAGATGAACGGGACGCATAAGGTCCAAGGAGATGTGTCCGGTGCGGACGGATTGCGGGATTCCGAGACCATTCGTAATAAATCCGGTGACCCAGAGCGAGGCTTGGGTGAACGCGATATAACTGATCATGCCGTGCACGCCGTAATCGCCGAGAGAGCGGTTCTCTCCGATTCCGATCCAGATGCAGGCATACATGTAGCCGAACATAGCGCTCGCTACATTATGGACCATATGCGCTCCCCGGTACTGCAAATTACGGGCGTAGCCCTTGGCGGCCAAAACATAGTAAAGCATGTGACACCTCCGATAAGTTTGTTCGACGGGGCTAATCCGTCAACTTCAGTCAAGGCGAAACGCGAGAGAGACGTTCACCATCATAACAAAACGAGGAAACGGTTGCAATCTATTTTTTTCTGGTTTTTTTCCAGTAATCAGGCGATGTTCCGCGCATGGATTTGAATGAGGTTATCCCATCCTGTAAGCTAGAACGAGCGAGGGGCATAGGACGAGAACCGGTTACAAGGATGAGCCAGAGGCACTTCCAAACGAAGGCTTCGGCTGGATCGGGTTTCTTGTGAATCAAAGGGGGATCAGTATGAGACAGGCTGCCAGAATGAAGTTGAACGCCAAGGAGCTATGGTTTGAAGGCATGAGAGATTGGAACGGCAAGCTGCCGGAGCGGATGACGGATGACCGGCAGGAGGAAGCATTCTGGCGGGGATATGTCGAACGGCGAGGAGAAGGACGGACGATCGCTCCGGATGAATATGCCCGTCCGGTTCGCGAGGCGCTGCTCGCTCTGCTGAAGCCGGAGGACGAGGTACTGGAGATCGGTCCGGGCTGGGGCAATTATACGTTTGCTGCGGCATCTGCTGTGAAGAGCCTCACGTGCGTTGACAGATCATGCAGCGTGCTGGATTATCTGGCCGGGGAGGCGGGCCGGCAGAGCATCGCCAACATGGACTATATCCATGCGAAGTGGGAGGAGTATGAACTCCAAGGCCCGTTCGATGTTGTGTTCGGGGTCAACTGCTTCTACCGGATGGCTGACATTGACGAGGCGCTGATCCGTATCAACGACAGTGCCAGGCGGCTTGTGGTACTCGGGCTGACGGTCGGAACCGAGAGGCCGTACCACACGGAAATCCGTGAGCGGCTTGGCTGCCGGATCAAGTTCCAACGCCGGGATTATATTCATCTGCTGGCCATGCTGTATGAGCTGGGCATCGATGCGGATTGCCGGATGGTGGAGCTCGAGCGCACATATGAGTATGATTCGGAGGAAGCGCTGATGAAGTCTAGCCTCAGTCCGATTCTCGATGAGACGTATGATCGGAAGGCGGCGGAAGCTATCGTGCGGCGGTATATGACCGAGCAGGAGGGGAAGTTCACGTTTACCCACCGATTCAAGGCTGCCTTACTGTCGTGGAGGCCGGAGCGAAGAATCGGGCTATGATCGGATGAGCTGACAGACTGCTCTGACAGGTCCTGTTTGTCTGTCGTGAAGGATGGAAATTAGGGGTAGCCGAAATTCCTGATTTGGTGTAAACTGGGTATCCGGTCGTGACTCGGAGAAAGGAAGGGTGAGCTCCCTGCTCTATCATTTCAGTGAAAATCCGCATATTGACGTATTTATTCCCCTTCCCGCATCGGACCCGGCAGATAAGCCCGTCGTCTGGGCGATCGATGAGGAGCACGCGGTCAGCTATTATTTTCCACGGGAGTGTCCAAGAATTATCGTGGTCAGGCCGACAGAATTAGGGGAAGACGATGCGGGAGACCCCGGGGTGGAATTATTCAGGCATACGGCTGCGTCCAAAATCATCTGGGTGGAGCGAGGCTGGTATGAGCGAATTCGGGATGTCCGCCTATACCGCTATACGTTCGGCAAGGAAGGTTTTGCCGTCAAGGATCTTGGCGCCGGCTACTATACCTCAGCGGAGACGGTTCACCCTGTCACGGTGGAACCGATGCCAGGCCTGATCGGATGCATCCTCGCGTCCGGGGCTGAGCTGCGCTTTACCCCGAATCTATATCCGATCCATCAGGCGGTGCTCGAATCCAGGGCGCTTACGGAGTTTTCCATGATCCGCATGCGGAACGCGATCAAGCTGTGACCGCTTAAATTAAGCGTTCACCCCGTATAAAACCGTTTAGCAATCGACATGATTGTGTTAAAATAAAGGTAGGAGCAACTGATGAACGTGTGTATTGCGGCTGTTGGCGGCCCGGTTTACCCCAATAGTTGCAATGCCAACTACGATACTAGGAAGTGATCGGCTTACATGAACTCTGGGCGTTTGTTACTGGATTATCTCAAATCCAAGTGGCCTCACTACGGGCTTGCGGTCGTGCTGATTGCCGCCGCCAATATTATTCAGTCGTACTATCCGAGGCTGCTCGGGGATTTCACGGATCATCTGCAGCGGGGGGAGCTGACCCCTCCCCTGATCGCCTCATACAGCCTTAAGCTGCTCGCGGTCGGCGTGCTGTTCGGATTGCTGGCCGGGATTGGGCAATATGTGGTGATGCGCGCCGGCCGGTATTTCGAATTTGTGACGCGCCGGAAGCTGTTCGAGCATTTTACCCGCTTGAGCGAAAGTTTCTACTCCAAGCACGGAGTCGGCAAAATGCTCAGTTATGTGATGAACGACGTCACGGCTATTCGCGAATCGATCTCGATGGGCATCAACCAGATGACCAATGCTATCATCCTATTGGTTGCGGCGGTCATCATGATGGCAGCAAGCTCCATTCCCGTTTATCTGATCGCCGTATGCGTCGCGCCGCTGCTGGTCATCCCGTTTCTCGTCGTCCGCTTCGGTCCGGTCATCCGGAAGCGCTCGCTGACCGTTCAGGAGTCGCTGAGCAAGATGACGGAGTCGGCCGAAGAGCAGTTCGGCGGTATTCGCGTGACCAAAAAATTCGCTGTCGAGCCCATTATGGTCCGGCGCTTCGGGGAGACGGTAGACCGCATCCGCGACAATCAGCTCAGCCTGGTGCGTGTGTCCTCGCTATTTCAGGCCCTGATTCCGTTCTTGGGTGCGCTTTCCCTTGTCGTCACGCTCGCTTTTGGCGGCTATCTGACGATTGCCGGGCATATTACGCTCGGCAACTTCGTCGCGCTGACGCTGTACATCCGTATGATGGTGAACCCACTGCAGCAGATCGGCAATGTGATCAACACGATGCAGCGCTCGCGGGCTTCGCTGGAGCGGCTCAATGATCTGTTGTCCCGCCGTCCGGATATCCGCGAGCTGGAGGAGGCGCGTTCGGTCGATCTGGACCGCTCCGCCATCCGGATCAGCGGGCTGACCTTCACGTATCCGGAGGCGGAGAAGCCTTCGCTCCGGGATATCCATCTGACCGTCGAGCCGGGGCAAACCATCGGCATTATCGGCAAAACCGGCAGCGGTAAAACAACGCTTGCCAAGCTGCTGCTTCGCGTCTACGATCCGCCGGAGAAGACGATCAGGATCGGCGGCGTGGACATCCGTGAGCTGACGCTGGAGAGCCTGCGCGGGCAGATTGCGTACGTGCCGCAGGAGGGCTTCCTGTTCAGCACGACGATCCGTGACAATATTGCCTTCTACCGGCGGGACTCCGGGCTTGACCAGGTTGAGCGTGCAGCCAAGCAGGCGCAGATCTACAGCAATATTCTTGATTTTCCAGATAAGTTCGAAACCAAGCTCGGGGAACGGGGCGTGACGTTATCCGGCGGTCAGCGCCAGCGTACGAGTCTGGCCCGCGGTATGATCAAAAACTCGCCGATTCTGCTGCTGGACGACAGCGTGAGCGCCGTCGACGCCGTGACGGAGAAGGCCATTATCGAGACCATCCGCAAGGAACGGGCGGGGCGGACGACGATTCTGATCGCGCACAGGATCAGTGCGCTGAAGCATGCCGATATCATCGTTGTGATGGATGAAGGCAGGATCATACAGCGGGGAACTCATGCGCAGCTTGCGGCCCAGCCGGGCATCTACGCGATGCTCCACGCGATCCAGGAGGAGGGAAATCAGTATGCCGAAGGATAAGTCTGCGTCGGAAGGACCGGCCAAGTACAGCTCGGCCTTCCGGGTGCTTTTTTCTTATGCCAAGCCGCATCGGCTGACTTTTATATTGATGGTGGCCTGTGCGCTGCTGGCGATTGCGGCTGATTTGTTCCAGCCTTATCTGGTCAAAATCGCCATCGACGATCATCTGATGATAGGGGATACGAACTATGGCACGTTGGTGATCATCAGCGCCATCTATTTGGGGCTGTCCTTGACGGGGCTGCTATTCACGTACCTGCAGAACAATCTGCTGCAATTTGCCGGACAGAGCATCGTCGCTCGCATCCGCAAAGAGCTGTTCGAGCATATCTCGAAGCTCTCCATGTCTTATTTCGACCGGGTGCCGAGCGGCAGTCTGATCACACATGTATCCAGTGACACGGAGACAGTCAACCAGTTTTTCAATCAAGTGCTGCTGAGTTTGGTCCGGGATGGCCTGACGCTCGTGTTCATCATCGTGCTGATGTTTCAGCTCGATGTGCAGCTTACGCTGTACTGTCTGATTCTGCTGCCAATCATCGCGCTGATCGCGGTCTCCTTCCGCTCCTACATGCGTAAGACGTACCAGCTCGCCCGGACCAATCTGTCCCGGCTGGTCGCGTTCGTTGCAGAGAATCTGGCGGGGATGAACCTGATCCAGGCTTTCCATCAAGAGAAGGAGCAGCAGAACCAGTTTACTGACAAAAATCAGACCTATTACCGTTCCAATCTCAGAGAAATACGCACCAATGTGCTATTTAACCGGTCCTTTGATATCCTCGGTAACCTGTCGGTGGCATTCGTCACCTGGCTTGGGGGCATCGCGGTGTTCGACAAGCATATTGAATTCGGCGTGCTGTATGCATTCATCACGTACATTCGTCTGTTTTTTCAGCCGATCAATACGATTACCCAGCAGTGGAACACGCTGCAGTCGACGACGGTCTCGGTCAGCCGCATCTGGGGCATCTTCTCGATCAAGCCTGAGGTGACCGATGCTGCCGTTCCGAAGGCGATAGCGCCGGAGACGGTTCGGGGCAAAATCGATTTCAACCGCGTGACCTTCTCTTATGTGGAAGGGCAGCCGGTCATTCGGGACATCGACCTGCACATCGCTCCGGGCTCCTTGATCGGCATCGTCGGCACGACCGGAGCGGGCAAGAGCTCGCTGATCGGCCTGCTGTGTCGGTTCTATGATGTACAGCAGGGCAGCATCAAGATCGATGGCACGGATATCCGCGATATCCCGCAAGCGACGCTTCACCGGCTCGTCGGCCTCGTGCAGCAGGAGCCGTATTTGTACTCGGGCACGATCATCGATAATGTCCGGTTGTTCGACGAATCGGTCTCGCGGGAGGATGTGATTCGGGCCTGTCAATTCGTTGGCGCTGATGCAGTCATCGCCAAGATGAAGCACGGCTACGATACCCGGCTGTCTGAGCGCGGAAGCGGGCTGTCGGCTGGTGAGCGGCAGCTGATCTCCTTCGCGAGGATCATTGTCTTCAAGCCGAAGGTGCTGATTCTCGACGAAGCGACCGCTAATCTGGATTCTTATACGGAGCAGCTGATCCAGTCGGCGCTGGCCGTTGTCTCCAAGGGCCGCACGACACTCGTCATCGCCCACCGGTTATCCACGATTATGCAGGCCGACCGGATTCTCGTCATGCGCGGCGGGGAGATCGTCGAGCAGGGGGATCACGGGGAGCTATTGGAGCTGCATGGCTACTATGAGCAGCTATACAAGCATTCGCAAGGCCATATGAAGGGAGTCAGTTAAGACGTGACGATCAGAGTGTTGAATCCGGGAGAACATCCGCCGATGGAGCTGCTGCTGCTGGCGGACCCTTCCGAGGAGCTAGTTAGGGCGTATGTCGCCCGGGGAGACTGCTATGTAATGGAACGGGAAGGCGAAGCGGTAGGCGTGTACGTGCTGCTGCCGACCCGTCCGGATACGGTCGAGCTGGTGAATGTCGCGGTGGCAGAGCCGCTGCATGGCCAAGGCATCGGCAAGGCGCTGGTGCTTCATGCGGTCCGGCAAGCCAGAGAGCTCGGCTACAAGACCATGGAGGTAGGAACCGGCAGCACCGGCGTTGCGCAGCTGGCGCTCTATCAGAAGTGTGGTTTTCGGATGACGGGCATCGACCGGGACTTTTTCATCCGTCACTACCGGGAGCCGATCTACGAGAATGGCATGCAATTATTCGATATGGTGAGAATGGCACAGGATTTGTAACTTTATCGGAAAAGTTCGGATTTAGGCTTGCGCAATTGAATATGCTCGGTTATGATGATCGTTGTATCCTTGTAGTACGACCCAATTGAATAAAGGGAAACAGGTGCTTCCCGGAGGTTGATTCTCAACATCCGGATAAGCTTAATAGGGAAGTTCGGTGTAAAGCCGACGCGGTCCCGCCACTGTAACAGAAGAGTCGCAGCATACATGTCACTGGTTGCCAGAGCAGCCGGGAAGACTGCTGACGATGTTGACGCTGATAGCCAGGAGACCTGCCTGTTTCGACGACACTGCATTACCTACGGGAGATAGGGAGGTGTTAGACGACAATCCACGAGTAATAACGATGGCGTCTTTCCCCTTGAATTTTTTAGGGGAGAGGCGCCTTTTTGGTGTTCTGTAAAGAAAAAGTCAATGGACGGACCTAGCTAGCCTGGCCTTCGTCAGGCTGCAATACGGATTTGGAGATGCAAACATACGGGGAGGAATTCAGAATCATGAGTAATCACGTACAAACAGGCAGCTTGGGATATCCGAGAATTGGGGAGCAGCGCGAGTGGAAGAAGGCGCTGGAGTCGTTCTGGGCTGGAAAGACGGACGAGAAGACGTTAACGGATACGATGGAGGAGCTGCGTCTTGAGCAATTGCGCCGCCAGCAGGCCAAGGGCTTGGAGTTTGTCCCGGTCAATGACTTTACGTATTATGATCATATCCTGGATACGGCGGTCATGTTCGGGATCGTACCTGCCCGTTACGGTCATGAAGGCGGAGCCGTATCGCTTGCTACGTACTTCGCGATGGCGCGGGGAAGCTCCAATGCCGTTGCCAGTGAGATGACCAAGTGGTTCAATACGAACTATCACTATATCGTGCCAGAGATCGGCGACAGCCAGCCTTACCTAGCTGAGAATAAACCGCTGGCCGCGTACCGCTCCGCCAAGGAGCGCGCAGGGATCGAAGGCCGTCCGGTGATCGTCGGCCTGTATACGTTCCTCAAGCTGTCCAAGGGCTTCGCATCGTCGGCTTTCGCCGAGAAGGTCGAGCAGTTCCTGCCGGTCTACGGGCAAGTGCTGCAGGAATTGAAGCAAGAGGGCGTGCAGTGGGTGCAGATCGACGAGCCTGCGCTCGTACAAGACACGACGCCCGAGCAGCTTGCGCTGGTTGAGCGGATCTACGCCGAGCTGCGCCGCCAGGTGCCGGGTCTGCGCATTCTGGTGCAAACGTATTTCGAAGCGGTCGAGCACTTCGAGCGTGTCGCAGCTCTGCCGGTCGATGCCATCGGCCTGGATTTCGTGCATGACCGCGGGCAGCACCTGGAGGCTTTGGAGCGTCATGGCTGGCCGCAGGATAAGCTACTTGCTGCGGGAATCATTGACGGACGCAATGTATGGCGCTCGGATCTGGATGCCAAGCTGGAGCTGGCCGGCCGTTTGTCCGCCTACGTTCCTGCCGGGCAGCTGATTCTGCAGCCTTCCTCCAGCCTGCTGCACGTCCCGGTCACCGTGGACCGCGAGGATAAGCTGGGGCCTGAGATCAAGAACGCACTGGCGTTCGCTGACCAGAAGCTGGACGAACTGGCCCTGCTGGCACGCGCGATCCGCGAAGGTCAGGATGCGGTTGCATCGGAGCTGGCGGCTTCCCGTGAAGCACTGGAGAGCTTCCGCCTGTTGCCTGAACGTAACCGTACGGATGTAGCGGAGCGCCTCGCAGGCATCGACCAGGTCGGGGATACGCGCAATCTGCCATTCGCTGAGCGCTTCGAGGTGCAGCAGCAGAAGTGGCAGCTGCCACTCTTGCCGACGACGACGATCGGCAGCTTCCCACAGACGAAGGAGGTGCGCCAGGCCCGCCAGCAGTGGCGCAAAGGCTCGCTGGACGATGCCGCCTATGAGGCGTTTGTCAACAAAGAGATCGAGAGCTGCATCCGTCTGCAAGAGGAGATCGGCATCGATGTGCTCGTACACGGCGAGTTCGAGCGTACGGATATGGTTGAGTTTTTCGGTGAGAAGCTGGCCGGATTTTTCTTCACGGCGAACGGCTGGGTGCAGTCCTACGGTTCCCGCTGCGTGAAGCCTCCAGTGATCTATGCGGATGTGGCTTTCGTGGATCCGATGACAGTCAAGGAAAGCGCGTATGCACAGTCGCTGTCTTCCCGTCCGGTGAAGGGCATGCTGACGGGTCCGGTTACGATCTTGAACTGGTCCTTCGTCCGCGACGATATGAGCCGCGAGCAGGTGACCAATCAGATCGCGCTGGCGCTGCGGCATGAGGTGGAGGCACTGGAGAGCGCAGGCATCGAGATGATCCAGGTGGATGAGCCTGCTGTCCGCGAAGGCTTGCCGCTGAAGGGACGCGATCATGAGGCGTACCTGAACTGGGCTGTCCGCTCCTTTCGCATCGCGACCTCTACGGTTCGCGACACGACGCAGATCCACACGCATATGTGCTATTGCGAGTTCCACGACATGATCGAATCGATCCGCGATATGGATGCCGACGTCATCTCGATCGAAACGTCGCGCAGCCACGGCGAGCTGATCTCCCACTTTGAGCTGCAGGGCTATGACCACGGCATCGGCCTGGGCGTCTACGACATTCACAGCCCGCGGGTCCCTGGCGTGGGTGAGATGACGGATATGATCGACCGTGCGCTGCATGCGCTGGATGCCCGTCTTTTCTGGATCAATCCGGACTGCGGACTCAAGACGCGCGGCTGGTCCGAGACCGAGCAGTCGCTGCGCAACATGGTGGAGGCTGCACTCGCTGCCCGCGAGCGGCTTCAAACGGCTCCTGCAAAGTAAGAACCAGTAAACCTGTGAAAACCCGGCTGCAACGCGAACGATGCGTTGCAACCGGGTTTTTCATCATGGACGGAACAAGTCATGGTTTTTATCACGATCGGGCGCAGACGGACCGTAGAAAGCTTGACTATTCGCTTTAAAAAGCTGCCCTCTATCATGAATTTACCACCTTACATTCGGAGGTGCGACCGTTTATGATGAAAGATACACGCAGAATAGCGAGTGCGCAGGAGCTGACTGCACAAGAACCGACAAGCATTACGACATCAGGGAGGAGCGCAGCCCATGAATAATTCCATAGTCCGCATGTGTGTCATCGACGATATCCGCAGCGTGGTGGACATGATTACAACCCGGATCAATTGGTCGGAGTACGGTGTGGAGCTGGTCGGCAGCGCTTCCGACGGAGAGGAAGGCTACGAGCTGATCCAGAGGGCCAAGCCGGATCTGGTGCTCACCGATATCCGTATGCCCAAGCTGGACGGTTTGGAGCTGACGCGGCTGACACTGGAGCAGGACCCGACCGTGAAGGTGATCATCCTTAGCGCCTACAGCGATTTTGAATACGCCCAGCAAGCGCTGCGCTTGGGGGCTTTTGATTTTTTGAAAAAACCGGTTTCCATCCCGGAGCTGATTCAGATCGTGCTGAAGGCCAAGGAAGCCTGGCAGGTGGAGCGTCGCGAGCAATACAAGCTGATCGAGATGGAACGGAGGATGAAGGAAAGCCTGCCGGCGCTGAGACAGGAATACTTGACCTTGCTGCTCCATCATGCCTCAGGGGATGAAGCGGCCATGCAGCGGTGGGAGTTTCTGCAGGTTCCGCTGGATCGGCAAGGCTTCAATATTTTCCTGCTGGAGATCGATAAATTCACCGAGCAGTATCAGAGCTTTCCCGTTGAGGAAATTGAGCTGATCCGGTTCTCTCTGCAAAATATTATCGAGGAAACGGTAGCCGGATATACGAAAGGTCTGGTGTTCCGCGAATCGTTCAACCGGTTCGTGTGTATTGCCAACGCCACCGGCTCGACGCATTCTCTGGAGCTGGCCGACCGCTGCTGCGCCAATATCGCGCGATACACGCGTTTCACGATCTCTGTCGGTGTCGGTGCAACCGTCCGCCACATCCATGAGTGGCCTACGGCCTACGAGCAGGCGCTCAAGTCCCTGTCCTATCATTTCTTCACAGGGGGCAATGGAGCTTACCGCTACGAGCCGATGAAGACGGAACGATCGGTCAGCCTTGCTAATATTCCGGCCAAGGAGCAGGAGTTTCTGTTCGCTCTGCGGTCAGGAAATGAAGCGAAAAGCATCGAACTGCTGGAGGATATATTTGCCGATCTGACGGGGACCGATCCATTGCCTGATCCGCATTACGCCGAGCAGCTCTGCAATGAGCTGGCCGCCAAGACCCGGCGGGTGCTTCTCGAGAAATTTGCTTATGAGCAGGTAGCTGAGCTGGAAGCGAAGTCAGCCCCGCTCGCCAGACAGGCGGAGTCGCCGTCCATCGCTGCCTACAAAGCTATGCTGCTGAGGCTGTGCCAGGAAGGCTGCGCCTTGATCCAGCAGGAGCGGACCAGTGAGTCGAAGCATATTATTCACCGTTCAATGGCCTATATCCGGGAGCATCTCGACCAGGAGCTGTCCCTAGAGCATTGCGCCAAGAAGGTAAATCTGAGCTGGGGCTATTACTCCAGCTTGTTCAAGAAGGTGGCCGGGGTATCGTTCCTGCAGTTTGTAACCCAGGAGAAGATCGAAAAGGCCAAGAAAATGCTGCTGGACGATTATCAGGTGCAGGAAATTGCGGCCGCGCTCGGCTACGAGCACAGACGTTACTTCAGCGAATTGTTCAAGAAACAGACCGGCCAGACGCCGACAGAGTTCAAAGAATCGTATACCGGCAAGCCCGCTCCCTGAGAGCGGGCTTTTTTTGTCAGGGGAAGCTTTCATGTACAAAGGGGGCGGGTCACTATCATGAAAATGTTGCCCATAAGCTTGAATTTGGCTCATTATGCGCGGAAAAGGCTTGACCTATAATGGGCTTATCACCGGGAAAGAAGATCATACTTTTACAGAGATGAAAAGGGAGGAACACCAAAGATGATCAAGAAAAGTGCGCTAACGGTCATGTCCGCGTTGATGGCCGTCAGTCTGGCCGCTTGCGGAGCGGGAGAGGAAGCAGGCAGTACGACAGGCAATAAGGCAGGCGGAGAAGCTCCCGCAGGCAAGAAAGTGAAGCTCTCCTACTGGACGAATGACCGTCACGACAGCGAGTACATCAAGCCTCTGATCGAGGATTTCAATGCTAAGAACAAGGACAGCATCGAGATCGAATACGTCGTGCGCACAGATGATTTCAATCAGGCTGTCGATCTGGCTTTTACCTCCGGTCAAGCGCCCGATATTCTGCGGGTGAAGGATGCTGCGATCAACCTGTATCACAAGAAAGGCTATCTGGCCCCGATCGACAAATACTTGACCGACGATCAGAAGAAAAAGTTCCCGGCGATTGACGATCAGAACCGCTTTGACGGGAAATTGTACAGCTTGCCGAACTATGGCAGCACGATGCGGCTCGTGTATAACGTGGAGCTGTTCGAGAAAGCCGGTATCAAGAGCCCGCCCAAGACCTTGGTGGAAATGGTTGATGCGGCCAAGAAGATTACGGAAGTCGGCAAGACGAACGGCGCGTACGGCTTTGCGCTGAACTTTAAAAGTCCGGCGAGCGCCTTCGGCCGGTCCGGCCGCGTGATCGCCGAGCTCAGCGGGTACGGCGGCTTCGGCTTCGACTTCAAGACAGGCCGTTTCGATTTCAACGCCTTCAAGGACTTCACGGAAGCGATGAAGCAGATGAGGGATAACGGCAGCCTGCTGCCTGGGTTTGAGCAGCTGGATATCGATCCGCTGCGCGCCCAGTTTGCCGAAGGCAAGATCGGCATGTATCTTTCCTACTCGTCCGAGCCAGGCGTGTACAAGAGCCAATTCCCGGCGAAAATCAAGTGGGCCGCGGCTCCGGCACCGACGATCGACGGCACGGTGAAGGGCGCGTCCGGATTTGTCGGCGGGCAGTGGCTGGGTATTAGCGAGAAGTCCAAGTATAAGGACGAAGCCTGGAAATTCCTGAATGACATGTACGAGCAATCCGTGCTGCAGGGCTACCATGAGCAGGGCTACGGGATCTCCATGGTTCCGGATGTGATCGCCAAGGCGAAGGCTCCGAATATCGGCGGCATCGAAGGCTTCCTGCCTAATGCGAATGATGGCGTATGGCCGGTAAGTCCGACTGTTTCCGTCCAAGGGGCCAAGTTCGAGGAAAGCTTCCTGAAGTACATCATGCAGGGAGGCGACTTGAACGCGATAATCGGAGATTTGAACAAACGCTATAACGACGCGCTGGACAAGGGAATCTCGAGCGGGGATATCACGATCAAGCCAAACCCGAGCTTCGATCCGTCCAAGCTTGGCGGCCAATTTGCTAAGAAATAGAGATAGAAGCAGGCGGGAGAAGAGGGCGGATACTCTCCTCCCGCAGGATGCTTCAAGCGTACGGAGAGGAGCGGCGAGAAGCCTATGAACAACAAGCGCAACCGGATACTGGCCTACAGCTTTCTGATTCCCAGCCTGCTGTTGACCCTGGTCTTCGGCATTTACCCGATTGGCTGGGCGGTCCGCTACATGTTTTATGATTACAAAGGATATGGGACGGCACGCTTCGTCGGATTGGATAATCTGACACAGCTCATGCAGGACTCTACGTTCTGGAACAGTGTGGTCAATACGTTTATCTACGCGGGTGGTAAGCTTGTACTGACGATTCCGCTGTCTCTGCTGCTGGCGGTGCTGCTGAACCGTTCGTTTCGCGGACGGAATTTACTCAGGGCCGTTATTTTTATGCCTACGATTATCAGCTCGGCTGTTATTGCGGTTGTGTTTGTGACCATTTTTAACTCGTACAACGGGATCTTGAATCAATTTCTGGTGAAGTACCACATCCTTCCCACCGGCATCGATTGGCTCGGAGCGGATCATGCGATGCTGACGACGATTCTGATCGCCGTCTGGGGAGCGATCGGCAACTATATGCTGCTCTTCATCGCAGGTCTTCAGAACATTCCACAAGATATATACGAGAGCGCGTCCCTCGATGGGGCCGGGAAGGTGCAGCAGTTCCGTCTGATCACGATCCCGATGCTGGGGCCAGTGCTGCAAATGGTTATCATGCTGGCGATTATCAATGCACTCAAGGGATACGAAAGCATTCTCGTCTTAACGGAGGGCGGACCCATAGGCAAGACAGAAGTCATGTTCCTCTATGTGTATAAGCAGATGTTTCCTACCATGATGTCTGGCACCTCGGTTCCCGATCAGCTGATCGGCTACGGAAGCGCAGCCGGTTTCGTTACGGCGCTCATCGTCGGTGGCATTACGATCGCCTACCGCCTGGCGTCCCGCAAGCTGAACAAGGTCTATTAAGGGGGGGCGTAATTTGCAAGCACAGTCCAATCTCACCAAACGTCACCGTCCGTCGCTGAGCAGATGGGGAGGCAAAGTCCTGTTCTGGGCATTCCTGATCCTTATAGCCGGAATCACCCTATTTCCCGTGCTGATTGCGCTGCTCGGTTCCTTCAAGTCCAATGCGGAAATCACGTCCGGCGCCACTTTTTTTCCGGGGCAATGGCATTTCGATAACTACGTGGAGGCGTGGAAGCAGGCCAAGTTCTCCAAGTTCACCTGGAATAGCCTGTTTGTCGCCAGTGTAACGACGGTCGGCACGCTGATCGTCGCCTCGATGTCGGCTTATGTAGTGGATCGCTTCTCCTTCCGGGGAAAAGGGCTCTACGTCGGTCTGCAGGCGGCCACGATGTTCATCACGATCGGGGCAGTGGTGCTGCGGCCGCAGTTCGATCTGATGATGCTTCTGCATCTGAACAAATCGCTATGGGGCGTCATTATTATTCTGATCAGCCAGCATGCCTATATTTTCTTTATCTTGTACAGCTTCATGAACGCAATCCCCAAGGAGCTCGACGAGGCAGCCTTTATCGATGGCTGCTCCATGCCGCGCACCTACGCGAGGATCATCCTGCCCCTGCTCGGACCGGGACTTGGCGTATCGGCACTCTTCACCTTCCGCGGGGCGTGGAATGAATACCTGCTGCCGTTCGTCTTCACGCTGACGCAGCCCGATCTGCAGACGCTGCCGGTCGGCCTTGCGATGCTGCGTTACGGCGCTTCGGCTGCGGTGCAGACTCACTACATGATGGCCGGCGCATCGCTGTCGATTCTGCCGCTGCTGGTCGTGTATGTATTGGCCAATAAATCTTTCATGCAAATGACAGCCGGCTCCATCAAAGGCTAGCCGGCTGCCTATTACTTTATAAAAACGAAGGAGAGTCATCTGATGATTACCAAGATCGGACCACTTAAGTCTTACCCTCTCGTCACACGCCACCCTGGCAATCCGGTACTTGCGGCCTCTCATGTGCCGTATCCGACCGCACTTGTCTTCAACGCAGGCGTGACCAAATTTCAAGGCAAGTATGTGATGGTGTTCCGCAACGATTATGGCTCACTGGCCGAGCAGACGATCGAGCCTCACGAGACGACCGACCTGGGCCTGGCTTACAGCGATGACGGCATTCACTGGAACGTACAGCCTAGGCCCTGCTTCCGGCTGCATGACGGCGAGATCATCCGTGCGTACGACCCGCGGCTGACAGTGCTGGACGGCCGCTGCTATATGTGCTTCGCGGTGGATACCAAGCACGGCATCCGCGGAGGCGTTGCTGTTACCGACGATTTCGAGAACTTTGAGATCCTCAGCCTGTCCACGCCGGACCTGCGCAATATGGTGCTCTTCCCTGAGCGGGTCGGCGGGCAGTACGTTCGTCTGGAGCGTCCATTCACCGTATACAGCCGCGGGGGGATCGATCGCTTCGACATGTGGATTTCCCGTTCGCCGGATCTTCGCTACTGGGGGGACTCCGAGCTGCTGCTGGCTGTCGAGCAGGTTCCGTTTGCCAATGACAAGATCGGTCCTGCAGCACCTCCGGTGAAGACGGACAAGGGCTGGCTGACGACCTTCCATGCCGTAGATCTGGATCCGGAGCGCGGCAAGAACGGCTGGGAGCCTTCCTGGAAGAAGCGCTATACGGCAGGGATCATGCTGCTCGATCTGGATAATCCTAGCCGGATCGTCGGCATGTCCCGCACGCCGCTGCTCGCTCCGGAAGCTTCGTATGAGACGGACGGAGGGTTCCGCAACGACGTCATTTTCCCCGGCGGGATGATCCTGGAGGATTCAGGGGAAGTCAAAATCTATTACGGAGCGGCGGATACGGTGGAATGCCTCGCCACCGCTCATGTGGATGATCTGGTTCAGGCTTGCCTGGAACCGCAGGAAGCTTAGCCTGCATGTTGGCCGTGGCCCGCTTTGAGCGGGTGCGGTCTTTTGGCGTGTAGCGGCTGGCAGGGACTGGCTCTTGTAGGGAAGGGGCTGTCAAGCATACAATAAAAGATATTCTAGGACACCATGTGCCAGCAAGCCGGACTATCAGAGGAAGTGTGGGGCAATGAAATTCAAGAGGGCGGAGATCAAGAGGGGCTTCCTGGCTTTTATGCGCAAGCGCACGCTGCACCAGCGGATCTGGTTCTCATTTATCGCCGTCATTACGTTGGCTATAAGTGTAACCGGATACATTTCTTATTCGATTGCAGCTAAGGTCGTCCAGGCCAACGCGTTTAGCTCCAGCCAGGATGCGGTGAATAAAGCCGAGCAGGTCGTTGCCGATAAGCTCAAAAATATAGGCACAAACATCCGTGCGCTCATGTTCAGCGATGCTTTCGTACAGATGATGAAGCATGTGCAGAATAATGATTCGAGCAAATATTACAATGATTTATCCGCTTTGCTGCCGGTCTTCTCCCAGGTCAAATTCAATGACGACTTGATCCAAAGTATTCTGATCGTCACCCCGATCGGCGAATTTTACCCGACCAATGATTATCGGATTCAACCGGGTGCCTTCTACAAAACGGACATGTATCAGGAGATACGCAAGACGGGAAGGGGCTTCTGGGTCAAGGGTCACTCCGACACGCTCTTTACGGGCGGGCAGCGGGTGCTGTCCCTCGTACTCAAGGGAGTGATCGATACCGATCCCTTCCAGACACTGGAGGTTTACGTGGTCGTCAATGTGAAGGAGAAAGAGCTCATCCAGGTGCTTAACGCTAATCTATCGCAGGCCGGCTATTCGTTCGCCCTGCTGGACAAGTCCGGGCAGCCTGTGATGGCAAGCTCTGATTCCCATCAGGGCGGTGTTCCTGTTGGAGCGGATGTGATCCAGGGGATGACCGACCCGGATTCGGGCTCTTTCTTCCATACCTACAACGTTCAGGAATATCTCGTCAATTACAAGCAGCTGGAGGGCGTGGACGACTGGTTTCTGTTCGGTCTGCAGTCCAAGGAAGAGCTGCTGCGCGAGATGAGCGGGATTCAGCGGCTGACGCTGCTGGCCATTGCCTGCTTTATTGGGATTTCCCTGTTGATCTCCAACTGGCTGACCCGGTTTCTGCTCACACCTCTCCAGCGGCTGCAAAATGTGATGAAACGCGTAGAGGACAATAATCTGACGGTCAGGTATCACAGTCTCCAGCAGGATGAAGTTTCCCAGATGGGCTTCCGCTTCAACCATATGCTCGATGAGATCAACCGGCTGATTCAGGACGTGACGGAAGGCGAGATGGAGAAGCGCAAGGCCGAGATGAAGGCGCTCAGTGCGCAGATCGCGCCGCATTTTCTGTATAATACCCTCAATACGATCCATTGCAAGGCTGTGCTTGGTGAGAATGAGGATGTCAGCGAGATGATCCTCGCCTTATCCGAGCTATTCATGGTCGGACTCAGCGGAGGACGGGAGCTGATCCCGCTGGCGGATGAGCTGAACCACGCGAAGCAGTACATGAAGCTGCAGCAAAAAAGCTATGAGGATTTATTCGAGGCAGAGATCGACGTAGAGGAAGGGACAGCGCTGGAGAGGATGGTGCCCAAGATCATCCTGCAGCCCCTGGTGGAGAACAGTATCCTGCACGGATTCAAGGATATGAAGGCTGGTGGCCGCATCCGTATCACGGTGACGGAAGACGACCGGTTCATCCACATCACCGTCACGGATAACGGCTCCGGTCTCCCGGGGGAGAAGGGGGATTCCCGGCATCCAGGCCGAAATAAAGGCTTTGCCCTCATGAATATTTCCCGCAGGCTGCAGCTGTATTTCGGAGATAAAGCGACCTTGCTCCTCAGCAGGCAGCAGGGCCCGGGCACGCGGGCTGATATCCGGATTCCGATCCAGACGAAGGATGCATAGTGACAGCGATGGATGAACAGGGAGGAAAGCTCTTCATGAGGAAGCATATGATCCGGCTGCTGCTAATATCTGCGATTCTGAGCTTGACGGCCTGCGAGGGCGGTCTTCTCTACAAGTCTCCTCCTGAGCCAGTCCGGGAACCTGCTCCTGCCAAGACGAAGCTGGTGTATTGGTCCGGGGATACTCACGATACCGAGTATATCAAGCCGCTGATCGAGCGGTTCAATGAAACAAATCCCGATCGGATTGAGGTCAATTATATAACCCGCGGATCGGATTACACGCAGGCTGTCGATATTGGCTTCGCTTCCGGTCAGGCGCCCGATGTGCTGCGGGTGAAGGAGAATTCGATCCAGCTTTATTACAAAAAAGGCTATCTGGCCCCGCTTGACGCTTATATGTCCGAAGAAATGAAGACGAGGTTTCCGGCTATAGACGGCTACAACCGCTTTGGCGGGCAGCGGTACAGTCTGCCCAACTTCGGGGCGACCATGCGGCTGATCTATAACAAGGAGCTGTTTGCCAAGGCAGGCATCGCCGGACCTCCAGCCACACTGGAGGAATTGGTGGATACGGCCCGGAAGCTGACGGTCGCAGGGAAGGCGGAAGGGGCCTACGGGTTCGCGCTGAATTTCAAATCGCCACAAAGCGCCTTCGACCGCTCGGCACGGGCGATTGCCGAAATGAGCGGCTACGGTGGCTTCGGCTTTGATTTCCGCAGCGGACGCTTCGACTTCGGCGGGTACCGCCAAATCGTCGAGGCCTTCAAGCGGATCAAGGATCAGGGCAGCATGCTGCCAGGCGTGGAATCGCTGGATATGGACCCGCTGCGGGCGCAGTTCGCGGCCGGGAAGATCGGGATGTACATGTCGTACTCGGCTGAGCCGGGCGTGTACCGGACGCAGTTTCCGACCAGCCTGGATTGGGCGGCTGCGCCTGTCCCTACCATCGACGGACAAGTCCGGGGAGCTTCCGGCTTCTTGGGAGGGCAATGGCTCGCGATAGCGAGCAGCTCCAAGCATAAGGAGCAGGCCTGGAAGTTCCTGAGCTTTATGTACCAGGAGAGCTTGCTGCTGGGCTATCATGAGCAGGGTTATGGCATCTCCATGGTTCCTTCGGTTATTGCGCAAGCCTCCAGTCCTCAGCTGAAGGGCGCGGAGGGCTTCCTGCCCAATGCGTATGATGGCGTCTGGCCCGTGGCTCCGACGGTTACCGTGAAGGGACAGCGGTTTCAGGATGCATTTTATTTATACATGGCCGAGGGCGGGGATCTTAGTCAGGTGATCGAGGATTTGAACCGCAGGTACAATGAGGGACTCGAACAGGCGAGAACGGAAGGGGGAGTCCAGATTCAGCCTATACCGGACTTTGATCCGATCAAGTTAGCGGGGAACTACGGACCTTAGCCCAGGGGGAGGTAGCTGTCCGTGCAGGAATAAAGGAGGTTCGTGAAAGGGAGGTAGGGACAGGGTCGTCTGAACTTTCGAGCGTCCAGGAATAGGCCGGAGGATTTTCTTTCCGGCTATCCTTTACAGCGCATGATAACACGTGATAATATTCGTGCCATAGGAGTTGCTTGCATGATTGGCAATTTCCCCTTAGTCTGGAAGTAGACGCTCCCCGTCATGAAGGAGGACACCATGAAAAAGACCTGGTTTTACCGTCTGCTGTTCTCGTATTTCCCCATTTTCTTCAGCCTCACCTCCATTCTCATTCTGGTCACGTTCCTGCTGCTGAGCCAGATGTCCCAACGGGAAACCGCTAACGGCAATCAACAGCTTGTACGCCATCTCATTCAGCTGATCGACTATTCACTCAAGGAAACGGATAATGCGCTCATCAAGGAGCTGGAGACCGATGAGAAGCTGCGCGGTTTTTTTCAGGGCGAGGGTGCCATTTCTTACTTTGACAATTATGAAATATCTAAGCGGATTCATCAGATCGGAGGAGGGGACAGTCTGATCGACTCCATCTACCTGTACCGTTATGCAGACCGCATGGTGCTTAGCTCCAATACCTTTATTTCACTGAGTCAGTTCGGTGACCGGGAGTTTGCATCCAGCCGGGCAGAACGCGGGAACCTCTATGAGCTCTCCGATCCGCGCACCTATATGGAGTTCCAGGATCAGGAGCGGTTTCCCGCCTCTGTCGTATCCATGGTACGGAAATATCCGCTGCTGCAGGGCGGACAAGGGCTGGTCGTCGTCAACATCAGCCTAGCCAAAATCAGCAAGCGGCTTGCCGAGCTGACGGGCGCCGGCAGCTTCGTGGAAATCCGCGATGCAGGCGGCTCCATCATCGCAGGACCGGAGGGTACAGGCGGCAAGCTGCCGGGCACGACCCTATCCCGGATCAGCTCCGACTACACAGGCTGGTCGTATACGGGCGGTGTCCATGACGATAACGTGCTGCGTTACGTGTCTTTGTTCTCTTACATATGGATTGCGGCCAGTCTCGTGGTCGTGATCGTAGGAACCGTCTGGATGACGTACGTCACCCGCCGAAACTACAAGCCGCTTGAAGAAATTATGGATCGAATTCAGCTCTATTCGGCTAGCCGCAGCTCCAAGCTGTCCCGCAAGGGACAGGATGAGTTCAAATTTATCGAGCAGGCACTGGACAGTCTGATCGACCAGTCCAATACGTATCAGAAAATGCACGAGGAGGACTCGGTGTACCGCCGCCGGCATTTTTTCGTGGAGCTGCTGGAGGGCAGCCGAACGGTTGACAGCGAGCAGTGGCGCAGAGAGACAGAAAGATTTGGTGTGCCAGGGGAATTCCGCACACTGGTTGTCGCGACCTATGAGATCGATAAGTATCCCTCGGTGCAGTCCAATTATTCGCAGCGGGACATGTATCTGCTTAAATTCGTGCTGAACAGCGTTGTCAGGGAACTGGCCGAGACGCATCGGGTGACGGTGTGGACGGAATGGACGGCTCAGCATCAACTGACAGCCTTGTACTCCTGCTTCCGTGAAGAGATGGAAGCGGAGGATCTCGTACACCAGGTGGCGGCGGAAGTGCAGGCCTGGGTAAAGGCCAATCTGGAGTTTACGGTGACGGTCGGCCTTGGCGCTGCCGTAGCCGATACGCTGCAGATCCCGGAGTCGTATACCCAGTCGCAGCAGGCGCTCGGCTACAAAGCCAGTCTGGGGCTTAGCCGTGTGATTTCTTACCGGGACGCGCTGTTCAACGACGGGAAGACCTACCGCTTTCTGCCCATGATCCGGCAGTTCGCTCGGGCATTCCGTACCGGAGACGAGGATTGGCGGGAGATGTTCCAGACGGTGTTCAGCGAGGTGCGGGCCCAGCGCCTGCCGAGGGAGGAGCTGGTGCAGGTGCTCAACGCGTTCATCGATCATTTGTACCGGGAGATGGTCGAGCTGCCGGCCGACATCCAGGAGGTATGGAGGAGTGACACCGTCGGGAAGCTGAGCGAGCTGCGGGATACGTTCGACTGGAGCGGAGAGATGGAGGCACGGTTCGCCGCCATCCTCGACGAGCTCAGTGGCAAGCTGCGTACGCAGCAGGAGAGCCGCAGCCACTACAAGCTAATCGGCGAGGTCAAGAGCTATATCGACCGAGAATATGCGAACCCTGACCTATCCTTGAATCAGCTCTGCGAGAAGTTCGGCCTGAACGGCAAATACATTAGCCGGCTGTTCAAGGAAACATTCGGCGAGAAGCTGGTCGATTATCTGGTCGGCGTCCGGATTGCGCAGAGCCGCCGTCTGCTGGAGGAGACATCGCTATCGCTCAAGCAGATCGCTGCCGAGGTCGGTTACCTTCATGATATTTCCTATATCCGAGCCTTTAAGAAAGTCATGGGCACCACGCCGGGCGATTATCGTAAGAACTATGAAAAAAGCCCGTCGTGACGGGCTTTTTGCTATTCGGTTCATCGTTGAATTTCGGTTAATTCGGCCATTTTGGCTAATCGGTTAGCCCTATGAATCATGTACATTGCTGAAAATTACGAGGCCGAGGTATAGTGCAATCAGGACAACGAGCCGCATGGTACTCACATAATCGAGGGGAGCTTAAACCAATGAAGAACAAGAGACAAAGCCGTATCGTTAGAACGGGTATGACAACGATGGCGCTGACAAGCGTGATCGTCGCAGGGTGCAGCGGAGGGCAAGCTTCGGCGCCAGCTTCCAAAGAGGGCGAGAAAGCTCCGGCTGCCGATAAGCGGGGAAGCATCACCGTATCGATGTACGAGCGCAACAATATTCCCCCGGAGGAAGGAAATTGGGACAAGAACCGCTGGACGGAGTGGGTCAACAAGAATGGCCCAGCCGATGTAAAGTATGTAACGGTGCCCCGGTGGGAATCGCTGCAAAAGTTCAATGCGCTGTTCGCAACTAACAGTGCGCCTGACCTGATCCTCGAATACGATACCGGCTACCGGAACCAGTGGTATGCGCAGAAGCTGCTGATGCCGCTCGATGACGTCATCGAGAAGTACAGCACCAATTATAAGGACCTGATGAAGCAGTTCCCGCAATTGAAGAAGCTCGGCACCAAGGATGACGGCAAGCTGTACGAGATCGGCAAGGTCAACCCGCTGGTGGCCGCACACCGGATTTATATCCGCGAGGACTGGCTGCAGAAGCTGAATCTCCAGATGCCGAAAACGACGGACGAGTTTTTACAAGTAGCGAAAGCGTTTGCTACTCAGGACCCGGACGGCAATGGCAAGGCGGATACGTTCGGCCTGAACTTGAGCGGCAACGGGGTAGCCATCATCCAGCATATGTTCGGCTTCGGCGAGGTGCAGTGGCGCTTCGAGGGCGACAAATTTATTCATGAATGGGACCGCCTGAAGGCAGCGGTCGCCTTCCAGAAGCAGCTGTTCGATGCAGGCGTGGTCGATAAGGACTTCCTCCCGGACAAAAATGGAGAGAAGGCCAAGCAGGATTTCCTGTCCGGGAAGCTGGGCATGTACCTGCATCAGGAGATCCCCGATAAGGATTACGATGCACTCAAGAAAAATAATCCCGGGGCGAAGCTGGCGATTCTGACCTTGCCCAAATCCGAGTTCGGCCAGTTCAGTCCGGCCATCGGAAGCCCGATTCAGATGGTAGGCGCGATCAATGCGGGAGCCAAGGACCCGAAGGCAGTCATGCAGTATATCGACTTCATGATCAAGCCGGAGACAGCACGTACGCTGGAGAGCGGCGAAGAGGGCGTTCACTGGAGCAAGAACGAAGTGGGCTGCTCGAAGCCGCTGGATGCCGAGAAGAACAAGAAGGAAATCTCCTACATCTCCGACCTCCGCATGATGTCCTCGGTGCTGCTGCTGGGCAAGTGTGCGTTTGTCGAGCAGCGCGCTCAGGATACGGAGACACAAAAAACGCTGCGTGAGCTGGCGATCCAGGCCAACCAGGCTTATGTCAGCAAGGATCGTTCGATCCCGACGCTTAAGCCGGAATATTTGCCGGTGCTGCCGCAGGATCTGGCGCTGATCGTCAAAAATACCGAGCAGCAGATCAAGGATACGTGGATGAAGGCTGTCGTCAGCGGCAGCAGCTATACTGCCGATCAGGCGGAGAAGGACGCCAAGAACATCTGGGAGAAGTCCGGTGGATTGCGCGTCGACGAGTTCTACAGCAAGTGGTATGAAACCAATAAGGCGAATGCCTTCCTGTTGAAGGACCTGTACCAATTCGGCGATGATGCCATCAAGCTGTACGCCAATAAGTAAGAATCGGGAAGGAACGGGTCCGGTCGGCTGCCGAGCGGACCCGTTGCCGTCCGTACTCATCTCTGCCGGAACTCGGGCAAGGGCTTCTGAAGCAGGAAGCGCAAGAAACGCCCGGTATGGCCCCCAGACAAAGACCGGAAACGGAAACGAATAGGAGGAAACCCATCATGAAAACGCAGGAAAGGATTATGGGAAGCGACGGCGCGATGGCTGGCCAGCCGACGGGACAAATGGCAGAGGCCACTGCCCGGCGGACACGAAGCTACAGCCGGTTCCGGCGCAATATGCCGCTACTGCTGATGTTTACACCGGTGATCGTGTTTTTCATCATGTTTCGTTATGTGCCTATGCTGGGCAACATCATTGCGTTCAAGCATTACAACCTGATCCAGGGGATCTGGGGGAGTCCTTGGGCGGGCTTGGACTATTTCCGGATGATGTTCTCCAACCCGCAGTCCATGGCCATCATCCGCAATACCTTGGTGCTGAGCCTGCTCAAGATCGTGATCGGCTTCCCGTTCCCGATTCTGATCGCAGTGATGCTGAACGAGGTGCGCAAGGCGTGGTTCAAGCGCTCCGTGCAAACCTTGCTGTACTTGCCACACTTCTTCTCCTGGGTCATCGTCGGCGGCATCGCGGTTACGATGTTCGGCTCACAGGCAGGCGTCGTGAATACGATCATCACTTACTTCGGGGGTGAACCGGTCAATTTCCTGTACCAGACCAATTCCTGGCTGGCAATATTCTTCGGCTCGGGCATCTGGAAGGAAGCCGGATTCTCCGCGATTATCTACCTGGCGGCCATCAGCTCCATCGACCCGTCGCTGTACGAGGCGGCGAGCATCGACGGAGCGAGCAAGATCAAGCAGATCGGCTACGTGACGCTGCCCGGGATCATGCCTGTCATGACCCTGATGCTCATCATCGCGATGGGCAATGTGATGGAGGTCGGGTTTGATCAGGTCTACAACCTGCAGAATGCGGTCGTGTCCGATGTGTCCAGCGTCATCAGCACCTATATATACACGGTCGGGATTCAAGGCGGCATGTACAGCATGACGACGGCGATGGGGTTGTTCGAGGCTGTGATCGGTCTCGTGCTGGTCATCGGAGCGAATCGTCTGGCGAAGCTGTTCGACCAGGCTTTATGGTAGGGGAGGGGGAAGGTTATGAGACTTTCACGTGGTGAAAAATGGTTTTATTCCGTCAATCATGTACTACTGTTTCTCGCGGGGATGAGCTGCCTGGTCCCTCTGCTCAATCTGGCGGCGATCTCGCTGAGTGAATATGAGGCTGTCGCAGCGGGGAGGGTCGGCCTCTGGCCTGTAGGCTTCTCCCTGGAGTCTTACAAAATGCTGATCGACGGAACGCCTATTATGCGTACGTTCCGCAACAGCCTGATCATCACCGGCTTCGGGGTGGTATTCAGCATGCTGTTTACGATTCTGGCGGCGTATCCGTTGTCCAAGGGACATTTCTATGCCCGGAAGTTTTTCACACTGGCGATCGTATTCACGATGCTATTCGGCATCCAGGCGATCCCGGCATTTCTCGTCAACCGGGCGCTGGGCATCGTCGATACGTACTGGGCGCTTTGGCTGCCGGGGCTGGTCAGCGCGTACAACATGCTCGTGCTGAAGTCCTTCTTCGAGCAGATTCCGGAGGAAATGAATGAAGCCGCCCAGATCGACGGCTGCAGCGAGTGGAGGCTGCTCTGGCAGATTGTGCTGCCGCTCTCCATGCCGGTGCTGGCGACGCTGACGCTATTCTACGGCGTCGGCTACTGGAACTCTTTCCAGAGCGTGCTGATCAACATCCATGATTCGTCCAAGTTCAACCTCGCTGTACTCGTGCAGAATATGGTGGCGAACCAGTCCCTGCTGCAAAACCTGAACAACGTGCAGCCCCAGGAAGCCGATCAGATGCTGACGCCGGAGTCGATCCGGTCCGCCGGGATTATGGTCATGCTGATCCCCTTGCTGGTGGTGTACCCGTTCCTGCAGAAGTATTTTGTAAAAGGCGTGCTGATCGGAGCTGTGAAGGGGTAATTAGCATGTCCCTGGCCACAAGAGAATATCAGGGACCAAGAAGGAGGTGGTGCCGTCTGGCTTCCGAGCGGAGGCTGTAAGCGGCATGAACTGTTCAAGGAAAGCTATGAGAGGAGAGAGGAAGGAATGTGGAAACGCGTGAATCGCATAGCGGCAAGGTTGCTGGCGGGTACTCTGATTGCTAGTCTGCTGCTGCTCCAGGCGGTCCCGGTGCTGGGTGCCGACACTCAGGGGCCGGGTATTCCGGCCAATGTCGAGTCTGTCTGGCGTACCGATAGCTCGGTGAACCTGACCTGGTCGGTCCCGGCGGCTGATACAGGTGTGACTGGCTACGAGGTATACCGGGACGGAGCGCTGCTCGGGAGCGTGGACGGTGCTCCGCTGTATAAGGCGGAGGGCTTGAGCGTTGGCACCGATTATGCTTTTACGGTGAAGGCGAGGGATGCTGCAGGCCAGGTGTCAGCCGCCAGCACCCCGCTTATTGTCAATCTGGATGAGCTGGACCGCGCGCTTTGGACAGTCAGTGCTTCCCATAATAATGGAGGGGGAGCGCCCCGTCTGGCCATTGATGCGCTGTCCTCTTCGCGTTGGAGCAGCGGAGCAGCTCAGGCATCCGGCATGTGGTTCCAGGTCGATACCGGGCCGGGGGCCAAAGCTTATCATAAGCTGATTCTGGACTCGACCAGCTATAGCGGAGATTATCCGCGGGGGTATTCGGTATCTGTATCCGAGGATGGCCTCACCTGGAGCAGCCCGATTGCATCCGGCAACGGCAGTGCGCTGACTCAGGTGGAGTTTTCCGAGCAAACGGCCCGTTACCTGAGAATCACGTTAACCAAGAGCGCAGGCAATTACTGGTCGATTCAGAACCTGAAGCTGTTCGGTTCTCCATCGGCAGATTTGGAAGCGCCTACAACACCCGCGGGCCCGGAAGCCGTCTCGGTGACGGATACGGAAGCCTCGCTAGCCTGGAGTTCCAGCACGGACAATGTGGCCGTACTTGGCTATGAGGTCTATGCGGGGACCGAGTATGCGGGATTTACCCGGCAACCGGGTCTGGCGCTGAAGGGGCTTACTCCCCGTACCGCCTATACCTACCAAGTACGTGCCGTGGATATGGCCGGTCATCGGTCGGCATTCAGTTCTTCGGTCAGCTTCACGACGCAGTCTATGCTGGAGAGGGCTTTGTGGACGCTCAGCGCTTCGCATGGCGAAAGCAGTACAGCACTAGCTATCGACGGTAATGCTTCGACGAGGTGGACGAGCGGAGCCGCCCAGTCTGCGGGCATGTGGCTGCAGATCGATACCGGGCCGGGAGGCAAGTCGTACAGCAAGCTGGTGCTGAATGCTACCGGATCGAACGGCGATTATCCCCGTGAATTCCAGGTGACGGTCTCTGAGGACGGGAACAACTGGAGCGCTCCGATCGGGACGTTTACCGGTAATTCGGCGATCGTCAGTGCGAGCTTCCCGGTACAGACGGCGCGCTTCCTTCGACTGACCCTGACAAAAGCGACCGGCAGCTACTGGTCGGTTCATGAATTGAACCTGTACGGGCTGGCGGATCGCGACGACAATCCGCCGACGATTCCGGGGAACCTGACGGCGAAGAAGGTGCTCGATACCCAATTCGATGTTATCTGGGATGCCTCGACCGACGATGTCGGGGTTGCGGGCTACAATCTGTACCTGAACTCGGTCAAGACCGGCTCCACCTCGGCTGCCGTGCGGACGTACCGCTTCACAGGTTTGACACCGGGCACGGCCTATTCCTTGGAGGTCAAGGCCCGGGATCTGTACGGCAACGAATCCGCGCCCGCCGTCTTAGCGGTAACGACGCTGCCGGTCATGGAGCTGCCGTTGATCGCGAAGTATGAGATGGAGCCGCAGCCTTCCGATCCGGCTGCGATTTGGAATACGAGCAATCCGGCTCTACCCGAGCTTGCAGGCTCCCTGAGTGCGCCGGCAGCCTATGCCCCGGGCCGTCCGGGAGCGGGACAGGCGCTCGTCCTGAACGGAAGCGAGCAGGCGAAGATTACGAAGCCGGGACTGCTGAACAAGGTTTCGTCGGCCTTCACGATCTCCGCCTGGGTCAAGCCGGATGATCTGAACGGCTTCCAGCCGATCGCCTCCAAGCGGGATGCGAACTGGAAGGGGACGACCTTCTATCTCGGTCTCCAGGGCAACAAGCTGTACTTCGGCTCCGACTACGGAGAGAAATGGTACAACTGGTCATTCACGGCCTCCGAGCTGGCAGCCGGACAATGGTCGCATGTCGCTGCGGTGTTTGAGAAGTACGAGGGCGTCTGGCTATACGTCAACGGCAAGCTGGTCGGCCAGGTGCCGGCAAGCAGCGTGTTTACCGATCTGCTGCCCAACGAGCTGCCGGTGCTGCTCGGAACCGAGTGGCATTACGACAGCGTCAACCGCATGATGGTAAAACACGGCTACCGGGGAGCGATTGATTCGCTCCGGATGTATGCAGCCCCGCTGACCCAGACCCAGGTGCAGGCGGATATGAACAATACGATCGTCACGCGTCCAGCGCTAGATAGTGACTTTACCGCCCCGACCAAGTACGTAGCGCTGCGGCTCGTACGCTTCGACACCCCGACGGGGCTGTTCACGAAGGGAAGCGCCAAGATTCACCAGAACGCGGTGCGGAAGGAAGGACCGGACGCGGTCGATTGGCCGCAGATCACCTTGGATATTCCGCAGAATAATCAGGCTTCATCTGTCCGTACGGTACAGCCGTTCGCAGCGGGTGCGGAGTATAGGACGGAAATTCTGCTCCAGCAGCAGCCTGCAAATATGTCTATCGTGCAGCGCCCCTATGATAATGTGCTGTCGCCAGGCAATCACTGGTTCCGGGGAGTTGCTTGGCGCTGGGGACAAACCAATCTCTATGCGTCGGATCCGTCAGCGCGCTCATGGATCTGGGATTACGAGCTGTGGACCTTCCCGGTCAAAATCTCCGGGTCTGCGCCAGGCGCGGTGAAATCCGTTATCCTGAAAAACGACGGCAAGGAAATCTACAACAGCGGCACACAGACGCTGAATTCCCTGACCCTGCAGCTGCCGCAAAATGAACCAGGCAAGCCGTATGAGCTGTGGGTAGACGGACGGGGGCCGGTACAATTCGATGCTGGGCTCGCTCCGGTTGTTCCAGGGAATCCGAAGGATGTCCCGCTCAAGATTAACCGGTCGGTGCCGGGTTCAGGTCCGTCTATTACCCTCACCAGCGTCGACGGGCCGGAAGTCTTCCCTCATCAGGCCGCATGGGATGCCGATGTACAGGCGCTGGCTGGGACGAAGCCGTCGCAGCCGCAGTACCAGCCGGAATCCGGCGCGATTGCCCGGCATCTCGGCACCGAGGTGCCCCGGTCTCCGGAGACGATCAACTTCGTCTATTTGTCCCATGGCATGAGCTCCGGCGGCTTCTACCACTCGGAGCACAAGGAGATTGCCCAGTCTTATCAGGACCTAGGGACGGTCGAGGATTATGCCGCGTATGTGAGCGGTACCGGCTACGACCGAGTCTACGAATTCGGCACGTTCTCTGAGGCTTCCAGCGCCAAGAGTCACGAGAATATGGCCCAGGCGTTGGCACGCCGGGGCGTCCAGCTAGGGCTTATCCCGCGTACGGACTGGGATGTGGTGGATGCCGTCAGCCAGAACCTGCCGTTCTACAGCTCCTACATCTCGGATTATCACGCTCCGCTGTATCGGGAGCTGCAGCTCGGCCTGCAGCGGCTTAGCCGTTATCCTAATCTGGCCGGGATCAGCCTAGGCGCGGACAATGCTGCATACGCCCAGTATTGGGACTGGGCACCGCCGCATCCGAACCGACCTTGGGGCCGGGCCTTTGCGCCGTTCCAGACGGCAGCGGGCCAACCGCTCACGACGCCGATCGCTCCGAGTCTGCAGGGGCAGTACTCGCTCAAAACCCATGAGTATTGGGCAGGCAGCACCAAGCCGTTCCTGGATTACATCGCACGTTATAACGATACCTTCAAGGAATACGGTTATTTCGCCCAAGCTGCAGCCGAGGTCAATCCGTCCTATACGACGACGACCGGCTCCTATGGCAGCTCTCCAGGTGTAGGCGGGCGCGGGGGCTGGCTATGGGCCACGATCCCCGGCAAGGAGATGCATGAGCGTTTGCCCGTGCAGAGCGCATACGATTGGAATGAGCTGAATTCCTCCAAGCCGCTTCATCAAGTGTCCCTGGTGGATAAGCTGCGCAGCTATGCGCCGAATAAACCGACCTGGGCGCTGCAGGACGACTTCTCCCTCTTCTACGGCAAGGCTGACCGGGAGAAGACGTACGCGATGACGCTAACGCGGGGAGTCCAGGCGATCGGCACCAACGTGCTGCCGAACGATCGCGGTCCGCTGGCCCGGCCGCAGATGATCGCGGAGCAGAAGGAGCTGTACGACTGGATTCACAAGTACGGCGGGGCGTACGCACTGACCGAGCCGACGCCGCCTATCGGCATCCTGTATGTGAACGATCAGGCGCTTCTCCGAGGCGTCGTCGGCGGAGAAAACCCGACCGAAGCGCAGTTGCTCCAGGGCTCTCATGAGGGAAAGGTGACGGAGGCGTTGTTCCTGACGCATGCGGCCGGCTGGCCGTCCAAAATCATCACGCCGGAGGAGCTGAAGCGCGGACTTCCTTCGTCGATCAAGACGATCTTGCTGGTCGGCTTGAATGAGTTCGATGCAAGCTGGCACTGGTATGACGGTCTCGTCCCCGAGCTGCAGAGTTTCGTTAATCAAGGAGGCCTGATCCTGAAGGACGACGAGTCGGTCTCCCCAGTGAATGCGACGGGGACGGGGATGCAGGTCGCATCCTACGTGATCCAGAGCAACACGGACCAGACCAGCCTGCTCCTGGCCCGCAATGCGGCGAATATTGCCAAATTGCGGACAGCGATGGCGAGTGTGCCGAAGCCTGCTGCTTCCTCGGACAGCAGTACCGTCTGGGCCGTTCCGACCCGGGCAGGAGATACAGAGTATGTGACGGTGCTCAATGAGCAGCATGACACAGCTTCAGGCCAAAGCCAGCATTTGATCGGCCAGACGGCGGCGCTGCAGTGGAATACATCCCGGCCGATCTACGATGTCCGGGCAAGCCGCAAGCTTACGCCTGCTGAGGCTGCACAGGTCAATCTGCAGACACACGGCTTCCAGTGGTATGCACTTCCTCCGGCCGAGGTGAAGGCACCGGAGGTCACGGTTACCTCGTCCGGTTCGGGATATTACGAAGCGTTCACGACTATCCGCAATCCCGAGGCTATGGCGGGCATCCCCGTAGAGCTGACGGTTACGCATGTCTCCAGCGGAGATACAGCCACCGTGTATACGGCAACTGGATTAACCGCCCGGTTACCGCTGCACGCATCCGACGCTCCAGGCGTGTATACGGTAAAAGCGAAGGAGCTGCTGAGCGGACTGGAGACGACGGCACAAGTGACCGTCCAGCCGGCTGGCCCTGCGCCTGCGGCCTCCTCCGTCAAGCTGGACAGGGAGGATGCCATCCGTGCATTCGCGTCGCGTCAGGAGGCTTCGCTGACCGTCGCGCTGACGGCGGCGCAGCAGGCCGATCCGGCCATCTTAGCCCAGGCCAACCGGCTTGTGCAGCACTACACCCAGCAGGGCCGGCAGGTCTCCCTGGGTCTGGCAGAGCCAGGTGGCGTCGTGAAAAGCTTGCAAACCTACCAATCGATTAACAAGTATCCCCAGTGGAGCACGATCGATTCCGATCTCGTGCTGCTGGGCACTTCATCGACCAACGTGCTGCTGCTCGACCAGGCCCGGGGCTATCTGCTCCCTGAGCAGGGAACAGGCGTGCAGCAGGGTCATGCGGCCGTCAGTCTGGCAAATTCACCGTTCGCTGGGGAATACCAGGCGCTGAATATCATTGCCGCCGATCTGCCCGGTCTGACGGCAGCGGTAGATAAGCTGACCGCGCTGGCATCACCGCCACCCGGCTCCGTCAAGCATACAAGCATAACACGGATTACGACATCGTCGGCAGCCTTATCGTGGGTATCCGAACCGCTGGCCACCGGATACCGGGTAGAACGGCGCAGCGGGGGAAGCGCCGTCTGGCACACCGTCGCCGCATCCGTCACAGGGACGGCCTACACCGATGAAGGGCTCAGTCCCGGCGTGTTCTATACGTACCGGACTACAGCCTTCAATGGAGCCGGAGACGGCCCGGCCGGTGATCCGGTCTATACCGTCGCCCGGGGCAGCTCGCCTGTCGTCGATCCTCAGCCTCCGGCAGCCCCGGCCGGTCTGACTGTACTGGAGAGAACGGCTTCGTCCGTCCGTCTCGGCTGGACCGTCCCGGAGGGCCAGGCAGCCATTGCGGGCTACGAGATCTATCAGGGACAGCAGAAAGTGAACAGCCAGACGGTGACGGGTACGACGTATACGGTATCGGGGCTGTCCCCGGCTACGGCTTACACGTATACCGTTACGGCCAGAACGGCGGCAGGGATCGAATCACCGCAATCGCTGCCTGTGACGGTGGCGACTTATGCCCTGCCTGGGGGAACCCCCTACAAGCTGGACCGGACCGGCTGGACAGCCACGGCATCCCATCAGCCCGGCAAGGCTATGAATGCGCTGGACGGCATCGCCTCCACCCGTTGGGATACCGGAGCTCATCAGACGAACGGACAGTGGTATCAGGTTGATATGGGGGCATCCAAGCCATTCAATGCTCTGGAACTGGATGCGACGGGAAGCGCGTACGACTATCCGCGTAGCTATGAGGTGTATGTCTCTGCGGATGGGGTCAGTTGGGGAACTGCGGTCGCAGCGGGTGCAGGTTCAGCCCGCTTGGTCATCCGCTTCCCCTCGCAGTCGGCCCGTTATGTGAAGATTGTGCAGACAGGAGCCGTCGGCAATTTCTGGTCGATTCATGAGCTGAACGTACTGGAGTATGCGCCAGATTGAGGATTGAAGATTCAACGCCCCGCTAAGAACGGGTCCGGTGCAGGAAGCGTGCTTCCATAATTGCTGTGGAAGTAACGTATACAGATGATACGGGCAGAGGTCTCCGCATTCGCGGGGACCTCTATTTGCATGGCGGGCCGTTTCTTTTGCACGGTTTGCACGGTTGAGGGTGAGACTATAGTCCCTTTTAAGGTATAATGGAAAAAGGCGGGAAGACGATCCGCGTATTCCCTGGCCGTCAAGCATGCAAAGGAGACAGACATGAAGCTACTTACAACGAAGGCCATAAAACCCAAACGGCGGCGGAATGCCGGCAAGCTCATCCGTTGCCTGGCCACGGCAGCCTTCATCGCCTGTACGACCCTGCTGCTCATCAACGAGTATGTACTGTGTACAGGACAAAACTATATCCTACAAAAAAACGAACTTCCGCCATCTGAAGCGCTTATCGTGCTTGGGGCCTCTGTGTATTCGAACGGGAAGGTATCTGACATTCTCCGGGACCGGCTGGACACCGCCTACGATCTCTACGCGTCCGGGAAAGCAAGGCGCATCATTGTCAGCGGAGATCATGCGAGCGATGAATATGATGAAGTCAATGCCATGAAAAACTATTTAATGAAAAAGGGCGTGCCGGACAAGCATATCTTCATGGATCATGCGGGGTTTAATACCTATGACAGCATGTACCGGGCCCAGGCTGTATTCCAGGCTTCCAACCTGATTATTGTGACCCAGGACTATCATCTGAAGAGGGCCATTTATGTGGCCAGAGCTATGGGACTTGAGGCGGTCGGAGCAGCCTCCGACAAGCAGGCTTACCGGGATATCCGCAAGTACGAGGCGAGGGAAGTGCTCGCCCGCGTGAAGGATTACATCAATGTGCATGTGCTAAAGCCAAAGTCAGCACAGCTTGGAGAACAGATCCCGCTTAGCTCCGATGGAAGACTGACCAACGATAAATAAGGTTTCATAGATATAAAATCCAGATAAATTGGTTTTTTTTGGTGCCTTCAATCATCCATTCATGTATAATAATTCCGACTAAGTGATTGGAGGATGTGTGCATGGAGTACTTGAACAGGCCGATGGGAGTCGGCGCCATTTTAGACCGGAGCTTTCAATTGTACCGGAATCACTTCGCCACGGCATTCTTGCTGATGCTGTTGTTTGTGGGACCTTTTTATTTGCTGCAAAATCTGCTGCTCTATAATTTGTCATCCGTTCCGCTGCTCCCGCAGGCCGGGGATTCGATCGCGGATTCGCTGGATCTGTTTATCAGCAGAAGCAATTTAGAAGCAGAAGCTTTGAATCCGGGTCTTCTATTTTTTTCTTTTCTCTTGATGCCTTTATATGCGGTGCTGCTGCTGCCTGTGCTGATGTCCTCGCAGCTTCATCTGGTCCAAACGGCGCTGCAGGGTCAAGAGGTTCGCTTCTCCGAAGTGCTGCGGCAATCATTTGGCCGTTATGGCCGAGTGATCGGCAACTCGCTTCTTTATGGCCTTATCATCACAGGCATATCGATCGGCATATGGATTGCGCTCGTGATTGTGATCGTCATCGTGGTTGCGTTGACGGCAGGCTTGGCGGCCGGTCTTCCTAGTATAGGCAGCGGTTCGTTGGGGGGCAGTATCGTACTTATTATTGTTGGCGTTGTCGTATACATACTAGTTGCACTGGGCATATGGGCGGGGCTGAGCTTTTTCATGATCCGCTTCGGATTCTTCCTGCCGATTGTGGCGTTGGAAGACGGAGAAGGGGCGATCGGGCGGAGCTGGCGCTTGACCAAGGGAAGCTTCTGGCGCATTTTCGCTGTATTGCTCCTGCTCTCCGTTCTTTATTCCATCTTCGCACTGGGTTCTTACGCGCTGATGATCGGGGTATTCAAAATGTCACTGATCGGCCAGCTAATCAATGTGCTGCTGGTTCTGCTGATCGCCCCGCTGTTCACCATTCCCTATGCAGTGATTTACTTCGATCTTCGCGTCCGCAACGAAGGCTCGGATCTGGAGAATTACCTTCAAGCATCGGCACCGGGGGGACAGCCGAGAGTCGATCTCTCGTATGGAACGACAGGACTTGGAGCAGGTAACGGGCTTGACTCTGGCTATGGCTCAGGACCGACCCCAAGCTCAAGTTCAGGTTTTGGCGGCGTAAGTGAAGCATCCGCAGATCGGTCCGGACCGCCGAAGCCGGGGGGATCAACTTCGAACGATGACTAACTCGGAGCTGCAAGCCGATAAAGATAAGCTAAGTGAGATTTTGTCGCGGGATGAATTTGCCGGTTACTTGCGCGAGCGTCCCAGTCCGCTGCTGGGCTGGCTGGAGCGGATGTGGGAGAAGCTGTTTGGGTTGTTCCCGGATGTAGGTCTGCCGCCGGGAACGTCCAAATTACTTGCTTATACGGTGCTTGGTATTGTACTGGTTCTGCTCGGAGCGGCTATTCTCTGGCTGATCCGCAGCGCTATCCTGCTCCGGCGAAGCCGCATGCGCAGCGTATTCGGCAGCGCTGCCGACCTGGACAGATCCTCTGCGGTCTACCGGGAGGAGGCCGAGCGGCTAGCAGCCGCAGGAGATTACGCGGAAGCGGTCCGCAGGATGTTCTTGGGCCTGCTGCTGCAGCTTGATGAGCAGGGCTGGGTCCGGGCTGAGAAGTGGAAAACGAATCGTGAATATATCGAAGAGCTGCTGGATTCCAAGCCGGGTTTGGCCGCTTCGTTCGCCGACGTCGCGGCGCTCTTCGAGCATGTCGTGTACGGGGGCGGCGAGGTGTCTTCTTCCGACTATGTCCGCCTGCGGGACATGGCGGAAGCGGCACAGGAAGGAGGGGGGCGCTATGCTGAAGCGCAATAAGCAGCGGATCGCGCTGCTGCTCAGCGTGCTGGCCTTTCTGATCGTCGGTTATGTGCTGGTGAAGCCCGACTTGCCGAAGTACGCTGGTTATGTATCCGTCTCCCCTGCCCAGGATGGGACGAAGGGTTTGTTTGATTTATTGAAAGAGAGCGGGGAACCGGTCAAGCCATGGCGCAAGCCTTGGAAGTCGCTTCCCCAAGCCGAAGGGCACACGATGGTATCGATCCAGCCGAACAATCTGACGGCACGCGAGCTGGAGGATGCGCTGGACTGGGTGGAGAGGGGCAATGACCTGCTGCTGTTTCATGCCTCGCCTCCTGATGGGGAGCCGTTCGAGTTTAAGACGCTGCCGCAGATTGACACCGCTGTTGTTTCTGTACAGGACCGATTGAGGCCAGCAGAGGCAGGTTGGACCGCAAGCATCGCTTCAGGCCGCCGTATCGGGGAAACGGATGAAGTCGAGCCCTTGCTGCAGGATGAGCATGGCGTCATAGCGGCACGTCTGGCGTGGGGAGAGGGGACGGTAACGCTGCTGCTCGTTCCGGAGTGGACGCGCAATGACGCCATCCTGACCCACTCGAATTTCGAGCTGCTCTGGCCCTATCTGCCTCGCGGCCGCAAGGCGGTCTGGTTCGACGATTACCACCACGGTATGCAGGAGACACCGGGCTTTCTGGCCGTCTATCCCGGATGGCTGCTGGCCATCCTAGCCCAGTTGACCGTCGGGGCGCTGCTCTGGCTCTGGATGAAAGCTGTTCGCTTCGGTCCGGCGTATACGCCACGGGCGTGGACAGTCCGGCGGGGAGACGAGACACTGATTGCCGCAGCAGGCTGGTATGAGCGCAGAGGACTGGCACGCGAAGCGCTCGCGCATCAGGAGGCCTACATACGCAGTCTGGCCCGAGCCGGGTGGGGCGTCCGTATCGATGCGACCGACAGCCAGCTGCTAGCGACGGCACGGCAGCACTGGGACAAGCCGGATGTAGATAGGCTGGGTGAGCTGCTAGTTAGGTTTCAACGAGCCCGTGAAGCAGCCTTATATGGAACCAAACAGCTGGAACGCGACAGCCGTGCGGCTGACGAGCTGATTAGCAAACTGGAGAGGAAGTGATCCGATTGCAGGAACTGCTGCAGCAGATGGATCGAATCGTAATCGGACAGCAGAAGAACATTCGCTTGCTGTTGACGGCATTTTTGACCGGGGGCCATGTGCTGCTGGAAGGGGTACCGGGTCTGGGGAAAACAAAGATGGTCCGCACACTCGCCGAATCGGTCGATGGGATATTCAGCCGGGTTCAGTTTACACCGGACATGATGCCTAGCGATATTACCGGCAGCGTCGTGCTGAATATGAAAAGCAATGAATTCGAAACCATACGCGGTCCGGTCTTCACTCACATCTTGCTCGCCGACGAAATTAACCGGACTCCGCCCAAGACGCAAGCGGCGCTGCTGGAGGCTATGGAGGAACGGCAGGTGACGATCCAGGGCAAGACGCATCCGTTGCCCGATCCGTTCTTCGTCGTTGCTACGCAAAATCCGGTGGAGTACGAGGGCACCTACCCGCTGCCTGAGGCTCAGCTCGACCGTTTTCTATTCAAGCTCATCGTCTCGTACCCGTCGCCGGAAGCGGAGCTGAGCATTTTGCGGGAGCATACGCCTTCCTTTGCAGGTGCTAGTCAAACGTCGGCTACAGCTCCGGTTCTGACGCTTGACCGCCTCAGGGAGCTTAGGGCGCACCTTGGCGAAGTTGTCGTGCAGGATACGCTGCTCGCTTATATCACGACGCTGGTGCGCCAGACGCGCGAAGATAAGCGGGTTCTGCTGGGGGCCAGTCCGCGTGCGGGTATCGCGCTGATGATGGCGAGCAAGGCATGGGCGCTGCTTGACGGCCGGAACTTTGTTACGCCGGATGATATCAAGACGGTGGCGGTTCCGACCTTGCGCCATCGGCTGCTGCTGACGCCCCAGGTCGAATTGGAGGGGGAAACAAGTGACCACTTCATCCAGGAAACGCTGGCCCAGATTCCGGTTCCTCGCTGAGAAGCTGGAGGAGCGGCTGGTGGTGCCTACACCCCGGCTAGCCTTGGTGGCGGCAGGCAGCGCTCTTGTGGTGGGAGCAGGGTATGCAGCAGGCTTCGGCCCTGCGGCGTTCGCTGTTGTGAACGCGCTGCTGCTGGGAGCTTCTGTGCTCGATCTGTCGCTGCTGCCCAGACGGAAGGCGCTCAAGGTGATCCGAAGTCTGCCGAGGCAGGCGGATATCGGGATGCCATTCGAAGTGATGCTGACTGTGGACGCGCCAGCTTCCCGCCTTGAGGGGATGAAGCTTGAAGCGGTTGACGAGGTGCCGCAGGTTTTCCAGGTGACCGGTGCAGCGGGCATGAAAACGATAGGGCAAGGAAGGGAAGCGAGCCTTCGGTATACGGCGGCTGGTCTGGAACGGGGCATTCATGCTTTCGACCGGATCAGGCTGCGGTACAGCGGCAGGCTGGGGCTCTGGTCCAAGCAGATGACCATCCGAACGGGGCAAAGCATCAGCATCTACCCGGATCTGTCGGCGGTGCGCGGGATTCTGGCGTCCGCCCAGCGGGACCTGATGCTGGAGGGACGCCGAGTCTACAAGCGGGAGCGGTCCGGTTCGGAGTTTCATGCGATTCGCGAATACGTGCCCGATGACGATCCGCGCTTGATCAATTGGCGGGCATCGGCCCGCTCGCGCTCGCTCATGACGAACGTATTCCGACCGGAACGGGGCAAGGTCGTCACGATTTTGCTGGATTGCGGACGGATGATGGGGGTAGAGCTCGAAGGGCGTACCAAGCTGGATGCTTCGCTCGAGGCCGCACTGGCTCTGGCAGCGGTAGCGCTGAAGCAGGGGGATAAAGTGGCCGTGCTGGCATTCTCCAGCAAGGTGAAGGTGTATGTGCCGCCCGGTGCGGGACTCGCTCATCTTCAGATGATCACAGAAGCGGTATTCGACCTGAGGTCCGAGTTCGTCGAGGCGAGCTATTCCATGGCGCTGCAGCATCTGCTGCGGGTTCAGAAGAAGCGGGGATTGACGGTGCTGTTCTCCGATCTCGACAAGGATATGTTTGAGGATCAGCTGCTGCCGTTACTGCTCCGGGTACGCAGACAGCATCATATGCTGCTGCTCGGCATGCGCGACGACGTCCTGCACGGCTGGGCCCACACGGCCACAGCCACCAGGCGCGAAGCCTATATCAAGAGCCTCGCGCATAAGTTTACGATGGACCGGCGAGCCTTTGCGGCCCGAATGGCCGCCAGCGGCATCGATGTCGTCGATGTTCCTGTCGGGGAGCTGGCCTGGACGGCGGTTAACCGGTACTTGGATGTGAAAGCCGATGATCTGCTGTAGCCGGTGTGCGCTCATGCTCCTGGAGGCGCCGCTTTCGTCCGGAGACAACGCCATACATCACATAGACCGCCAGCGCCAGCAGGGTGAGGCCGGCGAATCCGTATTTGACTTCGAGTGAAAGGCCGGACGGGGTGATGTATCCCTCGATGATGCCTGCGATCACGAATAACGGAATCGTGCCGATCAGCAGCAATGCCGACTCCTTCACAGAGCGCAGGAACATATACTTGCGCGTGTAAATGCCGGGTACGATCATCCGGTAGCCCATATACAGTCCGGCCCCGCCTGCGATGAAGATCGCCGTCAGCTCGATGATCCCGTGGGGCAGAATGTAGGCCCAGAAGCTGTAGCTTCGTCCAGACTGCCAGAACAAGGCGGCTAACGCTCCGATAATCAAGCCATTGTAAGCCATCAAATACACCGTCAGGATGCCGAAGGTGATACCGCTGACGAATGCGAGAACCGCCACGCGGATGTTATTGGTCATGATGGTGGACGACATGATGGCATGCTGTACCGAATCGTGATTCTCGCCTACCCGCTGGGGGTCGACATTATCGGCTATGGAAGCAGGAAGGACGGCATACAGGTTCAGCGGGTCCTGCCAGACGGCAGCGAAGCCGGACACGCCTCCGATGAGGAACAGCAGCGTGGCCAGCAGAATAAACCATCTGCGCTCCAGCATATATCCGATAAAGTGGCGCTTGAAGAATTCACCGATACGGGTTCCGGATTTCCACTGCTCAGCATACAGCGTATGATGAGCGCGGGTAACGAGCTGATTCAGGAATGTCTCCACTTCGTCTCCTGCGTAATACGTCTGCGCGTAGGCCAGATGGGAGGAGGCCTGCTTGTATAGGGAGGTCAGCCGGTCGATCTCCTCTGCCTGTACTTCACGCTTGCGGCGGTCGAACCGCTCAAGCAGCCGTTCGAGCTCAGACCAGACCGGCCGATGATCTCGGATGAAACGTTGTATGTCCATGAAATGATGAAATCCTCCTTCCGACTCTATCTCATATTACCACAGAAATTGGAAGCAGGAGAAGGTGAGGCTGCTATGAACGAGGTTTTTAACCGGGAGACGGATATTATTACGCCCGAGCATGTACGCCTTCAACTCCGGACTGCGGGCTTGGGCAGCCGAACGGCCGCTCAGTTGGTGGATGTTTTGCTGCTGGGGGCTGTGAGTACCGTTGTCTACCTGCTGGTTGGGCTCGGCATCATGTTGACAGGGGATGGCATTTCCGGTTTCGGGAAGGACTATATTCCGGCCTTTTTGATTTTGTTTAATTTTATATTAATCGGATGTTACTTTGTCCTGACGGAGTATTATATGTCCGGTCAATCGTTCGGCAAGAAATGGATGGGTCTGAGGGTCGTCCAGGAAAACGGCCAGCCGCTTACCTTTCTGTCATCGCTAATCCGGAATTTTTTCAGACTCATCGATTTCCTACCGTCCTTCTATTTCCTGGGCGCAGTGTGGATGTTTCTGCATCCGAGGGATAAGCGGCTGGGCGATCTGGCCGCAGGCACGCTTGTTATCCGCGATACCCGGGCTGACCAGCTCGCTCTGCGTCGCCGGACCGGGAAGTGGCTGAGCAAATGGAATGAATCGCGTCCGGCATTGGAGCTGTCCGAAGCCGACAGGAGGAAGATCGAACGCGAGGACTGGCTGCTGCTTTCTTCGTTTATAGAACGGCTGCCGACGCTAGACTGGATGAAACGGGAAGAGCTTGCCTGGAAGATCGCCCAGCGCTTCACGGACAAATTGGGTAGCGGACCCGGTTTCTATGGCAGCAGTGCGACGGCCTATCTGATCGTGCTGTACGAGCAATTATCAGAGGAATGGACGCTGTAGGGGTTATCGCATAGTATGCAGGGGGGGCCATTTGAGAAGCAAACGGCAGTGGGCCCCGATTGTCCGAAACTACGCATATGTTGGATGTAACGGACATGGCAGTCATTATGTCGACATTCTGGCGGAGTGTGAGAAGGGATAGGAAAAAACACCTCCAGGAAGCTACGAACATCTTACGAGGTTCGTATTCACTCCTGGAGGTGTTTTGCATGGGCTCACGTTATTCTTGGATTGAGAACTTGGAGGCAGAAGAAAGTTTTTTAAGGAAAATATGCAGCTCCTGACAGGACTTATACGGCCGCAGTCTCTACTTCCGAAGTTCCGAGCAGCTGCTTCAACTGTAGATACAACTGATCCGGGGACTCAGCACAGATAACGCCGGACTTGCCGACTTTGGCTACGCATTGCCTCGAGCAGAGCTTACAGCACCCGAGACAGTCTTTCTTCTTATGCTCGATATCGGGAAACTCATCCTTCATCGATTTAAATACGGACTTGGAGCCGTTTTTGTTTTTGAAGTTTTTACAGCAGTACTTGATTTTCATCCGGCCGTCTCCTTGAGCATGTCTGCATGCCAATGATAATCATTCTCGATCATTATAGGCCCTGTACAGGCAGTATGTCAATGAAGATGCGCGGTCACAACCCGACCTTGGTCCAGTTCTAACCCGTTCGCAGGTTGGTAGGAACATCTTGGATCCCTGCTTATAATGAAGCTATGATAAGTCAGGAAAAAGGGAAGGGTTATGTTATGATGAATGCAGCACCTCAACCGGCCGCTATCGGCTGGAATCAATCGTTTTTAATCAAAATGCAATATTTTCTCGTCATGACTTTGCCCTTGGGCATTCTGGGCTTTGCCTTTACGATAGTCTTCTTCACGCTGGGGGTGGCCCTCACTCCAATTGGGATCGGAATTCCCATTCTGTATTTTGCCCTGATCGGCTGCAGGCGTCTGCAGGATTTGGATGCCCGGGCGTTGGGCCGCCCGGATCAGCCTGGAGAATTCGACCCGTCGGGGGAAACAGCGCAAGGCCAGCAAGACGGTATGGGCCGCATGAAGGCCGTGCTGCTTTCCCTCGAATCGTATTTGCCGGTCCTGTATTGGATTATCAAGCTTCCGCTGAGCATTATCCAATTCGTGCTGGCCGTCACTTTTCCGGTAGTCGGGATCATTCTTCTATTCGCTCCGCTGGTGTACATGGCTGCTGCGCAGTGGTACGGCTACGATCTGTTCTCCGGGGATATGGTGATGGATATGCTGCTGCCGATGGCAACTCCCCAGCAGCGCTCTTACGTCGTAGCGGGCATCGGCTTCGTATGGTTTTTGCTCGGGATTTATGTCGTCAACCGGATGTTCCGGGCCTCGATCTGGTTCGTAGGCGCCTGGGGAAAATAACTCGATCTGGGACTATATTCGTGGTATACTAGTTCCATCGGATACAAGATCCGACATGATAATGGCAAATCTGACGAAAGTCAGGGACGCAAAGCTACAGGGACTAACGTGTATACTATGTCAGCCAGCTGCCGAAGGAACGAAGACCTAGGTCACTACGCTTCCCTTTTGGCTGTGCAGGGGAAGCTTTCTGATGCTCCCTTGCGCTGCGAGCTTTGAGCAAAAATTTAGCGGAGGTTGAGTGTAATGAGCGAGAAGGAAACATGGGAATTGAACGAACTGCTGGGTGAGAAGGTCGCGGGGCATCTGATTCAAGAGATGCGACAAGCTTCCAGAGAAGAGCTAATGGCTATGAAAGAAGCCTTCGAAACGCTGATGGAGTATGAGAAGTCCATGAAATCTGCGGTCAATTAATACCGAGGATGACACCTGAAGCGTTACAGGAGGCTGATCTGAGCAGCGTCTGCACAACTCAGCAGTTTTGACGTACATATCACCCAAAGATCCGGTCATTTGACCGGATCTTTTTTGCCGTTGCTGAGTCTTGGGCAGGCCTAGTCCATAGGACTGCCATGCCGAATGGCTCCGGCGGAAGCCCTCGCGATGGACGGGCCCGACCCGTCTCCACCTATACGTCTGCGCTGAGTCGAACGATTACCCGCCCGATCAATCGTCCGGCCATAATATCCTCTAGCGCCTGCGGCAGCTCATCAAGCCCGATCGTCCGGTATCCGGCCGACAGGTAGGAGAGGGGCTTCCAGCTGCTGCCGAGCTTGTTCCATACCTCTTGCCTTACTGCCATGGGACAGTAGACCGAATCGATACCCAGCAGCTTCACGCCCCTCAGGATGAACGGGTATACGGTCGCCGGGAAAGCCGCACCGCCAGTTAGGCCGCTGACGGCGGCGGCGCCTCCGTACCGGATCGAGCCCAATATGAACGGAAGCGCTTCGCCGCCCACCGGATCGACCGCAGCGGCCCAGTTCTCCTTGCGCAGCGGCTTCGCGTCTGCGGGCCGCAGCTCCTCGCGCCCGATTATGGACGTCGCCCCAAGCTGCTGCAAATACGCGTGCTCGGCTGCCTTGCCCGTGCTCGCCGTGACGCGGTACCCGCGTGCGGCCAGCAGAGAGACAGCCACGCTGCCGACGCCTCCGGTGGCTCCCGTCACGAGAACCGGAGCCGTGTCTTCGCCCGGCTGAAGTCCGTTTCTCTCCAGCTCATACAAGGACAAGGCGGCAGTGAAGCCCGCCGTTCCAAGCGCCATCGCCTCAGCCATAGACAGTCCTTCTGGCAAAGGAACGACCCAATTGGCCGGGACGCGGGCATACTGGCTGTAGCCGCCGTCATGCTCGACCCCTAGTCCGTAGCCGGTGACAAGCACCCGGTCTCCCGGCGAGAAGGCTTCGGCGTCCGAATGTTCGATCACACCTGCCAGATCGATGCCGGGAACGAAAGGATAGGACTTGACAATCGGGCTGTTGGGCAGTGCAGCTAGCCCGTCCTTATAATTGACACTTGAGTAATGAACTCGAATGGTCACCTCGCCCTGTGGAAGCTGCGCGGGGCTCACCTGCCGGACGGAGCCGGCGGCGGCGTCCCCTGATTTCTCCAATACGAAGGCTTGAAATGATTCCATGCTAGTCCTCTCCCTTCAAACTACTGTTCCTCCTTCCATGCTAACTCTTGGCATCGCTAAAAACAAGCAGACGCCTTCCGGAACGGCAATCTGCTGTCTGGCACAGATCGGGGGGCTGAACACACGAAAGCCACCGGACCCGGAGTCCGATGGCTGCATGATGCCAGACTTTATTTCTTGTGCGTGTAGGGGACGCGGAGGTGTACGGCCAATCCGATCAGGACGAGGACGATCAGCGAACCCAGCGCGAGACGACTGGCGAGGTTCCCATAATCGGCCATCGTCAGGGTGATCGTACCGTATAGAAATGGCCCGACGATGGAGGACACCTTGCCCGAGAAGGCGAATAAGCCGAAGAACTGTCCTCGTTTGGCTTCGGGTGTTAGCTCGACGATCATTGTGCGAGAGGTAACCCACATCGCTCCCATCGAGATGCCATACAGGCTGCCGGCTGTCCAGAATAAGCCCTGATTGGCTGTCAGCGATGCTAAGGCGATGGAGACTATCATGATGACGGCCACGGCGCCGACGGCCTGCTTGGACCCGACAGAACGGGTCACATAGCCGAAGAGAAACGATCCGATGATGCTGGAAACCGTCGATACCAGATACAGGAGGATAAATTGTCCGGTCGAGAAGCCGATAACGGTCTTGGCGTAGACGCCCATGACGGCGATTGCCGTCGCTACGGCGTCATTGAAGAAAAAGTAAGCGATCATAAACAGAAACACCGCCCGGTAGGAGCGTGCTTCCTTGAATGTCTGCCAAATCTCCCGGTAGCCGGAGAAGAAGGACGGCTTCGGCCCAGCCGGTGCCTGCTTGCCCGGTCCTTCCTTATACAGCAGGAACAGGGGCAGCGAAAAGATCAGAAACATCAGTGCGCTCGGAATGAACGAGCGGTGGAAGCCCGAATCCCCGATAAACGGGTAAACGGCGAGGCCGACCAGCGTCCCGAAGTAACCGATCGCAACGCCATAGCCCGAGATGAGCGGCAGTTCCTTCTCGCTGCCGAGGTCCGAGATCATCGCATCATAGAAAACAAGGCTGGAGTTATAGAAAAATTTGGAAAACATAAACAAAATAAGCACCATCGCCAGCGGTAGAGGAATCCCCGCCACGGTAAGCCCGGTCTGCCAGTATGAGGCAGCGCCCATCAGCAGTGTGCTTCCGATGCAGAGCAGCGTGAGCGGCAGCAGGAATGGCTTCTTGCGGCCGGTCCGGTCGATCAGAACGCCGTACAGCGGAGTCAGCAGCACCAGGAACAAGCTGGCAAGCGCATTGGTATACGTGATGAAGGTGCTGGCCACCTGGTCCAGCTTCTCACTGCCCCCGAGCGTTTCCTGCAAATAAAACGGGAAAAAGATCGTGATGATGTTCGAGGTGAATATCGTATTCGCAAAATCATACAGCGCCCAGACGAGTACCGGCAGGGACAAGTACAGCTGCCAGCCGCTGCGGGGTACATCGGAACGCTTCGCAGATTCCGGCATCATGGACATCGTGGAGCCTCCTTCCCTTCTGGACCCAAAAACCAGACGGTCTGTTATACACTTGTATTCGTGCCGGGCAGTCAAATTCCTTGCGCTTCATATAAAATTTACAGGCTGCAGGCGAAGTTCCGGTGAGGACAATCGGAAGATAATTGCTCCTAATTTTTAATGGACGAGTCTGGAAGAACAGAGGTAAAGACTTGTATCAAGGCTCGCTCAAGGGGAACTCCAAGTAACTATGACATATTCTGTCCTCATCAGGTGGTATCCTAAGGAAGGAACAGGGGGATACTCCCTGATGAAGAAGAGAGGCGGAAGAGTGCTATGAAGAAACTGACAGGACAGGTAGCAGTCGTAGCGGGCGGGACAAGAGGAGCTGGACGGGCCATTGCGGTATGTCTGGGTGAAGCCGGTGCAACCGTCTATGTAACGGGCCGAAGCGTGAAGGGAGAGCCGTCGGATCTCGGGCGGTCGGAGACGATCGAGGAGACGGCGGAGCTGGTGACGGCGGCTGGAGGCTTGGGGATTGCTGTACGGGTTGACCATACCGTGGAGGAGCAGGTTCGGGAACTGTTCGAACGCGTAAAGTCGGAGCAGAAAGGACGGCTCGATATTCTCGTGAATGACGTATGGGGCGGAGACTCCCTGACGGGATGGGGACAGACCTTCTGGGAGCACAGCTTGACTGACGGTCTTCGCTTGCAGGAGCGAGCTGTGGCGTCTCATATGATCACGAGCTACTACGGCGCCCCGCTGCTCGTCGCAAGGGGACGGGGGCTAATCATCGAGATTACGGATGGTACGGACTATAACTTCCGCGGGAATCTGTACTACAGCCTGGCCAAAGTCTCGGCTATCCATCTGGCCCAGGCGATGGCAGCGGAGCTGCGCCCTCATGGGGTGGCGGCGCTGGCAGTAACACCAGGCTTTCTGCGGTCCGAGGCGATGCTGGATTACTTCGGCGTCACGGAGGAGAACTGGCGGGATGCTACCGCCCAGGACCCGCACTTCATCGCTTCGGAGACCCCGACCTACGTCGGACGAGCGATCGCCTGCCTGGCGGCTGATCCGAAAATCATGGAGAAGAGCGGAGGCATCTGGAGCTCGTGGCAGCTGTCCGAAGAGTATGAGTTCATCGATAGCGACGGCAGCCGGCCCCATTGGGGGAGGTATTTCAAGGAGCATGTGGAGGGCGGCTCTGTCTAGCCGGTACATCCAGGCTGAGGCGGCGGCCCGAATGCTGTTAGCCCGATATGAACGGCGGCTCATGCCGCCGTTTTTGGCGTACAAGGCGTCTGAAGCAGGTTCGGTGCATGAAGCGGTGCATATAGGGTTGCCCCGGTACTTGTTGCCGGGGGCGGAATGTCCTACACTTATAAAGAAACAGAGACCAAAGAACAGGCGGAACACCCGATGGCATACCGAAACCATCCTTGGCATGAGCTGATTACGAGCCGGACCGGCAGCCCGTTGACCGTGATTCTAAGTCCGGTGGAGCTCGGCACCTCCTTGCATTGGCACAAAGAGCTGGAGCTCGTATATATCCTGGAAGGCCGCATGCAGATTGAGCTTGAAAGCGCTATATTTGAACTGAGCGAAGGCGATCTGCTCGTTATCGGTTCCTGTGACGTGCACCGGTATTTCGCCAGTCCCCAGGGCTGCCATAAGCTGATTGTTCAGCTGGATGAGTCGATGTTCGATTCCTGTGGGGAGGCCTATTTCTCCCGCCGGTTTGCAAGTCCCTTGGTACGTCCGGGCCATCGGCTGCATGCAGGTCTTGAGCTGGAGATGCGGAAGATGCACCGCGAGATCACGGAAGCTCTTCCAGGGCATCAAGCGGCGCTCAAGGCGTCGGCGTATACGATCATCACCGAGCTGATTCGCGGCATGGAGCTGGTGGAGCGCTTGCACGACGAACGTTCCCGCAGGTACGAGAAGCTAAGCAGGCTGGAGCAGGCCATCTCTTACATTGAGCGGAACTACGATCAAGGGATCACCGTCAGTCAGGCTGCGGAGTACAATGGGTACAGCGTGCACCACTTTTCCCGTTTTTTCAAAGAAGCGACAGGCCATTCCTTTGGCGACTATGTCAACCACTATCGCATACGCGTTGCTTGCCAGCTTCTCCAGGATGTGGAGCAGCCGATCACGGATATTGCGTACCGCAGCGGCTTCAACAGCATTGAAACCTTCAACCGGGTTTTCAAAAAGACGACAGGCTCGACGCCGTCCGCTTATCGGAGCAAATTATGACAGAATCACGGTGTACGCTGACAAGAGGCAGGCGGGGATCCTCCTTATACTGAAGCTAGGCCGACGATTACCGGCCGGATAGCTGCCTACGGCAGGCGCCGGGCTCGGCTGCATTCTTCATGCTGCGGGAGGATTTCGATGATGAACACGACCTTTGCTATTCCGGCTCAAGCCTTGAACACGACCGGCACAAATCCGATCGTATCCACGATCTTTACGGCCGACCCTTCGGCTCACGTGTGGGAGGACGGCAAAATTTATATTTATGCCTCCCATGATATGGACCCGGCACGAGGCTGCGATCTCATGGATCGCTACCATGTCTATTCGTCGGAGGATATGGTTAATTGGCTGGACGAAGGCGAGATTCTGCGCTCCGAGGATGTCTCTTGGGGCAGACCGGAGGGGGGATTCATGTGGGCCCCGGATTGTGCCTATAAAAACGGCACGTACTACTTTTATTATCCGCACCCGAGCGAATCGGACTGGAACAATTCTTGGAAAATTGGAGTTGCCACTAGTCGTCATCCTGCGAAGGGCTTTGTCGACCAAGGATACATCCCCGGTCTCGGCGACTTTGCGATGATTGACCCGTGCGTGTTCGTGGACGACGATGGACGGGCTTATATGTACTATGGCGGTGGCGGCAGATGTATGGGCGGGGAATTGAATGAGGACATGATGTCCATCCAGGGCGGCATGCAAGACATGGACACGCTACAGGACTTCCATGAGGCGACTTGGGTGTTCAAGAGAAACGGCATCTATTATCTGACTTATGCGGACAATCTGCATGAGAACAATCAGATGCGCTATGCGACCAGCCATCATCCGCTCGGTCCGTGGACGTACCGGGGCGTCTTCCTGGAACCGACGGGGTGCTCGACCAGTCATGGCTCGGTGGCGGAGTACAAGGGCAACTGGTACTTGTTCTATCATAACCAGCAGATCTCGGGAGAGGGGAATCTGCGGAGCATATGTGTCGACGAGCTGCATTTCTGCGAGGACGGCAGGATCCAGACGGTGACTCAGACGGCGCAGGGACTTGCTCCTGTAGGCCCTGCACCTGCGGTGAAGGCGCATCCGGTTCAGGCCCGCTACCATGCCGACGAGGCGGGAGGCGGGGCAGAAGTATCGCTGGATGCAGCGGGAGGCAAGGTAGTGCGGAACCTGGACATACCGGGCGCCTTCTGCAGCTTCACCGGAATTGATGGCGCCGAAGGCGGCCGGACTGCTCTGTATCTCTCGTATACAACGGAGCAGAAGCTCGCCAAGCTTCATCTGACGGTTAACGGCGAAGACCTCTCCCTGATCAACGCCGTCGGACTAGGCGGCGGCGCGTCCTACAGCGGCTTCGCCCACTTCACCGTGAACCTGAAGCCCGGCAACGGCAACACGATCCAGCTGACCGGGGGACATGGAGAGGTGACCGTGGGAGAGCTTCTGGCGGTTCCGTTCCAGGATTAACGTGGGCGGTTCTCGGCTTGCACCTTGGGGAAATCGCTGGAAAGAGGCCTACTGCGGGAGAGCTCCCGACAGCTAGGTGAACCGTAATATACGGACAAAAGACTAAACAAGAATAGACTTGTTTAGTCTTTTTATTTGTAAACATATGCTAAATAAATGCTGCTTTATACGTGAAAGCTGGTTCTGCTAAACCGTTACCTCTACAGGAATTTGCTCATAGGCTATTTTCTTAATGACCTCATGATGCTCGGGATATTGGGCTAGTAATTCGTTCTGTGTAAATAATTCGAAATCCTGAAAATCAAATCCGGGTGCGACCATACATCCAACCAATGAGAAAGTGTCTGGATTCATAACCGAAGAGCCGAAGATGGAATTCTTCGGAACCACATATTGAAGAGTTTCGTTGTTTTCCAAATTACTCCCTAGTTTGACTTCCTCATAGGTACCGTCTTCGTGAATAACATGGATAGTTAAAGGGCTTCCTGCATGATAGTACCATAATTCATCCGATTTTAACCGGTGAAAATGCGATATGTCCTGAGAGCGCAATAGAAAATAGATGCTGGTGTAAAGCAAACGCTGACCATTGAACTGAACGGATAATTCCCGATCCGAAATCTTTTCCGCTCCCTGATAGGTCCTTCTATAATATCCGCCCTCGGGATGAGGGAGTAAGTTCAGTTTAGAAATCCAGTATTCGGGACTAGTTGCCGGCATGTCATCATTTCCTTTTCTATAATGATTTGAATTTAATCATAATAGCACTGTTTCGTTTATTTGGCGACCCAGGGGTCCGCCATGGAACAGGAAACGGATTTTTAACGTGCTGGCCTTGATCGGATCAGATTGATAAAACTCTCTTGTAAAACTTGCTAATTTCTCTATCAGGCGGCGTATTGACGATCAAAATGTGGATGCTAAGCTAAGTGCACGGTTTAAAATTAACTAATCCTATGATTAAAGTGTGTATTTATCTATGATCTGATTGCGTTGACAGGTATCGATAAGTCTTTCGAACAAACAAGGTGCTTCACGGCGTCGATGTATCGGTTGACAAGGGAGAGGTGGCCCATCGCGTGATCTTCATGGACGAGGGACGAATTGTCGAGCAGGGGCCTCCGGAGGCTTAGGACTCAAGTCGATCATCCCTTTAGTCCGTTAGCGTAAAGATCGTATCTCTTTCTTTAAAATATTGCACTTTATTCATATAATTTTGTTCTGCTTGCGCAATTGTCAGTACACTGCTGGAAACTAACCTATCAAAAAACGACTTCAACATTTCTTCGGATATACGGAAAGGATAGCCCTTGGAAGTAATCATCATTCTTTCTCCGTCAATGAGGATAGATGCTAGTTTTTCAGGTTGAACAAGCTCTAGCTGTACGCCGCTTTTGTCTACAACCGCGTATATCTCCTTGCCATTTTCAAAAGCAACATGCATGACTTCCGCTCCGTTTGCCAATCGACTTTGCAGCTGTTTCATGGAGTAGCCCGGATTAGGGTCGTTTCTCAGCAGCCAGCCGGCGAAATCTGCTGCATCGACATTGTCAGCGCCAACTTTCTTCCACGTTGCCCCATGATCCTTGCTAATCAGAATGGCGTTATCCTTCGTTACCCGCAGAGCCATCTCATTGTCTACATAAACGGCCTTCACCTTTGAAGTGTTAAGCTGGTCCATTAATTGCGGCACATCCGCTTGGGTGAATGTTAAATCAATCGGCATAAGTGCATTTGTAGCATCCCCTTGATATATCTCGGTCAAAGCCTTAGCAGCACCCAGAGCCGCTTCCGTTTTGTCTAGAGCAGAAGTCGCAAAGATCGTAACCGCCCCAGACACAATTACAATAGCAAGCAGCTTCGCCACTATAGAGAATTTCTTGATTTTCATAATGGATATAATCCTTTCTTCAATGGCGTTTTTGGAAAAATGACTAACTATCGAGGTCAGCCCGCTTTTCTTTTCTTCCAATTGGATAAGCGCCATGGCATAAGCAGGCTTCATGCTTTCCCCAGATGCCCATATGACTGCTTCATCACAGGCTAGCTCGATGTCACGATTGGCAAGGATATACATCATCCACACGAAAGGGTTGAACCAATGGACACATAGGCTAGCAGCAAGCAACCATTTTTTTAGCGTGTCAAATCGTTTGATATGAATATACTCGTGGGTAAGGATAAGCCCCAGTTGTTTTTCATCGGTATAATCGATATGTTTTGGCAAGAGTATCACAGACCGGAAAATACCATAGGTAAGGGGAGTCAAAATTTTATCTGACTTTCGGATTTGCACCTTTCGCCATAATGGATTAAACTTATGCCATTTTTGGATAAAATCATTTTCAATCGGCATCGACATTCTATAATCTTTACGATACCTTACATGCGGGATGACAAAAGACAAAGTGCATAACGTAAAACCAATAAACCACACCACTACAAAAGATGATATCGATGCCATCAGCTCCAGTGGTAAGGCGGGTGTGGTTATACGATCAGTTAGGAGTGGCACCTTAAACGTTCCGCCATTTGAAGTGGGTAGACTTTGCGCTAAGGATATGCTCTCTTGTACTGTAAACATCCTGTCCAGGTCGTTAACCGCCGTAAAAATACTAAATGGTGATTGAACGGAAACAGGAACCAGCAGTAGCCATAATGCAACGCCCCAAAGAATGATAAAGGTCATTTTCGGGACCTTATGCAGGAGCATTGCACGAACGCATACAACCACAAGAATGAAGAGGGAGGCCGGTACGCTCATCTCAAGCAATGACATGCCCCACCTCATTCTAATCTCTCAATGAGCTGCTTCAGGCGGCTAATTTCCTCAGACGTCAGCCGTTTCTGCCCAAGAAGAGAAGCAATTAGCCTGTCGGGAGCCCCATTATACATTTTATTGATAAGTTCTGTTGTTTCATACTGTTGAACCTGCTCTTGCGATACCACCGCACGGCAAACGAAATTTGGCTCTTGCCGCTCAATCGCTCCCTTATCGAGGCACTTCTTGATGATGGTGTAGGTTGTTGTCTTGCTCCAGCCTATTGTTTCCTTCGTTATTTCTGCAATCCTCTTGGCAGTTGTATCACCTTCTCGCCACAAAATCTCCATAATGTTCAGCTCACTGTCAAAGAGCTTCATACTCATAGATAAGCACCTCACTATCGTTCTACTGCAGTAGAATATTGTGTTTTCATTCTATTGAAGTAGAATGACTTTGTCAAGTACATTACACTCGCCGAACGTATATCCTGACAAATTCGAACCTTTGATTTCAAGTGAAAAAATACATTGCAAGAGGCACTTTGCCTACAATGCGATGTATTCAACGTTTAAATGCTATTATGCGTTCTTCTTTCTCCAGTTGAACGAAACCCTAAATATTGGTTGGCGTCATCACCGGATTAAGCTTCCTATGGTTTGTCACTGGCTTGAAGACGGTTCCGCTTACGGCGGTTGCCATCATGGGGAACTGTCAGGTGTTATTTCCGTGCTTTGACCGCTGCTTTTCTACCATGAACCGATTACGAAATACGTGGTGGCGGGGATCGTTCTTTTCCTAGCCGGCTTGTTCCTTCAAGTTTTTTGCGGCTTTTCGGACTTGTAATTTCTGGGAGGGGTGTTATAATACAGGATACAAAATTGATTATTCGACACTTGAGCATACCTTGATTCGAAGATTTCGCGAAGAGGAGGCTGTTTCGACGTGGGCAAAATATTGATCGTCGACGATTCGCTCTTTATGCGCTTGCTGCTGAAAAATGTCATCCATGAATTAGGTTATGATACGGTGGTGGAAGCAAGCAATGGGTTGGAAGCGCTAACAAAGTATGAGGACGAGCAGCCCGATGTCGTGACGCTCGATATCACGATGCCCGAGATGGACGGGATCACGGCGCTCAAGGAAATTATCCAGTTGAATCCGGACGCCAAGGTCATCATGGTGTCCGCGATGGGTCAGCAGGCGCTGCTGATCAAGGCGGTCAGCATGGGGGCAAGTGATTTTATCGTCAAGCCGTTCAGCAAGGACCGAGTCCGGGAAGCGTTGAAGAAAGCCTTCGCCGGGTGAAGCGGGGAGGATTTGGAAGCCGCCCGGTACTTTTGATACAATAAGCTTGGGCACGCCGCAGACGCGCAGCGGCCTAACTTAACTTGGGAAAGCGGGGCATTTCGTAGTGGAAATCATTTATCACGGTCACTCCTGCATCCAGCTGTCGGCCGGGGGAAACTCTCTGGTCATCGATCCTTTTATTTCGGGCAATCCGCTTGCCAAGACGACGCCGGACGATATCAAGGTCGACTATGTGCTGCTGACCCATGCGCACCAAGACCATATCCTGGATGCTTATCCGGTAGCCAAGGCCAACGACGCCACGATCGTCGCCACGTTCGAACTGGCGGCGTATATGGAATTTCAAGGGGCTAAGACGCAGCCGATGAATATCGGGGGCAAAGTGAACCTGGGCTTCGCTGAGGTGCAGATGACCCAGGCGTTTCACAGCTCCGGCATCGTGCTGTCCGAGCAGGGGCAGATCATCTACGGAGGCATGCCCGCGGGCTTCCTGATCCGCTGGAATGGCCTGACCTTATACCATAGCGGAGATACGGGATTGTTCTCCGATCTGAAGATGTTCGGCGAGCTGTTTGACATCGATGTAGCGTTTCTGCCGATCGGCGACCTGTTCACGATGGGGCCGGACGATGCGGTGCTGGCTGCCGAGTGGCTGCGGGCCAAGTCGGTGGTGCCGCTGCACTTCGACACGTTCCCGCCGATCCGCCAGGACGTGGACGCGTTTGCAGCGAAGCTGGAGAGCAAGGGAATTAAGGGGATTGCCCTGAAGCCGGGAGATCGTCACATCATCGAGTAGAAGGGGCATGATTGCATTGACCATCGAAGCGATTGCCGTCACATCGGACGAGCAGTTGAAGCAGGGATTACAGATTAGAATGGAAGTATTCGTCAAGGAGCAGCAGGTGCCTGCGGATCTGGAGCTGGATGAATTCGATGCCTCCTGGGACGCTTGCCGGCACTATCTGCTGGTGGATGACGGCCGGGCGGTGGCGGCTGCACGCTACCGGATGTATGACGAGGAGACGGCCAAGCTGCAGCGGATCGCCGTGCTGGCTTCCCACCGCGGGCTCGGTCTGGGCCGGACGATCATCGAGGCGATGGAGGCTGATATCCGCCAGCGCGGGATCGGGGCGGTGATTCTGGACGCCCAGACCCAAGCGGAGCCGTTTTACGCCAAGCTCGGCTATGTCACCATATCGGAAGAGCCCTTCCTCGATGCGGGCATCTGGCATGTACGGATGAAGAAAACGCTGATCTAAAGCTAACTCCAGAGGTGTATGCATGCGGCTCCGGGCCGGTCACCGCCCCCGCTTCGGATTTGTCACAGCTTGTTCGTTTGGAACCTGGCTCGCTATGGTTTACACTGAAGAGAGGACTTCATACAGCGAGGAGCAACCGGAGTTGGAACGACAAGAGCTATGGCAGCAGGCGCAGCACTTCATCGAGACGTGCTACGCCGAATTGGATAAATCTGAGGAAGACAAGGCGGCCCGCCTCGAAGAAATCCGGCAGGCGATCGATGATGCGGGAACGTACGAGCATACCGCCGAGGAGCTGGCGCACGGCGCCAAGATGGCTTGGCGCAACAGCAACCGCTGCATCGGCCGGCTGTTCTGGGAGACGCTCGAGGTGTTCGACGCCCGGGCGGCGGCTACAGAGGATGAGATGGCGGAAGCAATATTCCGCCACATCTCCTTTGCGACCAACGGCGGCCGGGTGCGGCCGGCCATCACGGTATTCCGGGCGTCGGACGCTTCACGTGCCGATGCGCGGATCTGGAACCGCCAGCTGGTCCGGTACGCCGGTTACCAGACCGAGGAGGGCGTCATCGGCGACCCGATCTCAGCCGAGTTCACGGCCTTCTGCCAGTCGCTAGGCTGGCAGGGAGCGGGCAAGCCCTTCGACGTGCTGCCGCTGGTGATCCGTATGCAGGGAGAGACCCCTAAGCTGTACGATATTCCGCCTGAGCTGGTGCTGGAGGTGCCGATCGAGCATCCCGATTACCCGCAAGTGGCAGAGCTGGCCATCAAGTGGTACGCGGTACCGTTCGTCTCGGACATGCGTCTCGAGATCGGAGGGCTGTCGTATCCGGCCGCTCCGTTCAACGGCTGGTACATGGGGACTGAGATCGGTGCGCGCAATCTTGCGGATACGGACCGCTACAATCTGCTGCCCGCGATGGCCGAGATCCTGGGGCTGGATACCTCCCGACACTCGTCGCTATGGCGCGATAAGGCGCTGGTGGAGCTGAATGTCGCGGTGCTGCACGCCTTTAAGCAGAGCGGGGTAGCGATCGTTGACCATCATACCGCCGCCCTGCAGTTCAAGCGCTTCGAGGACAACGAAGAGAAGCAGGGGAGGGCAGTCACCGGGGACTGGAGCTGGCTGATCCCGCCGTTATCACCGGCGACGACCCATGTGTTCCATCGTCACTATGACAACCGGACGGTGACTCCGAACTTCTTCTATGCCTGATGAGCGGCATGACGGCTGATGAGACAGCCGCCACTCGCACCAAAAACCCTGACGACATACGTTCGTCAGGGTTTTTGGTGTTTGGGCCCGGCACACTAGGCGCGACCAGGACGCTCGACTAGGATTTCTTCTCAGCCAGCATGGTGGCGATCAGATCGATCTGTCCGGTGATCGAGATCGGATCATAGTGCAGGAAGGTGTTGTAATCGAGCTTGTGTACCTTATTGTTTTTCACAGCAGGTAGGCTGTTCCAGACGGAGTTGTTCAAGACGTTGTTGATGTCCTCCTCCGTAGACCCGGCATTGAAGCAGATGAAGATATGATCCGCGCTGGCGTACTGCGGCAGCAGCTCCAGGGAGATCTCCTTGATCTGCGCTCCGCTGTCGATGACTTCCTTCTTGACGATGTCCGGAGCCTTCAGCTTCAGCGCGTCATAAATCGGGAAGCCGCCTCGGCCGTAGTTGTCTCCGAGAATGGAGACCTTCTTGCCGCGTACGTTCACGATGACCGCCGTCTCGTCCGCCCCGACGAACGACTTGATTTTGGCCCGGCCGGCGGCAGCCTTTTCCTCATACTGCTTCAGCCATTGCTCCGCTTCCTTGCCTCGATCGAGCAGCTCGCCGAACAGCTTCACTTCCTCCTTCGGATTGTGATAGGCGGTATAGGGCACATGAAGGGTCGGTGCGATTTTACTGAGCTGATCATAAGTCTTCACATCAAAGTCATTGATCACGATCAGATCCGGCTCCAGCGACGTTACCTTCTCCAGTGAGGTGGGAGCGCCGATATCCTGAATCGTCTTTTCCTGCTCGGCCAGAAACGGACTGCCCATCCACCATTCCTTGTTGGCAGCTATCGGCTGAATGCCCAGTGCCAGCAGGGTTCCGTGATAGTAGGGGGCCACGACCTTTTTGGGATTGGCCGGAATTTCAATGTCGCCCTTATCGGTTTTTACGATACGTGTAGAAGGCTTCTTGCTGTCGGCAGACGCTGCTGCGGGAGGTGTAGCCTGAGCCTCTCCGGTTCCGGGTGTTGTGGTTGTTCCAGACGATCCTCCGCAGGCCGTTAAGGCGGCTGCCAGTAGAAGAGGCAGGAGTGGTTTCAGAACTAGTTGTGTGCGATGCATAGCTGTTCCTCCAGGTCGAAATTAATAATCATTCTCAATCAGCATCGTAACAACCCCGCACGCAACCGTCCATACACAATCATGACTTTCCTTCAGCGCGAATGTGATGAGAACCATTCGATCAAGGCTTCCAGTTGTAGCGCTTGAGATAACGGATCATAGTTGTAAAATAGATTGACATCCGCATGAAACACCTGGTTTTGTCTGACCGCAGGCAGGGTTCTCCACTCCTCTGAATGCAAGACCTGACTCGTCTGATCCTGCCAATGCGTCGGATAATGAACTACAACGATGTAGTCGGCGGCATAATCGGCGATCCGGGATACCGGGACCTCCAGATTCAGCTTGCCTTGGTCGATGATCTCCCGCTTGACGGCTTCGGGGGGCCTCAACTGCAGATCTTGATACACCAGAGGGCCACTCATGCCGCGCTTATCGCCATAAACATAGATTTTCTCCGACACGATCTTGAAGATCGCAACGGTGTCTCCCCTGGCCAGGATGCCTGCCAGCTGGGTCTTGGCCGCGGCTATACGACGGGCGTGTTCTCTTAGCCATGCTTCGGCTTCGGTCTGCCTGCCGAGCAAATCAGCGAGCAGAGAAAACTGTTCCCGCCAGCCTAGTGTCTCCAGATCCAGCCGAAGGACCGGAGTTGTCTCCTCCAACGCGCCGCTTCCTTCCGTTTCTGTATAACAGAGAATCAGATCCACAGCATCCATCGTCCCGTATGAAAGGTTCTCCGTGCTTGTCGGATTCCATCCTTCGACACGCCGAAAACCGGAGAGACTCAGGTGGCGGGCATACCGTTCCTGCATCCACGGCTCTATAGCTCCTAGTGTGGGCACGATCCCCATCGTCAGCAGGAAAGAAGTCAGCGCAGGCATGAGCGTCATATAACGCTTGGGCTGCTGCACATAGACGGAGGGGGAGACCCCGACGAGCTGCTTGAATTTGCGGCTGAAATAGTACTCGCTCGGGATGCCGACTTCCCGGGCAACTTCACCTACACTTGAAGAAGAGAGCTGGAGCAGCTCACGCGCTTTCTTGATCCGAAGCCGGGATAAATACTCGCTGAAGCTGACGCCCTTCTCCTTCTTGAATAGCCTGGACAAATGCTCGGGACTGACTCCGCTCAGCCGGGCAATTCGATCGCGGGACAGCTCATCTCCCACATGCGCACGCATGTAGGCTGATGCGCGTTCGACGGGGGAGCCTGTCTCCCGGTGCTGCTCGGGATGAGTATGAAAAACCGCATGCAGCAGCTCATAGAAAAGCAGTTGTGCCCTGAACGGAGCCGTGGGGCCTTCTGCCTCTGTGGCGGCTATATCGATCAATTCTCGGGTAAGCTGAAGAATATGGTAAGGCGCATGAAGGCGGATTTGGCCGAATCGTCCGGACATCAGCTTACGCTTGCGGTAGCTTCCGTGTCCAGCAGGCTCGTCGGGTCCGATGATCTCAAATACAATCCGGTCGATCACCAGCTTCTGAGGATGAGGGTTGAACAGAAACATCCCGGAGGCGGCCGGACAAAACATGACGCTGTCTGAGCCAAGCTCATATTTATGACCATTCGCATACATCTCGCCTTGTCCTTCACGGACGACCAGCAGCATATCACCCTCGGCAACATTCCACTCCTTCTGGGTGTAAGGGGCATAAGTCAGAAGCTGAATTTCTCTGAGCATGAAGACAGATGACTGGAAGGCATAAGCGATAACCTCTTCGCCTGTAGGCAGGGACTGCGCTTTTCTTCTGCTTTGCTCTCTGAGCTCACTTCTCATTCGGTCTGCTTCCTCGTCGGTCAAAATACCCAGATGCTTGATCAGCTTGTGCTTGCTTCTTCCTTCGCTGTCCTTGTAGGAGGAGACAAGCTTGTAGTAGCTATATACTTTACCATTTTTTCGAACCGTACTTTTTTTCAGAAACATAGCAGGCTCCTTGTGAGTTGGGGACTATTTTTGGGACTTTCCAAGTGCGCTCTATCGTTCTATTATAAGGGGAGGAATCGTGTTTGTCCCGGATAAGACGAATTTGTAAGAGACGGAAACCCGCCAGCAGACCGGTTCTGCAGCGAGGCAGGAATATCGGGCTGACAAGCAGGTCTCGGAAGAATGATTATGCGGGCTTGAGGAATGATACTAGTAGAAAAACCACTAAAAACGTATAGTTCGTACAATTTACGTTGTTCGACATTTTCTGTAGAATTCTTTGATTATTGCAAATCTTTCCTCGTTATTATAGTTAATTCAACCTAATATTACAAGATTCGATTCATATTATGTAGTGTTTTAGCC
>NZ_JBBPCC010000027.1:0-111032 GCF_038070315.1 Paenibacillus filicis | reverse complement strand
GTTGCCTACGTGTTACTCACCCGTCCGCCGCTAACCTATCCCCGAAGGAATAAGTCCGCTCGACTTGCATGTATTAGGCACGCCGCCAGCGTTCGTCCTGAGCCAGGATCAAACTCTCCATTAAGGTGTTTGACTTGCTCAAAAGTAATGCTAGCGAGAATTTTCATTCTCTATTTAACACTCACTCGTTGTTCAGTTTTCAAAGGGCAATTATTTACCGACAAAGACATACTTTTCAACAATTTCCTTCTTTGTCGCTTATTGTCACCTCGTTTAGCGGCGACTTTTATAATGTACCACACTTACCTAATTCAATGCAAGCTTTTTTTATTTCTTGTTTTTATCAGGGTTGCTTGGCCTGCCGTTCTGGACAAGTCCTTCTCAGCGGCGAAGACTAATTTATCACATGCTCTATATGAAAGTCAAGCATTGATTTTAAAAAAGTTGAAATGAATGAAAAACGGGAAAGCTCGATCCTCAGCCCGCGCCTTCCCGTACGCTTTTAGAACCCGATTACTCAATCATTCCTTCTTCGGGGCTACTGGCCGAAGCATACCGCTTCTTCGCTATCCGGCCCGCGAGGAAGCCCTTCCGTCCTGCCTCCACGGCGAGCTTAAACGCTTCAGCCATAAGAGCAGGATTCTGCGCCCCTGCAACGGCTGTATTCAGCAGCACGCCGTCTGCGCCAAGCTCCATAGCCAGTGCTGCGTCCGCCGGACCACCGATACCCGCATCTACAATAATGGGCACCTTGGCTTCCTCGATAATAAAGCGCAGGTTACCTGCATTAACAATACCTTGGCCGGAACCGATCGGCGATGCGCCCGGCATAACCGCAGCTGCACCGGCTTCCTGAAGCTTACGCGCCAGGATCGGGTCATCGGACGTATAAGGCAGGACAATGAATCCCTCGTCCACCAGGATCTTCGTTGCCTCCAGCGTTCCGACCGGATCGGGAAGCAAGGTTCTCGGATCGCCGATTACCTCAACCTTGATCATATCGCATAATCCGGTAGCTTTGGCCAGACGGGCGATACGAACCGCTTCCTCTACCGTATAAGCACCTGCTGTATTAGGCAGGAGAGTAAAATTCTTCAGATCGAGTGTCTCCAGAAAGTTAGGAGCATCGGGATTGTCGATCGGCAGCCGGCGGATGGCAAAGGTAAGCACTTCGGCCTCGGAGGCACGAACGGCTTTCTCCTGGATGTCGAGCGATGTAAACTTGCCGGTTCCAAGCAATAGACGGGATTTAAAGGTATAAGGACCAATGTTTAAGGTTTCTGTCATGATTGATATCTCCTTTTCCGGAATTCCGGTGCATGAAATCCTTCTATGAAGGTGCGGGCACATCCTGCCGGAAGGTTAGCCTCCCCCGACGAAATGGACGATTTCCAGTTGATCGCCCTCCTGCAGCCCGGTGCTTGCGTAGGTGTCCCGCTCGATAATATTGCGGTTCAACTCTACGACCAGTATCTTCTGCTCCAGCTTATAGAAAGCGAGCAGGTCTGCTACCGTTGCAATGTCGTTCACATCACGGTTCTCCCCGTTAATAACCAGCTTCATATCTGACCTCCTCTCCTCGTCAAGCTGCATGCTTCTCCCCCACCTGCAAGGACAACACAAAAAAAGTCAGCCTGCGCAGGCTGACTTCATGACCGGTTGCTTATTATAAAGCGATCGAGCACTCGTCCACTTCCCTACGCTGGCATCATCCAGGACGGCAGGCGGTTCGATCCGCTTCCCCGTCATTACAGGTTCCAAGGGTCAAAGAAGGCTTCTTTTTCTCAGCCCCGCATCTTGGGGCTCCCCTAGTGGCTATGAAATTGTTCATGCTGATTATATCACACTGCATGGACCTTGGCATCCCGATATCGCAACTCCAGCAAACTGAGCTCGGGATCAGCCGTGTGGACGACCTCTGCAGCCAGAGCCTTCCTGACCAGCTTGTTAAGCAGCAGCGGAAGCTCAGACTTGACGTCAGATAGCCCCGGGAGCTGCTGGAGCTCTTGAAGACTCCAGGCCTCCTCCCTGCTCGCCAGTTGATCGAGCAGTACCTTACAGCACCGCTCCATCTTGGACATGACGGAGAATTCGCAGGCCAGTTGGACGAGCTGCACACGCTGCTTCAACGTTTCGCTGCTCAGTGTCAGTTCTTCATACAGCTTGTAGACGCCTGGATTGATCAGGCGTACCTGACTCCATACGGTAACTTCTGGATGATAGCCGGCTTCCACGATGACGATACGCGCCCAATGCTGCAGTGCCTCCAAAATATTATTATAGGCATCCAGCAGATGCTCGCCAATCAAATAGTCTTTGCTCTGCAAATAGCTGCGCAGAAACTTGGAGAACTCGATCAGCAGCTTGTGCTCCCTCAGCTCCTCAGGAAACTCCAGAACCCGATGCCGCAAGCTTTCCAGATACATCTCGCGATCCAAAAGTATCTCTCCTTTTAAGATCCAATAAAAAACATTGGGTTGTTCGCCGTGAAGGATGAGTGCATCAAGCATCTGCGGAATGATCCATCTTTCTTGTATACGTAAGTGGTCTTCTATATAATGAATTTGTTGGTCGGCCCGCTCTGCATGACGGCTGACGACCAGCAACAGAAAATCAAAACCGTCAGTGACCGCCGAATACGGAGAAGGATTGTCGACAACGAGCACGCCAAGTACGGTCTCGTCCTTACGGAGCCTGTCCAAGTGCTGCTTCTTCAGAGATTCCATGAATGAAAGGGCCTCCTGACCATGGAATGCATAGGTTAGCCATTCTTGCTTATGAAGTATTTCTACATGCAGACGCAGTTTCCTGCAATTTATTTATGAGAGCTCTCACAATTCTTGAATGAAAGAAGTGACGATCGTGCGATTTAAATCAAGCAAGGCAAACGAATTCCGGCTCTGGGGACTGCTACTGACCATGGGAGGCATGCTGCTGATGATTCTGGGTCTGGCCGGGATAGTATTCGAATGGGGAGCTGTAGGGCGGATGATCGCTGCGGTAGGTATGGTCATCGGCGCGATCCTCATGCTGGTCAGCATGGGCATCTACTTCGCAGCCGGGATGATGTCGACCAGCGCCGTCGTTGTCGTCTGTCCGGAGTGCGCCAAGCCGACCAAGATCATCGGCAAAACAGACCGCTGTATGTTCTGCAAAACCATATTGTCCGTCGACCCGGCCCACGCTCCACAAGAAGACGCCCAGCATGTTCATCCCGCTGAGGAAGCCAAGCCCGCCCAGGAAGGTGCGACTACTTCTTCGTGATCCACATCAAAAACGGCATGTCCCCGATCCGTCGGTGGACATGCCGTTTTGATATCAAACCTTTATTTAGCCAGCTCTTCCTTGATCCAGTTCCAGGCGTCCGGAACCTCGAAGCCTCTGCGCCAGGATGCGACTCCCGCTAAGCCCAGCTCCTTGACCAGCTTCATTCTGGCGCGGACGCTCGTCTCATCTTCGATCCATATCCTCTGAAGCTTGCCCGCTTCCTTGTACTCGATATAGTTTTGTCCCGTTTCCTCCGAGAAGGTGGGAGTAAGCTTCTGCTCGCGGATAATCCGTTGAGGCATCTCCATGAACACCGCACGCGAGCTTACCGTCGCCTTGCCGTTCTTCGTCTCCTCCGTCCATACCCGGGTATAGAATGGGATACCAAGCACCAGCTTGGAAGGCGGAATTTTATCCTGGCGAAGCAGCCCTTGTATGGATTCCTCCACCCACTTCAGAGACGCGACAGAGCCTGCCTTGGGACTGCTCGCCCAATGCTCGTCATAGGCCATCAGCATCATATAGTCGACGGATTCAATCAGAGCCTTGCGGTCGTAGAACATCGACCACATCTCGTTGGTTGACCGCGGTGTGACATCGATCGAGACGACGAGTCCCTGCTCATGAAGCAGCGGTGTCAGCTCGCGGACGAATTGAACCAGGTTCTGCTTGTCCTTCAAATCGACGTTCTCGAAATCGATATTGATGCCATCCAACCCGTATAGCTGGGAGAAACTCAGCAGCTGCTTGATCATGTTCAGCCGCTTGTCGTAAGTCGAGAGAGCTTCCGTCGTCCGCTTCGGGTCGAAGCCGTTACTAAAGATAGGCCAGATATGGTAACCTTTAGACCTGGACCACTGGACATAGGCTGGATCCGCTAAATTCTGAAGGTTGCCTTCTCCATCCTGCAGATGAAACCAGGTAGGACTAACCACGTTCACTCCAGGCATCTCGCCTATCTTCGAGGTGTCTGGATTTTTGGATACGACATGCTCCCATGTCAAATTGATCTTACCGGTAATGGGCCGCTTAGGCTGAAAGTCCGGCTCCTTATTAACGGGAACTTTCTCTTCGCGATCCACAACCGCATCACTCTTGCGCACATAGCCGCGGTAGCCGTTCGTGAGCTGCACGCGGTACCATTCCCCTTCTTCTCCCCAAAGGATCAGATTCTCCGCCTGGCGGACATCTGCGAGGATCGGCGCCTTGATGGAGGGGTCGCGTCTCATCGCAATGGTCTTATCCGGCTTGCCTTCGTAGGAAACCGTTCGCAACCAGCGGATTGTGTCTCCTTCTAAGAACAAGAGAACGGCACCCGTTTCCTCGGATTCCCGAAGGTCGATGCGATAGAAGCTGCGCAGCGGATCGATCGGCAGATACAGCTTGCCGCCGGATTTCTCCAAAGGAAACTTCAAGGTGAAAGGCTTTTCGTTGATCATGCCGGTCAATTGGCTCGTCCGCAAACGAACGACTTTACTTTGCGTAGTAATGATGGTCGACTCGGATTTCTGTTCATAGAGAACAGAAGGATCGATGCGCTCCTGAACCGTATCGAAGGAAAGCTTCAAGGATTCCTTGCTTCCTACAGCCGGGTCCTGGAGCATGCCTCCCTGGTAAAATACCGGCTTGGGATTCCCGTCAAATGTCGGCGGCTCATGCTTGCCGCTAGGGACATAAACGGTCCAGTAATAAGCCGCAAGGATCGCGGCGGCGGCTAGGGCCAGCAAAAGCAGCAGAGCCCGTAAGGCCCTTCTTTTCCTCCGAGGAGGCGGACTTGCGGAATAACCGTCAAAATTCATGAATTCACCTCTATACGAATAGTGCAGCGACCGTAGGCTGAAGCAAAAAGAAAAGGACGCCTCCGTTACGCCAATTCGCGCGACCGGACACGTCCATTATACCCCAATTTTAGTAATCTTTCATTTCGACTTGCTTAGGCAGTCGGCACATACGCCGTATACCTCTACCCGATGGCTCTTGACCCGGAAGCCGGTCATTTCCCCGGCAGCCTGCTCCAGCTCATCAAGCGGCTTGTAGGCAAAATCAACTAGCTTGCCGCATTCCTCACACAACGCATGGTAGTGGTCCGACAAATCAGCATCGAACCGGCTGGAATGATCGCCGTATGTCATCTCGCGAACCAAACCCGATTCCATAAATACCTTCAAGTTGTTATAGACGGTTGCGACGCTCATGCTCGGAAACTGTGGCGACAGCGCCTTATAGATATCATCCGCTGTAGGATGAGACATCGTTTTCAACAGATAGGACAAAATCGCATGCCGCTGCGGCGTCATACGGACGCCCATCGTCTTAAGCTTGTTTAGCGCCTGCTCCAAAGCACTCATGGTGTTCACCGCCTAACCCGGAAGAGTATATCTCTTTATTTTACCCGGTCGGCGGAAAGATTGTCAATTGACTCTTTGCACGGATAAAGCCCCTTTGGTTGCTGCATGTACCTTATACGTACCGCTTCCCAGTGTCCCGGTCATGGAGGTTTTGGAGATCTGGAAGGGCAGCTCCGTGTGCATGCTGCCAAAACCGCCCGTGCCTTCGAAGGTATAGCTTCCGGCCGCAGGCAGCATAAGCTCTACCTTGCCGTGCTTAGTCGTCACATCCCAGTCCCCTTCCACCTGCGAGGTCCTGAGCTTGACTGAGGCGCTGGCACCCTCTGTACGTACCCGCTTGAGGTTACCATCCGCTTGGATGGCTCCATTGGCTATCTCGATGTCCACATCTCCGCTATGACGGGATAGCGTCGATTCTCCATTGGTGGATTTGAGCTTGGCCCCGCCGGTATGATCTGCGGCCTCCAAAATCCCATTGCTGACCTCCATGGACAGGCTGCCCTCCGTCTTCTGTGTCTTCAATTGGCCATTGGTCGCTTTGAGGCTAATCGTACCGACCATCTCTCGAACTAAGATTTCGGCATTGACTCCCTCTGCAGTAAAAGCCCGCTGAAGAAGGAGCTTGGATGCTTCGATTTGACCGTTGGTCAAACTTACATCCCAATCCGCTCGGAGTTCGGCCGGAACCGTCACGATGAGATCCATACGAGGCTTACGCTTGCCGAACAGCTTGAAGCCATATTCCGCTGGGACAGTAGAGATCTCCAACGTCTCCCCCGAGATGCGGTGCTCCAGCCGGGAAGCTTCGGCGATGCTTGCCGCCTCCTCCTCTTTGTCGGAATTGACATAGACCGTCAACTCCACCTCGATCTGCGGGACATTACCCGGCTTGATCCTCAGCTTGCCATTGGTATTGGTAAGCTTGATCTGCTTGATCTCGGCTCCGGCCGGGATGACCGTTGTCCCTTTATCAAAGGACTTGCCGTCGTCGCTGAACGCTTCGATGACACTGGCAATATTGGTGCTGCCGAGTCCCTTGATTCCCTGGATCCCTTGCCATACGCCCGGGTTCTGTACACTGACAATGATCACTGCTGCCACGGCTACAGAGAAAATAATGCCGCCCAGATCCAGCTTCAGCGGTCGTTGTCCCCGTCCATGGCGCATGTTAAATAGAATGTATTCAAGCCCCAGCATAATGAAAAGCATCGGCCAGATCTTGACAAGCTCGGCAGTCAAGCCGGTTCCAGCCAGCTTGTCGGACACGACCGCTCCGCCCACAATGACAAGTACAAGGGCTGCCGTATATCGACCTACCTTCAACATACGTAACACTCCCTATTTTTTCATCGATTCTCTGAAGAACAGGAATAAGCCGAGTCCGATCAGCACCAGCGCACCAAAGGTAGAGCCCATAAATTGGATGGCCCGGTCCAGCCATTCCGGCCTGCCCGCCGCCAAAAACAAGACGACGCCTGCAAGAATCAGCAGATAGCCGAAGTTATTCCCCCTCCTACGGGGACGAACCGGACGCTCTTCAGTCTCCGCGGCGGAATCGAATGTCCGGACATCAGAGAAATCAAGGGGCGCTGCCCAGCCATTCACTCGGTCCGTCTGCTGCAGCGCATCAAAAATATTGTAGAAATACATGATCGGCAGCAGCAGCGAGAATAGAACAATCAGAGGAATGCTCTCGTTCATCGCGAAAAAGACGATCGCAAATATGTCCAGCATAAACATCACCATGATCCCCAGCCCACGCTGCATCAAGCCCAGATACAGCTGTCCGGTACCCGGAATCATAAAGGATAGGATGCCTGCCACCCATTTGTTTTTGCGCATGCGCATGGCGAGATATGGATCAAAGGGACGCTTCTGGCTGCTCTGCCCCCACCTCTCCATCCGCTCCCGCAGAAACTCGTCTTCGAGCAGCTCCTCGGGCTTTTCCTTACTTTTAGCCTGATAACGTTCCATACGGAATCCTCCTTAAGACAGCAAATGGCGCGAAACGGCATCCATCGCTTGAAACAACTGGGCGGCGCCGAAGCGGACCCCGCTCTCCAGCTCTCTGGTGTTGAGTGAAGTAATTCTGCCTATAATGCCGGAGGCGATGAATAGGTAGGTGGCTGCCAAAGCCAGCATGCCATGGGTCAGCTCCCGCTTCCATCGCGGGTTGTATGCGGTCTGGGAGGATGCTGCCTCGGCCAGAGGCGGGATCGGAACCGGAGGCCTGGCCGGAGGCGTACGCCCCGGAATGTCCCTCTTGCCCCTTACATGAAGGGCTTGAAGTACGCGATCGGCTAGCTCGCAGGGTGCTTTTAACAACGGGAGCTCTTCGAGCGCAAGCTCGATATCCAGAAGCACCGTCAGCCTGCGTTTACAGAAAGGACAAATGTCCAAATGAGTGCCAATACGCCGCAATTCCAACTCCGGGCAGCGGTTATTCAGATAATGTAGCAGTTCTTGATCGCTTGGATGAATGCCAGTCATGCCCGCCCACCTCCAGCCATTTTTGTTTCAGCAGCATTTTTCCGCGGTACAGTCTCGTCTCGACCGTCTTGATAGGCAAGCCGGTCGCATCGGCAATTTCCTGGTAGGACAATTGCTTATAATGGTATAAATATAACACCAGTTTATATTTGTCGGGAAGGGCGGACAGCAGATCCTGCACCGTCTGCCTCTCCTCCCGTTCCAGCGCCTTGGCCTCGGGCTCCTCCTTGCGGTCCCCGAACCAGCCTTTTACTTTATCCAGAATGGCTTCATACGGCCTTCGCTTCCGGGAACGCCTGTAGTCGGCCACCAGGTTAACGGTTAAGCGGTAAATCCAAGTCTTGAGCTGGGAATCGCCCCGAAATCGCTCAATCGCCCGAAACAGCTTGAGAAATACTTCTTGAGTCAAATCCTCAGCAGTTTCGCGATGGTCAACCATGCGGTAAATCAGCGTATATACATAATCCTGGTAGCGCTCCATCAGGGTACGGTACGCCGCTTCATCGCCTTGACGGATCAGGTCGACCAACTGTTCATCCGCCATGCATTCCATCGTTTCACCGCCTTGGTTCTTCTCATATTGTCTTAGACGAACACTCAGAGGATTTCCCCTTCATCCCTTCGACAAAAAGATCGGCTGACGTGCAACCGCTGACTTAATCCATAGAAACAGCCCGGATTCCATCAATCCCGAGTAATTCCTCTATCGTCTGCGCAGGTGACGTTTTCTTGGTCAAGCGCAGCTCCAGGGTGATTTGGATCATGCGATCGGGCTGTTCGCCCGGTATTTCCTCAACTGACCACTTCTTGATATCGCAGCCCCTGCTTGCAAGCAGATGGGAGACGCGTCCCAGCAAGCTCGGGATATCCGCCGCCTCAAGCCTCAAGCTATGCGTTCTCTTATGCGCCATGTACCGCTTCTCCACCACATGCAGGCCAAACAGGCTGATGAGCGCGAAAAGGCAGGCCAGCCCGGACGCATAATAAAATCCTGCCCCGATCGCCAGACCAATCGCCGCTACGACCCATAGCGAAGCTGCTGTCGTCAGTCCCGTAATCGATTTGCCGGTGTAGAGGATGGTGCCAGCGCCCAAAAATCCGATCCCGCTGATAACCTGAGCAGCGAGCCGGGCCGGGTCCCTCTGTACATGATCGAGCCTAGTAAAATCAGAAAAACCATATATGGAGAGGAGCATGATTAAGGTCGAACCGAGGCAAACGAGCATATGCGTCCTAAGACCTGCCGCCCGGCTGCTCTGCTCACGCTCGAAGCCGATCAGACCGCCCAGCAGCATCGATAGCAGCAGCCTCAATGTAATGTGAAATAAATCAATCGACCAAGGATCATTCATAAATAAACCACTCCTTTCTGAGCATGCCCAATGTGACCATTATTTTACCATGAACGGGGGCGTACGTTACTTTTTCCGAAAAAAAAAGTTTACAAAAAAAAGAAGCCGCATCATCACGGCTCCGCAAGCTTTATAAAATGGGTCATCGTGATGCCCGGTGCGATGAGCTGCATCCGGGAGGCCATAAAACCATGCTTTTCGTATAAAGCGACAGCAGGTGTATTCGTGGTGCCCGTCGCTACAGCGATCGCACAGCCGGGTATGGCAATGGCTTCTACATGCCGCAGAAGCGCTCCCGCGATGCCCTGCCGGAAGCGGTCCGGATGAACCATCATACGGCAGATCGTCAGCTCCCGGGCGCTCTGCTTACAGGAAATAGCGCCGAGCAGCTTCTCATCTTCATAATAACCGAAGAATGACTCCCCCGATTCACGCAACTCTTGAGGCGAATCGAGCAAAGGAGGAATTTCCTCGAAGCCGACAAGCTCGGCCTCAATGCGATAGGCCTGCTGCTGCAGCTCCAAAAGCGGCAGCAGCTCCTGCAGATTATCCATATCGACCGGGCGGATCACCGGAAGCTTCACCCCATTAACGATTAAGGCTCTCCAAGATTAACTTGTTAACCAATCCCGGGTTAGCCTTGCCCTTGGTTTCCTTCATGATCTGTCCGACCAGGAAGCCGACGGCCTTGTCCTTGCCGGCTTTGAAATCGGCCACGGACTGAGGGTTGTTCGCTACGATCTGATCGACGATCGCTGCGATGGCTCCTTCGTCGCTGATCTGCACCAGCCCCTGCTCTTCCACGATCGCCTGCGGGCTTTTGCCTGTTTCAAGCATCGATTTGAAGACGGTTTTGGCGATCTTGCTGCTGATCGTGCCTTTCTCGATCAGACCGATCATTTCGCCGAGACCCTGACCTGTGATGCGTACATCAGCCAGTTCCAGTCCGCTGGCGTTCAGGTAGCCGAGCAGATCCCCCATGATCCAGTTGGATACAGCCTTGGCATCCTGGGTATAGTTCAAGCTCTCCTCGAAGAAATCGGCTAGCTTCATGGAAGCCGTAATGACTTCGGCGTCATAGCTCGGCAGGCTGTACTGCTCGACATACCGCTTCTTGCGGGCGTCCGGCAGCTCCGGAATCGTGCTTTGCACACGGGTCTTCCACTCTTCATCGATATGCGCGGAGACGAGGTCCGGGTCCGGGAAGTACCGGTAGTCATGCGCCTGCTCCTTGCTGCGCATGGTCAGCGTCTTGCCCTGGGCCTCATCCCAGCGGCGCGTCTCCTGCACGACTTCGTCGCCGGAGTCGAGCACGTCGGCCTGACGCCATTCTTCATATTCGAGTCCGCGCTGTACGCCGCGGAACGAGTTCATGTTCTTAAGCTCCGCCTTCGTGCCGAACTTCTCGCGGCCGAAAGGACGCAGGCTGATGTTGGCGTCGCAACGCAGCGAGCCCTCTTCCATTTTAACGTCGGAGACGTCGCAGTACTGCATGATCGCCTTGATCTTCTCCAGGTAGGCGCGTGCTTCCTCGGGAGAACGAAGGTCCGGCTCGGAAACGATCTCGATCAGAGGCGTGCCGACACGGTTGAAGTCAACGAGGGAGGCGTAGCCGCCATCGACATGCGTCAGCTTTCCGGCATCTTCCTCCAGATGGACGCGAGTGATGCCGATGCGCTTGGTAACGCCACCGACCTCAATCTCCACCCAGCCGTGCTCACCGACAGGCTTGTCGTACTGCGAGATCTGATACGCCTTAGGCGAATCGGGATAAAAGTAGTTTTTGCGGTCAAACTTCGTGTCCGTCGCTACCTGGCAATTGAGCGCCATAGAAGCCTTGATGGCATACTCCAGCGCCTGCTTGTTGAGCACAGGCAGAACGCCGGGATGCCCGAGACATACCGGGCAGGTATGGGTATTCGGCGGAGCTCCGAAGGAAGTGGAGCAGCCGCAGAAAATTTTGGATTTCGTGTGCAGCTCGACGTGCACCTCGAGACCGATGACGGTCTCATACTTTCTGTCAGATCCTTGTTGGTTACCGGTTGCCGCTGTCATGTAGGGTCGCTCCTTTCCTTAAAGCTGCGGGCGCAGCTTGTGAAACTCGGTATGCTGCTCGTAGGCATGAGCTACACGCAGCACCGTCGCTTCATCCAGCGCCTTGCCGATAATTTGCAGACCGACCGGCAGGCCGTCAGCCAAGCCGCACGGCACGCTGATAGCAGGGATTCCTGCGAGGCTGACCGGTATGGTCAGAATATCGTTCAGATACATGGTTAGCGGATCGCTCGTCTGAGAGCCGATCTTGAACGCCGGCGTCGGAGCCGTCGGCCCGATGACCACATCATAGTTCTCGAATACTTGGTCGAAGTCACGCTTGATCAGCGTCCGAACCTTCTGAGCCTTCAGATAGTAAGCATCATAGTACCCGGAGCTGAGCGCATATGTGCCGAGCATGATCCGGCGCTTCACTTCGTCGCCAAAGCCTTCGCTGCGGCTTCTCAGGTAAACATCCAGCAGGTTCTTCGGATTGTCGGCCCTTACGCCGTAGCGTACGCCGTCAAACCGCGCCAGGTTGGACGATGCCTCGGACGAAGCGAGCAGGTAGTAAGTAGCCACCGCATATTCGGTATGCGGCAGGGACACTTCCTCTACAATCGCGCCCAGGCTTTCGAGCGTCTTCAGTGCAGCCTGAACGGCTTCCTTGACCTTCGGATCAATGCCTTGTCCCACATACTCCTTGGGCACAGCTACACGCAAGCCTTTCACATCGCCTGTCAGTGCGCTCAGATAATCTGGCACGTCCACATTCAACGAGGTGGAATCCGACGGATCGTGACCGGCGATGGCTTGCAGCAGATACGCGCTGTCCTCGACATTTTTGGTCAGCGGTCCGATCTGGTCTAGCGAGGAGGCGAAAGCCACCAGGCCGAAGCGCGAGACGAGACCATAGGTCGGCTTCAGTCCAACCACGCCACAGTAGGATGCCGGCTGGCGAATCGAGCCGCCTGTATCCGAACCGAGCGAGAAGAACACTTCGCCCGCCGCTACAGAAGCCGCAGAGCCACCGCTGGAGCCACCTGGCACATACTCGGTATTCCACGGGTTATACGTAGGGTGAAAGCTCGAGTTTTCGTTGGAGCCGCCCATCGCGAACTCATCCATATTCAGCTTGCCGATCGTGACGGCGTCCGCTTCTTGAAGCTTCTTAACGACCGTTGCACTGTAGATCGGATCGTAGTTGCGCAGAAATTGGCTGGCGCAGGTTGTCGTCAGCCCTTCAGTTACGATATTGTCCTTAACCCCGATCGGCAGCCCGAACAGCAGACCGCGGGAATCGTCGGTGCCCAGCTTCTCATCAAGCGCACCGGCCCGGGCCAGCGCCTGTTCTTTGCCCAAAGTCAGAAACGCCCGGACTTTGCCGTCCACCTCATCGATCCGGTTATAAGATTCGTTCACCAGATCGGTGACGGTGATTTCTTTGGCGTGGAGCTTATTATGTACGTCCTGTAGTCGTAAGTTAAGCAGAGACAAGCAGAAATCCTCCCTTCAATATATAACCCTACTCCAGTACGGCCGGAACCTTAATCTGGCCGTCTTCTTCATCAGGCGCATTCCGCATCACTTGCTCAATATCCAGGGACGGCTTGACCACGTCCTCGCGCAAAACGTTCACCAATGGCATCGCATGGCTCGTAGGCTCGATGCCGTCTGTGTCGAGCTGCTCAAGCTGCTCCGCATACTTCAAGATCGCGCTCAGCTGCTCCGCAAATTTCTCTTTCTCCTGCTCGCTCAGCTCCAGACGGGCCAGCGCCGCTACATGCTCAACATCCTTGACGGAAATACTCATTTCCTGCACCTCGCTTCTTGGCTAATCATTCCTACTATTATAGCTTAGTTACCTGGTGAACTCAATGGATGGGAAGGGCTGGAGCCAGGAATGAAACAAGCGGGGAGGCTTTCTTCCTCCTTCCAATTTTATGCTATAATAGGAAAAACCGAATGAGAGGAGAAAGCGGATGGATATTCGCACGTTAAAGACCTTCCATGCCGTGGTCAGCACGGGAAACTTCCATAAGGCGGCCGAAGAGCTGCAGTACGTGCAATCCACCGTGACGATGCAAATTCAGAAGCTGGAGGCAGATCTTGGGACGAAGCTGCTCGAACGGGGAAAGCGCAATGGGATTCGGCTCACGGATGCCGGGCGGTTGTTCTACGAGAAATCGGCGCTGCTCATCAAAGAGTACGAGGCTGTGAAGTCCGCTATGTCGGAATGGATGCAAGGCGAGGCGGGAACCGTCCGTCTGGGGGTCGTCGAGCCGGCTGCCAGCTATCGGCTGCCCCAAGCGCTTTCGGCGTTTCATCGCCGCTACCCGAAGATCGACGTCACCGTGCGGATCGGAAACACGCAGGATATGGCCGGCATGCTGCTAAAAGGAGAGCTGGACCTCCTTCTCTGCGCGCCCCCCGAGACGAGCTCCGGTACGATCTTCGAGCCCTTGTTCGTTGAGGAAGTAGCCCTGCTCGTGCCAAGCAGCCATAAACTGGCGGCAGCCGACCGGACGGTTCGCGTTCAAGATCTGCGCCATGAACGCTTGCTTCTGACCAGCCCCGTATGCCCATACCGCAACAAGCTGGAATCCGTACTTGCCGACCAGGGGGCGAGTCCTTATCATGGAATCGAAATTACGAGTACAACCGCGCTGAAGCACTATGTGCAGGTCGGCTATGGCTTGGCTGTCGTTCCCATCGTGACCGTTGACCCCGTTCCGGAAGGGACCGTGCTGAAGCAAGTGGCGGATCTGAACGCCGATCTCCTGATAGGCATTCTGAGACAGGCGGACGGAAGTGCACTCGGTTCGGCCGGGAATAGACTGCTGCTTACGCTGCATGAAGAGCTGTCTCCGATCGCGACGATTCAAAATATTTGAAGTTATTGATCTCTACTATTCATTATACAAAGTCGGCTTTATCCGGTAATCTCTTCAATAAGCGGTCAGCCCGCCTATTTTTATGACCCAAATTCATAGTAAACCCATGCGGTTAATTGTTATGTGGGATCAAGCAGGAGGTTATCCTTATATGTCCGATTCTCAGTGGGGCACGATTCAGATCGATGAGTTAAAAAATTTGGCAACCCGGATCTTGCTCGCCAAAGGCGCGACGGAACGGGAAGCTCGCATTGTCGTGGACGATTACTTAGACGCCGATCTGAGAGGGAGAACATCGCACGGCTTCCTGTCCTTCGGCGTAGCCCTCTCGTCGTTCGATGCCAGGGGAGCATACCGGGCCGCTCCGTCGAAAGGGCCGGTTCTGCACATTGAAGGCCATGGAGACGTCGGCCATATTGTGGCCAGGGACGCGATCGACTTGGCGTTGTCCGATCCGGACCGGCCCAAAGTGCAGGCCATCGGCATCAGCGGAATAAGCCGCTTCAATTGTCCAGGCGTCATTGCTCGCTACGGCGCCCAGCAAGGATTGGTTACACTCGTATGGGAATACGGCGGCAAAAACCTCATGATTCCCCATGGCGGAACGGAAGCTGCGCTATCCACGAACCCGCTCGGCATCGGAATCCCCCATACCGATCCGCTGTTTGTGGTCGATATCGCGCTATCCGAACGGGCAATCGGCCTTGTGGAGGTGGCCAAGCTCAGCGGACAGTCTATTCCCGAGTCGTGGGGAGTCGACGAGAAGGGGCAGGCGACGACCGATCCGTACCGAGTCGCAGCGGTTAAACCATACGGCGGGTATAAGGGATACGCGCTGGCGCTCGCCTTTGAAATTTTAACCGGTCCTCTTGTGGGCACCGGGGCCGGATCGAAGGGCTCGCTCAACGATAGAGGAGCACTCATCCTGCTCATCGATCCGACAGCCTTCGGGCAGACGGCCGAAGCTTTCCGCGAGCAGGTGACCGACCTGCTGCGGGAGATCGGAGAATCGCCCCCTGCCGACCCTGCGCAGCCGGTCGCCTACCCCGGCCAGGCTTCAGATAGGCGTGCCGCCGAAGTATTGAGCTCCGGCCAGTTGTCGCTGCCAATCTCCGCGATCGACAATCTGCGGAGCTGGGCCGAGACATTGGCGCCCTTGGCACAATGATCCTTTCACGTCAAAAGAAGCCTTCCCTTTCCCGGATCGCGGGAGGGGGAAGGCTCTTTTTGGTTATTATTTTAGCTCCTTCGCAGAAGAGCGGGCGGTTCGCAGTTTCCTTACCATGATGACCACTCTATGGACAAAATAAAAACCGGAACCTCCAAAGAGGAACCGGCTTCTTGAGACCGCGCACGCCTTAAGGCGGCTGCCTTCATCTTTTAAATCCAGGCTTTCAAATGAATCTGACGGATAAAGTCCTGATTGGATTGAACATCCTTATTGGCGTCTTCCGCTTTCGGCTCTTCCGCTTCCCCCGTCATCAGCCGGCGAAACAGGGCCGCGTTCCGGGTGGCGAGCGCAAAGTCAATCAGCGCCTCCCGTTCGATCCGGTCCGCCTCCAGCTTGAGCAGCGTTTCTTCCAGCTCCACGTCGGCTCCCGGCACAAAATGATGCTTGTTAGTCTTCGGAACCCGTACAACATAATCAAATACATTGTCCGCATTGCGGTCGTAAGCAATGATATATCCGTATTCGCCGACAGGCAGATTTTGCTCAAAGCTGTCTCCGATGATAATAACCTTTTGGCCTAAACGCAGCATGTTCCTTCCCCCTTCGCGCAACCGTTCCCTGTTCTGTGATTCATCCGAGTACCGGCGCGATGTCTGTATCAATGACTGATGCGTATTCGTATAAAATGCCATCCTAAACCCGACTTGCAACAGGTAAGTATCTATTAATTAATTCTACTAAGCATATCATTTTTTAAAAGTGTAATCAATGAATGCAGGCTCTGCTTGTTTCTATTGTTTTCTTTTCTTATTCGAATACTCGGATTCACGTTTCCTACTATCATAAAAAATAAGCCAAAACTGCCGATCCAAGGAGGAATCGGCAGTGTGAGTTCAATCCTACTATAGGGGCATTGTCTTAACATTCGCTCATAACGATGTTCTTTCCGTTTTGAGGTTGACCCTTCTTTCCAAGAGCTGAAGCGATTTGTCGATCCCGTAGCAGAGCAGCCAATACAGAATCGCCGCTGCGATATAGGCTTCCAGGTACTTGTAGTTGGAACTGGCATACAGCAGTGCTCCATTCAACAGATCGACAACCGAGATCGTAAACGCAAGTGAGGCGCTCTTGATGGTCGCGGTCAGGTTGTTGCACAGGTTCGGAAGAGCCTTCGGCAGCGCCTGCGGGAACACCGCCCGCCTCAGTCCTTGGAAGGTACTCATGCCGACCGAATAAGCGGCTTCCATCTGTCCCCTATCAACAGCCATCAGGGCGCTGCGCATCGTTTCGGCCAAATACACGGTACCGTTCACCGATAACGCGATAATCGCAATCCACAGCGGGGATAAATCCTTGGAGTGCACACTGAGGTCAAACGACTTGGCGAGGGCGTCGATACCGCCATAGATCGCATAATAGCAAATAAACAGCAGCAGAACGACCGGTATTCCCCGGACGACCACGATATATAAGCTGCAAAATCTGGCGACAACAGGGACATTAAACATCCTCGCCAGCGCAAACAGTGTTCCTACGACAAAAGAAATCAGAAACGGCACGAAGGAAAGCATCAGCGTCGCGGGCAAATAACGCAGTGACTTGCCCATGGTTTGCCAAATAAAAACGAGATCAATCGATGTTTGCATGGACATTCCCCTGTGGTTAAAATGGCCTGAATGGAAGGCATTCACGACGTGCGGTATTTGCGCCCCAGCCGGTTTTCGATATGGGAGAACAGCTTATCGAACAGTACGCTGAGCACGATAAAAATGATGGCGGCGCCCACATAAGCCTCCAGCGTATGGAAGCTCCTTCCTCCTATCGCTTTGGCCTGCCCGACCACATCAAGCACACCGATGGAATAAGCAATCGACGTATCGCGCATCAGGGCTGAGATATTGATTCCGATGATCGGAAAAGCAATGGCGAATGCCTGAGGTATGATGATTCTCCGATAGGTCTGAAGCCGAGTCATCCCGACCGCGTATCCCGCTTCCAACTGCCCGGGGTCTATGCTGAGCACTGCCGTACGGATTGCCTCCGAGAAGAAAGCCGACGAATTGATCGTATAGGCCGCAATGACAAAAACGAGCTTGTCCCATGTATTAATATCCAAGCCAAACCAGGTCTTCAGCAATATAGGCAGCCCATAGTAAATGATGAACATCTGAATGACGATCGGTGTATTCCGTGCGTAGCTGGTCAGCATGACCGCGAGCTGCTCCAGCACCGGGATATGGAACAGGCGAAACGTTGCGATGAACAAGCTCAGGGTCATACCGGCCAACGTGACCGATACGAGAATGATAAGCGTAACGTCGAGACATGCCAGCAGCCTGGGCATGTACTCGACGATGAGGGTCGGATCGAAAAAGTTATCCATGGTGATTTATTTGGGGCTGTAGTCGTTTTTCAGCCACTTGACCGACAGCTCCTTCAGCTTGCCGTTCTCGCGCAGCGTGTGGAGCGCGCCATCCAAATCCTTCTTAAGCTGAGCTTGGTCCTTGGCGAGCGGGTAATAGGATTTGCGGTTCTGGATCGGTTCGCCCACCGCTTTCAGCTTGACGCCGTAGGCGTCGCCATAGGTGATGACCGCCGTATCTCCACGAACAAAGGCGTCGGCTCTTTTGTCGACAAGGCTTTTCACCACGGTGGAAGGATCGGAGACGTATTCCAGCTTGATCGGCTTATCCTTATGCTGTTCGTTGTACTTCTCCAGGAACTTGGCATCGCCGCTGCCCGCAGCGACGAGCACGGTTTTGCCCTGCGCGTCGGCGAAGCTGTTGATCGAGTTGTTGCTTTCCAGCACAATGAGCTTAGTTTGAAGGACGGAGTAAGCTTCGTCCGTAAATAAGTATTTCTTCTCCGTTTCAGCGTTGCGCTCCGCTTGAAGCGCGATCGTGCTGATCTTGCCGCTATCCAGGCTCACGTACAAGTTCTCAAACTGCATCAGTTCAAATCTGACCTCGTACTCGGGCAGCAGCTTGCCAATTTCCTTGAATACTTCGACCTCAAATCCGGTCGGCTTCCCGTCTTTGTCCAAGAAACCGTAAGGATTCCAGGAATCGACCGTACCGACAACTATGGTCTTCTTGCTCTTGCTTCCCGAGTTTCCGGCACCAGTTGCAGATGAGCAGCCGCTTATCAGTACGAAGACTAAGATAAATAAGATCCAATTCCATTTTTTCATGGTTACCTCTCCCTAATCATGATGTTGTTGGTCCGTATATGCTAGCGCCCCGCCGCCCAGTGGGCCCTTGCTTTATCGATCAGCGGCTGCTTGTCATAGTCGAGATATTGTCCTGCATACGTTCTTGCCGGATCGCCCGCATAAAACCGTTCGTACAATTCATGCCTTGCGCCGAGCGGGCTGCCGACGAGCTCCCACGTCAGCTTGAGCAGATTCAGCCGTTCCACCGGTCCGCGATCTGCACCTTTGTAATATAGCTTCAGCATCTCGCCGAGCGGCCCGCGGAGATCGGCAAGCGTGGACGGAGCCTGCAGGACGCCTGCTCCCGTGAGCAATTGAACAAGTTCCAAGGCCCGAGGGTAATAACGGTTACCGAGATTTTTGGCCGTGTTCATCGGCTTCATGTCTGGCGCCCACTTTCCATTGCCGTACTGGAAGGAACGATGCTCTGCAGCCTGCAGCAAAGCCTTGATCGACTCGAGCTGGAAGAACAGCTCGGCCAGTTTCTCGCGAACGTGCGGGAACTTCTTGATGCCGATCGAGTCGGCCAGCTCGTTGCCTACGGCTGCGACAAATTCCAGCTTGCTGACAAACCGTACAATGTTCTCGTGCAGTCCGATTGCGCCAAGGTACGGATTCGTACGCAGCTTCCACAGCGCGTCCGGATCTTCCTTGATCAGCACTCGCTCCCACGGTATCAGCGCATCATCGAACACGACCACCGCATCCATCTCGTCATACCGGGAGCTGAGCGGATAATCCTCCTCGTTCGTTTGGGCAAACGATTCCCGGCAAATAAGATGAACGCCCGGATTGTTGACGGGAATAAAAAACAGCAGAGCATAATGCTTTTCTTCCTGCGACTTTTTGGCCAGCGGGGAAATGATGATTTCGTCCATGTACGGCCCGCCGGTCGCTATCATTTTGGCCCCGCGTACGACGATGCCTTCCTCCGTCTCCCTGACGATCCGAACCGCTGTGTACAGGTCGCCTAGTTCCGTGGCCAGCTTGGTCCGGTCTATCTGCGGGTCGTGCCCGGCGGAAGTCAGCAGCAGGTCGCGGTCGCGCAGCTCCGTGTAATAGCGGGTGATCTTCTCGTCAAAGCCCGGCACATCATCTCGAAGCGCATCACGTCCTGCATAAAAGCCAGCAACCTGCGAGCGGTAAGCGCCGGATACACGGCTCATCACGCCGAACGTCGCTTCCGACCATAGCTTGAAGCTGCGGCTGCGGCGATAGACGTCCTCTTTGCTTTCCGGGATCAGAAAAGCAAGGTTTGCCCGGTGGCCGGTCTCCGTCAGATAGGTCAACTGTGGTCCAATCTCCGGATGCTCCTGCAAATCCATAAGCTCCGCAACACTGCGCACCGTACCCTGAAAGTCGGGATGGCTCGGCAGATCCTTTATGAGCTCTCCGTTCAGCCATACTTGTCTTCCATCTCTCAAACGCTCCACATACGCTTTCCCTGCAGACATCCTCCCTCACTCCCTTCCCGTTAACGCTGGCTTCCGGGTTTCCCAGAACTGGTTGTAACGGCTTTTCAATGTTTCAAGCGGATATTCCTCGAAAAAGCGGAACGTTTGCTGGATCGGATCTCCAAACGCATACAGCTCATGCTGCAACCGGCGGTATGCCCGCTCGCTGCCCACGGTGTACAGTGCCCAAGCGAGTGCAAGGTCCTCTTCCGCAGGGTCCGTTCCGTTCAAGTTCGGGTTATCGGCGATAAGGCCTCCGCCCAACCGTCTTGCTTGCTCGAACACACGCTCCAGCAAGGCGACCGCCGCTTTCTTCGCAGCTTGCAGCGACACAGCCTCCGGCAGAAATACGCCTGACTCGCTCGTTGCACCGCCGATCTCGGCAGCCAGCAGCAGCGCCTTCACCGTTTCCAGCTCCTGCACGATCTCGCCCAGCACGACTTGTACATGGTGATCCCGGTTCCGCCCGCTTTGCTCCGCGACCACGAATGCCGTTCCCGTCAAAATGTCCAGCAGGTCCTGTTGTCTGTACGTCCACTGGTAATCGGCAACTGCTTTGGCTACAGGGTGTTCAAGCCATGCTCTGGCGTACGCAGCATGCCGGTCCACGATCACGCGGGACCAAGGAATGAACACGCCGTCGTACTCGACCGTCAATCCGTAATCCAGGAGCTCCGATATACGGAAACGAAGCCGTGGCGCATTCACTGGCACCAGAGCGATCGTCGTGGGAGTCGAGTCCCCCTCCGCTTGGACGAAGACGAGCAGCTCATCCGCAAACAAGGCGTCCGCCAAGAAGGTCGTCCTCCCGCGCAGAAGCAGTCCGTGTTCTCCCGCTTCCAGTATCGGCGCGGTCTCCCCTTCTCCCGTAAGAGCCAGAGGCTTGATGCGGTACAAGGAAGTTGTGATGAGCTTGCCTTGGCGCACGCTCTCTTCGAACAGAGAAGCCAGAGGCCCCACATGCGGCTGGCTCTCTAACACGGAGCCGTCTTGATGCGCATGCCAGGAAGCCAGCAGCGCATGGGCATAATCGGCCAGCCCCCCAGCGAAAACGGAGTGCCCTCCGGCTGCCTTATACAAGCCGGTGCGTTTCTTGCTCAGCTCATCCGCAGTAACCGGAAGCTCGTAAGCTTGGCGGATGAGATCTGACAGGCCACTCTCGGATAGCTTGTCCAGCTCCCGTATATAGGCGTCATGCTCAAGCAGCGCCCAGCTTTCTCCGCCCGGCCCGATCACCTGCCTGGGAGTTTGCCATGGTTGAATGTACGTATCCTTCATAGGATGCCAGCTCCTTTCCGAATTCCGTTACACATTGACGACTACAGAGTTCGCCAGCACCGGCTCTGACGGCTTCAGATTCAGCAGCGGCAGCAATAGTTCCTTGACATAGTTGGCCTCTTCGTTCAGCGGCCAGCCGGACAAGATGAAGACGTCAATGCCCAGTTCCGCCTTCAGTTCACCCAGGCGCTCGGCCACTTGGGCAGAGCTGCCTACGATGTACGAGCCCCAGCCGTTATCCAGCACATCCAGAGGCGACCAAGGGGTGGTGCCCGCATACAGATTCGGGTAAAATTCCAATTCGGACAGCTCCGGCAAACGCCCGGCGCGTAGGGCCGCAATTCGGGCTTGAACCTGCGGATTATCGCTCGTCAGCTCCTGTAAGCCTCCCTGGATACCCTTGCGAACCAGATTCGCGTTGAGATTGTTTACGATGGTGTCCACGCCGGTTTTCCGCTGCAGCCAGCGGAAATGCTCCACAGCCTCTTCCTCCGTCTCCCGCACGATAACGCTGGCGAGTGTGCCGAAGCGAAGCGTCCGTCCCTGATCGGCGGCAGCCTTGCGGGCGGCGGCGATCTGCTCGCGGAGCTTGTCCGGATGCTGAAGGAACGTCAAGTACGTATCGACCACCTCCGCCGCATGGCGGATGCCCGCAGGAGAAGCCCCTGCGCCCCACAGCGGAATATTCGGATATTGAACCGGCCCTAGCGGCAGAGAGGTCGGGGTGTTCCGACGTCCGTCTTTGCCGGTAAGATTGAAGTACTCGCCTTGGTAGACGACGGTTTCACCCGCGTACAGCCGCTTGAACAGCTTCCAATACTCGGCACTCATCGAGTAACGGTCGTCACGCTCCAGATGGACCCCGTATTGCGCCAGGACCGAGTCGCTCCCATTCACGAGATTGAGCAGCAAGCGCCCGCCGGAGTAATCATCGAAGGTAAGCGCCTGCTGCGCTAGCAAGGTCGGAGAGGTTACGCCTGGGTAGACAGGAATGAGAAACCGCATCCTTTCGGTGAGCGGAAACAAAGACGCCGCCAGCGTAAAGACATCATGCGCATACGTGCCAAGCAGAGCGCCGGAGAAGGCAGAGCGGTCAATCGTACTCGCCAGCCTGCGTAACCGGTGATGATCGACTTGGTAACGCCCCTCTTCTTTCCACGGATATCTGCCGTCGACAGGACTGATGTACCAAAAAACCTCCATGATGCTCACCTCCAAAATTTTATTTACTACTTTTTTTATAGTATTACTTGGTTTTTAATTGAGAGAAGATCATCTTCCACCTTTCAGTCGGCAGTCATCCTAGAAACATCCTTCCAGATCCTGCGGGCGCTAGCCTCGGTACGGCTCGCTGACCAGCTCCCGGCCGACCATCTCGCGAGCCAGATAGTTAACCGGCCCCATCAGCGTAACCCCTCTGGCATCACGATACAGCCGTTCGATTTTATGGCCTCGGATATACCCGCTTCCGCCTACGATCTGCTGCACCTCGCGGCATACCTTCTCGCTCACGTCGGAAGCCAGAATCTTGGAGTGGCTGGCGCTGGCTTTGAGGTTGCCGCTGCTGCGCGAGGCTACCTTCTCAACAAGCGAGCGGGCCGCGTCGATCCACATATGAAGCTCGGACAGCCGTACTTGCAGCGACTGGCTTCCGGACAAGCCTTTCTTCTTCGCATAGTCGAGCGCAATCTGAAAAGCCGCCTCGCTGATGCCCACAGAGATTGCACCCAAGGAAAGCCCGCTCTCGCGAAGCGCAACCTTGACCGCCCCGCTGCCGCCTACTTCACCGAGTACATGATCGGCCGTCACCACTGTGCTGTGGAATTCGATATAGCGGGTAGACGATCCGCGCATGCCGGACAGCCCCGTTTCGGCGCCGACTGCGACGACCTGATCTTTCTCGATCAGGAAAAAGGTCTGACTGGCTGCTCCCTTGGGCGATTCTTCATGGCTCTGCTCCGTGGTGACCAGCACCAGGTACAAATCGGCGAGCCCTGCTCCCGTCGTGAAGGTTTTCACACCATCAATGACCCAGCTTCCGTCGTCTTGCCGGATACCGACGGTTTGCTTGCCGCCCGAACCGCTCTCCGACCAAGCTGAAGCTGCAACTAGCTCGCCGCTTGCCAGAGCGGGCAGATACGTTTGCTTCTGCTTCTCGCTGCCCTTGTTCACCAAGCTAGTCACTACCAGAAAATGCTGATGCAGCACGATAGCAATCGATGGATCGACGGTAGCTACTTTCTCGATCAGGCGGGCGGCATCCAGCAGCGTCTGTCCGCCGCCCCCATATTCACGGGGCACAATGCTGCCTAAGATCCCGGACTGGCGCAGAGCGCTTAACGATTCCGGCCTTGTTTGGCCCGTCTCGTCGGACAATGGAGCCTGCTCGTCTAAAATATGAAGCAGCGTCGAAAGGGCTGCGTCGGGTTGAAGCGAAATGGTGGTCAACGTCATCAAACTCCTTACATGGAATATCGGCTATCTGGCTAGGTTCGTTCTAATGATCTTCATGCGATCTGCGGAAAATATAGTACGAAGCGTCCTGCGAAACCGTCGGCTTTCTGCCTTGGCCCCAGCCCAGACTCTCCCGGTAGCTTCCAAGCAGCCCAAGCTGGGCAACCTCCAGCTCCCCGACCTCGACGTTCTCTTCGGCCATCGGCGTCACATACAGCGCATCGACCGGGCAGTACAGCTCGCACATGAAGCAGCTTTGGCAGTCCGATTGCCGGGCAATCACGGGAATGCCGCCTTCCGTTTTTTCAAATACGTTAGTCGGACATACGGACACGCACTGGTTGCAGCTTATGCAGCGCTCCTTACTTAACAGCTCAATCATCTGCTTCTCTCCTTCACTTAAAATGGAGCAGAGGCCGGCTCACGGCTCAAAGCTTTCACCCAAACTTGATCAAGGCCTCCGCTCAGCAAGCGGTAGTGCTGGCTCGGATCCAGCTGAGGGAAATCCTCGCGGCGATGCATCCCCCGGGTTTCCGTTCTTTGGAGCGCACTGGCGTACATCCATCTGGCAGTCGCCGTCATAGCAGCCGCTTCGCGGACCTTATACCCGCCTCCATCCTTCGTTTGCAGCCCTTGCTTTAACTCACTCCATACCCGATCTAGCCGTTTCTGCGACTCTTCCAGCTTCGCTCCAGTGCGGAACCAGTTGCGATCGAGCGGGAAGACCTCGTCCTGGACGAGCTGCACCGCTTCCTCGACGCGCAGTGCATCTTTAGCTTCCGTGGAACGTGTGGGTACCCCCGTATGTTCAGAGAGGCGCCGGGCTCCCCGGTCCGCACCCTTATCTCCGAGCTTCAACGCGAAGCGAGCCGCTCCTTCTCCAGACCAATACCCCGAAGACATGGCCCATGCCGCGTTGTGGCTGCCCCCGCCGGTAAACCCGCCGCAGATTAGCTCCCGGGTGGCCGCATCCCCAGCAGCGTAAAGTCCCGGTACCGTCGTCGCGCAGTGCTCATCCACGATTTGAATCCCGCCGGTTCCTCGAACGGTCCCTTCATACCGGAGCGTGACCGGGAACTTCTGCGTGAACGGGTCGATCTGCAGCCGGTCAAAGGACAGGAAGAAGTTCGGCTGCGCCTTCCGCATAGCCCGACGCAGCTCGTCGTCCGCTCGATCCAGTCGCGCGTACACCTTCTGGTTCGCCATCAGCGTTCTGGCAATGACAGATCGGCCCTTCTTGGAGCCTGCACCTTCGATCTTCCGCCCCTCCTCGTCATAGAAGGTCGCCCAGTTATAGAAGGCTGCCTTTGTCACGGGAGAAAAAGCCGGTGCGATGGAGAAGGCCGTGGAAAATTCCATGCCGGACAGATGAGCACCTGCCTCGGCTGCCAGCAAGTAGCCATCCCCCGTCAGCACATTCGTCCCCAGCGCTTTGCTCAGAAAAGCGCAGCCTCCGGTTGCGATGACCACAGCTGCAGCATCCACCCGCCACGGCCGGTTGTTCTGAAGCTGGACACCAGCGGCTCCTGCTACCCCGTGCTCGTCTGCAAGCAGCTCCAGAGCCGGGCTGTGATCGAGGATGCGTACCCCGGCCTTGCGCACTTGCTTTCGCATCAGCCTCATATAATCCGGACCTTGTAGGCTCTGACGCTGCGGTAAGCCTGTCTCATCCAAAGGGAACGTATACCCCCAGTCCCCAAGCCAGTTCATATTGCGATAGGTGAGGTCAAGCACGCGCTTCATCCAATCGAATTGGGCAAGATGCCCGCCGAGCGCCAGGCGGCTGTCCATGGCTTCCTCTCTAAGCTGGGGGGTGGGCTCTACATACCATACGCCAGTCCCCGATGGAGCGGTGGCTCCGCTCGTTCCGCAGTAGCCTTTATCAGCCAAGATGACACTGGCGCCTTCCCTGGCTGCAGCGATGGCCGCCCACGTTCCGGCGGGGCCTCCTCCGATCACTAACACATCCGCCCGAAGATGAAGTTGCTCCTGATCTGTCATTTGCTTTCCCTCCCAGAGATCGTATGTCTATCGAAATAAAAAAAAACGAAACTATGCGCAAAAAAACGCACGATTTCGCTTCCAGTGGTCTGGTCAGTTATACTCGTTTTAAAACCATGGTTATATTTAGTAACCTTGTGTACAAATAGTATCTTATGGTTTATCATTATTATTGTCAAGTAATATTATTGGATTAATAGATATTGACTTCATGAGGTCTGCATACATTAGGAAAACCCGTAATAGCGGTAGTTCCGTATAAGAACTGCCCAACGAATCCACTAGGAGGTGAAGCTCAGCGATGAGTTCCCGCTTATGTTACAAGGTCGAGAAAGGTCTTCAAATTCTTAATAAGCGCTGGACGTGCCTGATTATATATCAGCTCCAGTCCGGCCCGCAGCGCTTCGGTGAAATTCAGTCGGTGATCGGAATCAGCAAGAGATTATTGTCCGAACGGCTGAAAGAGCTGGAGGAGGATCATATCGTCAAGCGTGAAATGATCGTGGATTCCTCTGCCCGAATCGTATACGCGTTAACGGAAAAAGGGCTGGCGCTAAGTCCGGCCGTTAGGGAGATCGAGAAATGGTCCCGCGCCTGGATCGAAGATGAGAATGAAGAAGAGGAGAATGAGGGCTTGAATGCCGGCCAAGGCTAAGGCACAACCATACTAGGATAGGTCAGATGATTGTCACGTCCAGTAGAGGATAAGAAATGCCACAGCAGCAAAGAGCCGCTCTTATGGAGTGGCCTTTCGAGCTGATCGGAATGCAACGTGTTCGATGCCAAGAAAACAACAGGATCTCTCAAGGTATAAACGAAAGAAACAGATTCTGGATGTCTTGCGTCCAAGTTATATAAAACAATAAACTCCAACAAGAGGAAGGAAGATGAAGCGAATGAGCATAGAGGCACTGCAATTTCCGATCGGGCGGTTCCAAGCTCCTGTACAGCCGGATTTAGACGAAATAAAGGGCTGGATCGAGGATATACGAGCACTCCCCAAAGACTTGCGGACGGAATTGAGTAAGGCTGCTGCCGATAAAATCGACCTGCCATACCGCCCTGGGGGCTGGACCGTCCGGCAGGTCGTTCATCATCTGGCCGATAGCCATATGAACAGCTTTGTCCGCTTCAAGCTCGCGCTGACGGAAGAGCTGCCGACGATCAAGCCTTATCGCGAGGAAAGCTGGGCGGAGCTGCCCGATACCCTGCAGGCACCGGTCGAGCTGTCCCTTGGCTTGCTCGACCAGCTTCATGCCCGCTGGACGCTGCTGTTGGAATCGCTGACCCCGGAGGAGCTGAGCCGGGCATTCCTGCACCCGGATAGCGGCACCGTCACGCTTGCTCAGGCGATCGGCACCTACGCCTGGCACGGGCGGCATCATCTCGCCCACATCCGGCTTGTCACGCAGACACAGGGAAAGCAGGGGTAGTTTGAAGGACTGGCAGGCCAGACCGTCTCGGCTCCTACTACAAACGGATCAGCCCTTCACGGGTAACGCTTAACTTCTCGAACCCATGCTCGGTCACTGCGTAGCTATTCTCAATGCCAACGACTCCGCGTCCGGGGAATGTAAACTTCGGCTCGATGGCAAGCACCATCCCGGGCTGAAGCTCGTGGCGGAAGCCTCTAGCCAGCACCGGCCACTCGTCGATCTCAAGACCGATGCCATGTCCGAGGAAGCGGACCTGATCCGCACCATACCCCATGAAATGCCCGGCTAAATCGGCCTCATCCGCCAGCCGCACCGACTCGGCATACAGCCGTTCGCAGATCTCGCCCGGCTTCAGCAGCGACTCGGTGTAGCGGATAATCCGCTCGGACTGTTCATAGGCCTGCTCCAGCTCCGGTTCCAGCTTGCCGATGACGACCGTTCGCGTCTGATCGATGACGTAACCTTCTACACAGCAGCCGATGTCGATCAGGATCGGCTCGTCCCGTTCGATGGGCCGCAGGCTGACGCTCTGCGGACAGAAGGCGCCCAGCCCCAGACCTCCGGCAGGGCCGTCGAAGTAAGTCGGTGCTGCCGCCGCCGATCCCGCTCCAATCATCCCGGTGATCACGGACTGATTGAACCCGCGCAGCCTCATCACGCCGATATGCCCCCGCTGCCGCATATAAGTCTCGATACGTGCCATCACATCCAGCTCGCGTATACCCGGCTGCAGCCAGCCTAGCATATCCTCAAACGCCTCGTCGACCAGTTGTGCCGCCTGCCGGATAAGGGCCAGCTCCAGCTCCGACTTGAGCATACGGAGCTCACGGATCATGGCAGAGCCGTCCTTCCATTGAACGGCAGGCAGCGCCTGCTGCAGACGCTGGTACTGCTGAACCGGCAGCACATCGAATTCGGCCGCCAGCGTGAGTCCCCCCAGCCCGCTTGCAGCAGACCGGCCAGGGAATAATTCTCCGAGCTGAAGGGCCAGCTCGCGAAGCGAGCCAAGAGGGAGAACAGGCCATACGGACTCCTCCACCGCTCTCGCTACGCTGCGCCGCACGAGAAAGCGAGGCTCTCCCTCCACTGGCACCAGGAGGTAGCCGGTTTGCATGGAGCCTGTCAAATAGTATAGATCCACATTTTGCGCCACGAGCATCCCGTCCAGCCCGCTATGCTGCAACTGCGTCTGCAGACGGCGTATCCGTCCGTCGTACTCCTGCCTGTTTACCTTCATGACTTCTGCCCACGCCTTTCGTTCCGGTTCTCGGCTGGCTGTTTGCCTGAAAACCGTCTTTTCCTTTACATTACCGGGTGCGTCCGTAAAATGCAAAGGGCGAAGCGCCCTTAAGTTGGGTTCTTCGCCTTCGGATATGCAGCCATACGGGGGAACCGCAGCTATTGAACAGCTAGCGAATTCCTCTTCTATTGCCTGACTCTAGCGAAAACGCACACTGGCTACGCTGCTGAGTACAATTGGCTCTTCCCTTCCCTGCCCAAGCTGCTGCCTGCCAAACTCCATAATTGCCACGACAGATGGCCCATACAAAGTAACCTGTACGCTGCGCGTCGTCTGCCGGTCTGATCCTGCATGCACCGTGATGGACCGTGTCAAGGTAGACGGGTAAGCGGGAGACTCTGCGTATTCCAGCCGATGGATAACCGGAGCCGCATCCATGGGGCTGCCCGGCAGTGGCTTCAGGTCCGCCGCCAGCTTGAAGTTAAGCCTGAGATAGCGGAAGAACTCTGACCGGCCCTCCGTTTCGTTCCAGACAATTCTGCCCATGGAGGCCTGCACGGGATCGATGCTCATCGAAGCAGCCCTCGTCGCCTGATCCAGCATCGGCTTGGACTTGGAGATCGTGTGCGCATGAAGCAGCCAGTTCCAGGCCGTGCCCCACAGGAGGACGGCAGGAATAATCGCCAGCAGCGCCATGAGCAGGATATGCACGCCTCCCCGCTCGCTGCGGAATCGGAGTCGGTGTCGGAGCTGCACGCGGGGTATGAATGCTTCCTTACGTACAATCATTCATACGCCTCGCTCCGCCCGTACAAGACAATATGATAAAACCCTTCATGTCCCGAGGCTCCCCCTTCTCCGCGGATCGCACGGACGATCCGGGTTATATTGGGGGCGGGATACGTGAGCTCCAGCTTTACCGTGGGATCGGCCGCATCCCGGCGTACCAGAGCTGACGTACTTCCCGTATAGGATGGGTATCCCGTTCCGCCCACGCTGACCGCTCCCATCCCCAGACTGGACAGCCGGCCGTTCAGTCGGCTGCGCACATCCGTACTGACGTAGCCGATCGCTTCCGCTTCTTTCAGCGCATGATTAGCCAGTGTGTTCAGATGGTTCGCTTTCATCGCGAAGACAAAGAACGGCACGATCGCAAAAGATAGAAACAACAGCACCGGCATGATCATCAGGGTTACGAGCACATTGGACATCCCTCGCTCGTCTCTAACGAAGCCTTTGACGGCCTCTCTCACCCTCGCTCGCGTTCCAAGCCTCACGCCTGTCAGTTGCTGACGTAATCGAAGCTGCGGATTTTCTGGGTCATGGTGGAATGCCCGTCCCGAAGCTGGGCCTGGATGCCGCCAGGACCCGGCCGGAATATGAAGACCGCAATACCGAACACGAGCACAACGAGCAGGCAAAGTGTAACCAGCTTGCTCATCGGTCAAGGCGCGGTCGCCGTTACTTTGCCGTCCGTCTGGTTGACGGTCGCCGTTGTAATACTCGTGTTCAAGGCTGTTCCCTTCGTACCTACGGCTGGACCTACCTTCGTACCTGCTACGAACATAGCCGCTCCTCCCAGCAGTACTGTCAATAAGCATGCAATGACCAATTTCCCCATTTATCCTCATCCTTTCCTTCAATTAAATGCATCTTGAATCCGGGTCTGCGTTCGGCTGCCCGCCCCTGTGGCAGCTGGTGCCAGTTGTCCGCCAACGACATATAGTGCAGCCCCTCCGAGCAGCACCGTCAACAGAACGGCCACAATCAATTTCGACATGATTACCTCCCTGCATGCTCGCTATCCCTCAAAGCTTGTCATCAGCTGTTCCGAAATCGTAATCAGCCATGGGTATAAGAAAAGCACCACAATGACCGCGAACGGTATCATAATATAGAAGCTGATCCACACGGGGGCATTCTCCAGCTGGCGGTCCCGCTCCGCGCCCAGCGTCGCTTCGATCCCGGCCGTCTGCTCCTTCAGAACCTTGGCGATTTCATGCGGATCGGCCCGGCTGACTGCCTCCAGCGCATTGACAAGCGGGAACGCCTCCGTGATGCCTACGCTCTCGCGGAACCTGCGAATCGCCAGCCTCCGGTCTTTGCCCCACATCACGGCGAGCTCCTGCAGCGGAGGCTTCAGCAGCACAAGCGGACGGCCTGCACGGACGAGCAGCTCCCGCATATCAGCCCGATCATTCACACACACGGACAGGCGGTGAGATAGCTTGGCGATCTCCATTAGCAGCTTGGCCCTGCGTCCACGGGCTGCCGCTGTCAGCCATAAGCTGGGCAATGACCACCCCGCCAGACCGGCAAATGCCAGCTTTAGGAGGACCGTCCAGGAGCTGGACGGAGCAGAGCCCGGCGGGGCCAGCAAGGTCTGGGATAGCACCGCCAGCGCAACTAAGGTCAGCAGCGACAAGAGCCGCACCTGTCCGAAGCGCTGCCGGGTCCAATAGGCAGACAGCCCGGCCAGGCGCGCCTTGTCCGCATAGACCCGAGCCTGCTGCGCTTGCCTGGCCGAAATCGACCGGGAGTCCTTGCGCCCCGTTGGCGGGACATACCGCCGGAGCCGCTCCCTCATATAGGCAAGGCGACCTCCATCCAGACGGCGAAGCGGGCGGGTGGCCGCATAAGCCAGCAACGAGCTGCCGACAGCGAACAAGATTAGCCAAGCATAACCCGGGAGACCCGCAGCCAGGCCGAAATCATACTCCGAAGCCGGGAGAGCACCCGCCGCTTCACCGTTTGCATGCATATATTTCACCTCCTTTATGATTTAGCAGATTAAGAAACGGTCCCACTCAATATGCCTTTCTACCCGTCCGGATAACGAGCACCATCGAGACAAACATGACGGCGATCGCGAACAGCAGCAGCAGCTTTCCTCCCTGCTCGACGAAGTAGCGGCTGTAATTGACGGGATCGGCATATACGTTGAATCCGATAACGAAGAAGGCGAATCCGACCATGAAGGTCGTGCCGAGCCGGTACACCGTGATCATCGCCAGACGATTTTCCTCGTGCCGCTTGGAGGCCTGCATTTTGTTGACCAGGTGATGCAGAGACTCTGTCATATCCGTCCCGTACTGGGCTCCAATCAGCAGCAGATCGGTCAGATCATGCGCCCACTCGTTATCCACGCGCCGAGCAAACTCGTAGAACGCCTGGTCAATGGATTTCATATGCAGCCCCAGCTCCAGCCGCCTCCATTCTGCCCTCACCTCATCAGGCATCGTGTCTGCGCTGCTTACGATCATGTCAGCCAACGTGAGTCGCGCCCGGTAGTGGCCGATCAGATTCTGGACAAGCATAATCATACGCATCGCAATTCGCTGACGCTTGCGCATCACGCGGAAGCGGATCAGAAAATACGGGACAGCTCCCGCCAGCAGGCCGATCATGCCGCTGAGTGACCAGATGTGCACGCCCTGAATCGGTCCGCTGCCCAGAGCTACTTGCCGGGACATCGCCTGCAGCAAAGCATCCGAACCGAAGAAACCGACCAGCATCAGTGTCAGCATCGCCATCAGTAAAAACTCTGCTCCCATGTTCAGTTCGGCTAGGTCCAGCTCCTCGCGAAGATGCTTGAGCGGTTTGGCAGCAAGCCGCGACAGACCTCGCTGCTCCTGGCCACGTCCCGCATACCGATAGAGCGCCGGATGACGGCGTCGGTAGGTCCAGGCGGCGGCAAGCGCGCGGGCCAGAGGAAGGAAAACTCCTAATGAGCCGATGATCCAAATCCCAAGCAATGCTGGCTTTACCGTCTCCATCCAGATGATCGAATCGGGAATCAGTCGGTCCAGCATGTATCCCAAACCCCCAGCCTGGAGAAATCATCCGGGTCCGCCCCATTGGCCAGCAAGTGGTCCACCAGCGAGCGGCTGAACGTCTGACCGGTAAATCGCCACGTTTGTGTCCGGTAGTTCCATTCCACAATCGGCCGCACCGAGACCTCCTGAAGCTCGTCTACCGACAGCTCGGTAATTTCAGTCACGACGCGCACCGGCCGGCCCCCCACCTGGACAATTCGCAAGAAAATCAAAATGTTAAAGGCCCGGGCCACCCGCCGCATCGTATCCCCTGTATCGTGGTGGCGGCCATCCTGCTTGATCATATCCACGACGTCGCTCAGAAACGAATCCCGGTATTTCGTATGCATCGTCCCCATCATGTCATGTCCCCGCAGCGCGCCCTGCACCATCTGGGATACCTCCGAGCCCTTGGCCTCGCCGACGATCACCCAGTGAGGACTCATGACCAGCAGCGGCTTAAAGGACTCCTCCATCGACAGCCGGATATCCTCGACCTCCCGCACGGCTAAAATATTGCGTGAGCCTCTCAGCCGCTCCCGCAGGGCAACCTCGAATTCCTTCTCCAGCGTCCGAATCCGCTCGTGCTCCGGGATTTCGGCTGCCAGAGCGAATAAAAACGTCGTTTTCCCGGTAGCCGTTCCGCCTCCGATCAGCAGGCTAGCATGATGGCGGACCAGCAGCCTCAGCAGCTCCTCCATCTTCCCGTCGATCGTCCCCAGCCCGACAAGCTGACCCAGCGTCACATCGCGAACGATGAAATTACGAATATGAATACTCGGTACGTCCGAATACGGAGGACGTGTCATGACCAGACGCGACCGGTTCCACATATACGACTGGACGAACGGCTGCCGTTCATTGATCGGTTTCCGCCCGCACAGCGCCAGCCGGTCCTGCAGACGCAGCACCTCATCCAGCGAACCGAACATCCGGGTGTGACGTTCCATTCTCCCGCCCTTCAGCAGGAAAATATCCCGGCCGATGACTTGAACCTCCTCTACATCGTCCAGCCGGTACAAGTCCTCGATCAAGCTCGTTCCACAGGTCTCAGCGAAGATACTCTCTGTAGGCGTCAGCGGATGGATGAGCGTGCTGGCGGTCACCTGGATCCGATACTCGACCAGCAGCGACTCGATCATGGCCTTCATTCGCCACTGTGCCAGCGGCTCCCCGAGACCGGCATGGATAATATCCTCGTACAGAGCCTGATCTGTCTTGGAACGCTCGGTCAGATGCTCGTACAGCAAGGCTGCCGCCTCGGACAGCGGCAGCCGCCGCTCTCCTCCAGGCTCCACTCCATTCCGTCCCGCTATCCGGTCATGGCGCAGAAACGGAGTTCCGGCCTGGGTAAGATCCTTCACATAGCGAGACGGATCGAAACGCAGCCGTGGACGCAGACCGGCTTCCTCCTTCATAGGTGGGGTGCGCATCAAACGATTCCCCTCCTCACCCTAAGCGCGCCGTCAGCCGGTCGAACCATCCCGGCTTGCGTCTAGGCGCAGCCTCAAGCGACAGCCGGACCTGGATATCATTTCCGGCCGGTGGGAACAGCCTGGCTGCCAACTGATCGACCTGCTTCGAGAATACTAACGCCTCAGCCCGTCCATAGAGCGGCACACCCTCATCCGCTGCCCGTAGCCCCAGCCCGCCCGGCACATTGGGAAGTGCAGCCGCGAGCGGCATACCCAGATAGTCGGCGATCCGCTCGGGTCGTTCAGCCGCAGCGGTCCGGTTGACGACTAGCGACACATCCTGTGGCAGCAAGCCGCAGTACGACCAGAAGCAGGCAAACCATTCGCCCCAGCCGTAACGGTAGGAGGCATACCGGTTCTGGACGACTAGCCAGCGTTCATCAGCCTCCCGCACGGCTCCGATCGTAGCGGCGTTGTCCGGTGAGCCGCTGACATCGATGACTGTAACATCGAAGGCACTCCGTGCCGCCGCGATCAGATGCTCCATCATCTCGGGCGTCATATCCACCGCCGTATCCCTGCGGGGAGAACCGGGAAGCACGTGGACGCGACCCTGCTGCTTATACAGCCGGCAGGCACTGAGCAATTCCTCCCGCGTTAGCCGCTGGGTCTGCAGCTTGGAACGCAGCGAGAACGCAGAGGCTCCGTCCGTAGCCATGCTCAGGCAGGCATGAACCTCGGGATTGCGGAGGTTCGCATCTACCAGCCCTACGCTGAGTTTTCCCTGTGCCGCTAGCGCCAGCGCCGTGTTGACGGCAACCGTCGTCGCCCCATCCTTGGCTGCCGCCGACCAAACTGTGATAACTTTTCCTTGCTTCCCTATACGGATCCCAGCCGGATTGGAGTCTCTCTCTTCGGCCAATTCCTGACCTGCCGCAAATCGGTGAAAAGCTTGCAGCACCGATCTTCGGCTTGCTCCCGTAGGCAGGATGCGGATATCCAGCGATTCCCCGAGCCGGCAGACGGCCTCCATCAGGAACGAATCGTAGACCGAGTCGTCCTGCGCCACCATCAGCCTGGCATGCGGCAGTTTGCGGCGGAGCAGCGGCATCCATTCCCACGGGTAACGGTCATACCAGATACCCGCATGAACAGCCAGCGCTTCCAGCGGATCGTCCAGATGGGCCTGCAGAGCTTCCCGGCTGGAGACGATGACCGCTTGTCCATCTGTACGGCGATCCAATGAAGTCTCAGAATTCGCAGTCAGGCTGCCTTCGCCATAGCCCGGTATAGCTAATAAGGTTCTCATCGTTTTGTCTCCTCTCTGAAGGTCTCGGTGCCGGCCGGTTTTCCTGATGGGGGCGATGCAGACATCTGTCCTGGGGCTCCACCCGCGGTCCCTACCGGCCTCGCCTGCTGACCGGGAAGCTCTGAGCCTATCCTAGCCGGTTCTTTCCTGACTGAAAATGCATCGGCCTCCTTGAACAGCGTGAACACCTCCGTCACGTTCCCTTCACCCTCTCGGCTAGCCTGCGAAGTTAGATCCGGGAGCGCCAGCTTAACCGTGCCTGCGATTCTGCCCAGCACGAACGCTTCGTATACCTCATCGCTCATGATGTACGTATTCGTCTCCGGCTTGCCGTTCGGCTTCGACCGTGCCTCCTGCAGAGACACCTTGTCAGGCAGGACGATGGCTTCCACCGTGCCGACATCCACAACTTCGACTCCTTCTGCCGTTTTCACGCTGGTCACGGGCAGTCGCTCGATGATCTTCACGGCTCCGATGCCTGCCGGCTGCAGGGAACCTGTATCGATCATACGAGGCTGGTCGAATTCGACCCACACGTCCACCCGATCGCCTCTCCTGACCATATTATTGACATTCATCACGGCATCTGTCTTGAAGCTGAAGTAGCGCTCCACAGGCAGCGGCGTGACCCGGATGTCCGTAAGCTTCCAATCGCTCAGCTCCTCCTCGCTGGAAATCGGTACAGCTACTTGCCGTCCAATCAGTCGCTGCGGATCCGTGCTCGCCCGGGGATCATGGGCAGCGTGGGGAATACGCACGATCCGCAGCATCGTAGCGTCGATGGCTTCCCCGGTCTGAAGCATGCGGACCGGCTTCACGGTCTCAACCGTATGCAGCGAGATCTCCGTATGCTTCATGAAATACCAGTAACCTGCGACCGAAACGCTCATCAGCAGCACCCCCAGCGCTCCGATCATCCATGGCTTATGCAACAACGAAGCTTCCTCCTCTTCTGGCTAAACATCAAGCAGGCGTATACCGGTATGGAAGACGGTAAGCTCTGAGCAAGCTCCGCACCATCTTTCTCAAGCGATGACGGTAACGATTCATCACGTCGACTCCTCCCTTCTCTCTGTTCCATGCGATGGCCTCAACCATTCCCTGAATCTTCGAAATAAAGCGTTCCCTGCAGCAAAGGCCCCGCCGTTCTTGCCTGCCTCCACAGGAAGCCGCCGGCTTATCCATTGCTGTACGGGATAACGAACCACCGGCCAGACGAGCGGGTGCTCCGTCGGCAGCCGTCCGTTCCATGCCGCCTCCGCTAGCAGCTTGTGTTCCAGCGCAGGGAGAACACAGGCTGGCGGCTCAGGCAGCAGCCGTAACCAGGAAGCTCGCTCGGCAGACCCCACGGACTTATTGGCGACTGCATGCCGTCGGCTGCTGCGCTTCCCGTCCAGCAGCATCCTCAGACGGCGTTCGCTCGCTGCAAGCTGCAGCTTGTGGATCAGCGGATCGACAACATAGACGATATCCGTCGCTGTCTCCAGCAGTGCCTCCACCTCCGGCTCCTCCCAGCGGTCGCCGATATCGACGATGGTCACCGGCCTGCGCAGCGTATGGATCAGCTTGAGCCATGCTCCTGCTTCGCCAAAGGATTGCGCGCCGACTCCGGGCTTGGCCAGATGCCGCGGTCCCTGATCCGAGGCAGGCAGCCAGAGCGTGCAGCCCCTTTCCCAGCGGACCTCTCCGGCATACGCTGCCCCCTCCTGTGCCGCTTCATTATAGTAGCGGTAGCCCACCGGCTCGTTCTTGGCGGCGAACAACAGGGCGGCCAGCTCCGGCTGTGCGGTTGGCGGCTCAATCAGCGCATGCGGCACGCCGCTCTCGTGCAGTGCCTGGGCCAGCGCCAGTGCGACGAAGGTCGCACCAGCGCCGGCATACAATGACCCGACCGCGATGATCAGCGGCGGCGTCCACGTGGAGCTGGCAGCAGCCCCGGCGTTGCCCGCAGCCGACACGGCCCCGCCGCGTCTCCCGGCGAGCCACTCTCCCAGTATCGCCGCCACGTCCTTTGCCGAAGCGTAGCGCTCAGCGGGACTGGCCCGCAGCAGTTTCAGCACGATCGGCTCCAGATCGGGAGGCAGTGTCCGCTGATGGCCTGCTCCTGACATCAGCGGATCGTAGTGGGCTCCGCCGCTCAGCAGGTAATACATCAAGGCGCCAAGACCATACAGATCGGTGCGGGCATCGCTCTGTCTGCCGTCATACTGTTCCGGTGCAGCGAAGCCGACCGTGCCAAGATTAACCGTATCCCCGCCGCTCCCCGGCTTGAAGCGTCTGGCTGTACCGAAATCGATCAGCCGAACCCGTCCGTTCGCATCGATCATCAGATTGGAAGGCTTCAAATCACGGTGAATGACTGGCTGCGGCCCGGAGGTGTGCAGGTAATCAAGCAGGCCGCATAGCTGAAGGGCCAGCTCGACGACAGGCTCCGCTGCCAGCCTCCCCCCTAGACGCACAAATCGTTCCTGCAGCGTCTCCCCTTCAATGAAATCCATGATCAAATATAAAAAGCCGTCATCGTTCAGCGGGACCATATCGACGATATCCGGCAAGCTCGGATGAGCAAGACGGCTCATCGTGTCTGCCTCTTCCAGCATGGCTTGCCGGACTGCCAGCTCCTCTTGGCCGTTGACCGCGGTCGGCTCCCGTCCTGCCGGTACACCTGCGAACAGTTCCTTCACGGCCCAGCGCTTGCCGGGCAGCTTCTCGTCTTCAGCCAGCAATACCCTGCTCGTCCCTCCGCTTCCCAGCGCAGAAACGATTCGATATCTTCCGGCTAACCGTTCTCCTATCCTGATTCCTCGCGGCGAATTCCGCATCGTAGGTTCAACTCCTTGTTGAGTTAACACAAAAAACCGCCCGATCATGCCCAAACAGGCATGATACAGGCGGTTCCTCCGCACATGATCGTATGTTACCAGCAAGCCGCTATTCCGGCTCAGCCAATACTTTGGATTTTGTAATTAAATTATCATAATATTTCCTAAGATGCAAGATGATTACTTGTGTTTTTTTCTAAATATTTATTAATATATTTATTTTTATATAACATGAGTCCTAGTTAACGAACCGTGCCCTGGCAAATCCACAGTTCACTGCCGTGCAACGCTCAGGCTCCTTGATTGATTGCTTGACTTCCGATGGCATCGGGGATTTTGCCAATGCTTAGAGCAGTCCTGCAAACGCCACAATGCTGGATACCCCAGTTATTTTTGACAAACCAGCTCTGATAGAACCGCCCCGTAACCGAAAAAGCTTGGCCCTTGGAGACAGTTTTTTGGGCAAATGCCGTCTTTTATCCCCTTAATATCTTCACCTTCACATCAAATAAATGGATTTAATTTACACCAGCCTCCACAATTCCTTTAGATTACGCTAACATCCCGTTAACAGACCCTGCTTATAATTAGGGAGGTCTATACAAGTTAGCTCTAGGAGGTTCGAACCATGTCCATGAAACCCGCCGTGCTACCGCGCCCTGAAGGGGCCTTGCCATCGACGGGAATTGCCGGTCGTTCACAATCGCTCCGCGCTGCGAAGTTCAAGGAGCAGGCACTAGCTTATGCTTTTTTGCTGCCTTCCCTGGCGCTGTTTGCCGTATTTCTTTTTTATCCATTGTTCAAAACCGTCTATCTGAGCATGCAGCTGACAGACCCTAGGGGACGTGTCGTGGAATATGTCGGTCTCGATAACTTCAAGGAGTTGTTCGCCTCCGATCTGTTCTACAATAGCCTCGGCGTGACACTCTCCTTCACCGCTTGGACCGTGCCCACCGGAATCATAGTGGCTCTGCTGTTAGCCGCTCTGTCGTACAGGCCTACACGAGGCGTGAAAGTATTCCGGTTCGTCTTCTCGCTGCCCGTCGCCATCTCCGTAGGTACCGGCTCGGTGATCTGGATGATGCTTTATCATCCGACACTCGGCACCTTGAATTACTTCCTGACCGTGCTTGGCCTGCAGCCCGTCAACTGGCTGACGGATCCGGCCTGGGGGATGATCTCCGTGTCGTTGATGACCGTCTGGATGAATCTCGGCTTCACGTATATCGTGCTGGTCAGCGGACTGCAGAGCATCCCGGATGATATCAGCGAAAGCGCCAAAATTGACGGCGCCGGCCCGATCCGCACCTTCTTCAGCATCATGCTGCCGCTCCTGTCGCCATCTCTCTTCTTTACGGCCATCGTCTCGGTCATCGGAGCGTTCCAATCCTTCGGTCAGATCCATATCTTGACCAAGGGCGGTCCGGTTAACAGCACGGATGTCATGGTCTTCAACATTTACCGCGAAGCGTTCGTGAATTTCCGCTTTGGTACAGGCAGCGCAGAAGCGCTCGTGCTGTTCGCCATCGTACTGGTGCTGACGATCATTCAATTCCGCTTCTTCGAAAGGAAGGTGCATTACCAATGATCGCCCGTCTGCAGCGCACGCTTGCTTACTTGCTCCTTACCGTGGCGGCAGCAGCCATTCTGTATCCGGTCTTGTTTGCGATCACAGCCGCCTTCATGACGAGCTCGGAGTCCATGGCCTATCCACCGAAGTTTATTCCCGGCAGCTTCTATCTGGAAAATTTCCTCCAGGTCGGCTCCTTGATTCCCGTAGGCCGGTTTATTATGAACAGCTTCCTGGTCGCTACGGCCATCATGGTCGGTCAATTGCTGACGGCAAGCCTCGCCGCGTACTCCTTTGCTTACTTGAAGTTTTACGGTAAGGCGCTGCTGTTCTCGTTGTTCATGTCCACGATGATGATTCCGTATGAAGTGACGGTCATCCCCAACTACTTGAATGTGAAAAGCTGGGGCTGGCTCGATACCTACGAAGCGCTGATCATCCCGTTCCTGGCTACGGCGTTCGGCACATTCCTGCTCCGGCAATGGTTCTTGCAGCTGCCTAAGGAGCTATTCGAAGCTGCCAAGATCGACGGCTGCGGCCATATGCGTACCTTCATCCGGCTGGTGCTTCCGCTGTCGAAGCCAGCGCTCGCAACCCTTGGCGTGTATTCGTTCCTGAATCATTGGAACATGTATCTGTGGCCGCTGCTCGTCACCAATACCCCCGAGAAGCGAACCGTACAGATTGGTGTCAGCATGCTGCAATTCGAGGAGATGACCTCCTGGAATCTGGTGCTGGCCGGCGTCGTGCTCGTACTGCTGCCTTCTCTGCTCCTGCTGCTCTTCGGGCTGAAGCAGCTTGTCGGAGGCATGACTGCAGGGGCACTCAAGGGCTAATTTCTTCTGTCTTCCAGTAACACGTGCTGATGTCTGGGGGTCAACTGCCAGTCGCGGCGCTCTATTATAAACAAATATGTATATCCAAAGGAGAGAAACCGAAATCATGAAGCTTCTGAATACGAAAGCAACCCTTCCTCTCGTTCTATCTGGCATGATGGCTTTGACGGCCGCTTGCGGCGGAAGCAATGCTCCAGCTTCCGGCGGACAAGCATCCAAGGGCGACCAAAAGCCTGCTGCTGAAACCGCTAAGCCAGCAACGCCTGCCGCTTCCTCCCCTGTCAAGGTCGTATGGTGGCATTCGATGAGCGGTGAGCTGGGTAAAGCCGTAGACAAGCTTGTTTCCGACTTCAACGCTTCGCAGAAGAACGTCGTCGTAGAGGCCGTATTCCAAGGCACTTATGATGAGAGCCTGAGCAAGATGAAGGCTTCGATGGATGCCAAGAACGGTCCTGCCCTCATCCAGGTGTATGAAATCGGCAGCCGCTTCATGATCGACTCCAAAGCTATTACACCCGTACAAAACTTTATCGATAAAGAAAAGTATGATGTATCTTCCCTCGAGGACAACATCCTGAACTACTACCGTGTTGACGGCAAGCTCTACTCGATGCCGTTCAATACATCCAACCCGATTCTGTATTACAACAAAAACATGTTCAAGGCAGCAGGTCTTGACCCGGAAAAGCCGCCTACCACTTATGAAGAGCTGGCTGCTGCAGCCAAGAAGCTGACCAAGGACGGACAATCCGGCGGATCCTTCGCCATCTACGGCTGGTTCATGGAGCAATTCTTTGCCAACCAAGGCGCCGAGCTGCTGAACAATGGCAACGGACGGACAAGCCTGGCAACCGAATCGCTGCTGGCATCCGATGCAGGCGTCAAGACGCTGACGTGGTGGAAGCAACTGGTTGACGACAAGAGTCTGGTGAACCTGGGCCGCAAGACGGACGACACGAAAAAAGCATTTGCTGCCGGTCAAGTCGCCATGACACTGGATTCGACGGCTTCGCTGCGCGGGATCGTCAGCTCGGTCGAGGGCAAGTTCGATGTCGGTACAGGCTTCCTGCCTAAGCCGGCCGATGCCAAAGACGGCGGCGTAATCGTCGGCGGTGCCAGCCTGTACGTTCTGAACAACCGTTCTGAAGCTGAACAGCAAGGCGCATGGGAGTTCATCAAGTTCCTGGCCGATTCCAAGCAGCAAGCTTACTGGCATGTGAATACGGGCTACTTCCCGATCACTAAGAAAGCCTATGATGAGCAACTGGTTAAAGACAACATGACCAAATATCCGCAGTTCAAGACAGCTGTCGATCAGCTTCACTCGACAAAAGCCAATCTGGCTACCCAAGGCGCTGTCATGGGCGTATTCCCTGAAGCACGCCAATTGACGGAAACAGCCATCGAAGAAGCACTGAACAACAAGAAGCAGCCGAAGGAAGCATTGGAAGGCGCAGCCAATGAAATTAGCAATAAGATCGGACAATACAACAAAACAGTCGGCAAGTAAACCGGCAGCCATAGCTATCCGCTCATAACGATTGCCCCATGTTGTCCAAAAAATCCGGCCTAGCGCCGGATTTTTTGACGTTTCAACCCTTCATTCACTCCGGGCCGGCCAAGACCACTCCCGTCTCCCTCACGCTGGAAAGCCATGACCTTGCCTCAAGTCCGAAGCTATGTCAATATCAACCCATAGGCAACTTTAACCCGAGGAAAGGGCTGTACCGCATTATGCCATTTCAAGAGCTCGTCACGATGATTCCCATGCTGGATCAAGTCTCCACCAGCAGCCACTCGCAAACTCTGGACAGCTCCGGAGAGAACCACATATTAATCATGGTTCTGAGGGGCCATGTTACGATTACACCCAAGGACCAGGCGCCCGTGGTCATCTCCCAAGGCTACGCCTGCCATCCGTCGAGCGGACCTTTCGCCATCCAGGTTCCCCGGACGAAAGAAGCGGAATATGTGATCATTACTTACGGTGTATTCCCAGAGCACAGCCCCTGGACGCTATCCGGTCCGCTGCGTACGCTTAGCGAGGTCAAAATCATCTATATGCTTGATGAGCTCACCCGTACGCTTCAGGACATCCATCCCGATACGGAAGAAGAGCAGGCCGCCCAGAGTTTCCGGAAACGGTTTATTCTGGAACGGATTCTCTTTATCTTCATGTATGAGACCCATATGACTCAAGATAAGAAAAACACCTTCGCTTCTATGGAGGATACCCTTTCCTATATCCAGGAACACTATATGCTGAAGCTGACGCTTCCCATGCTCGCCCAGCGGGCCGGGATGAGCGCAGGGCATTTTACCGTGCTGTTCAAGAAACATACGGGAACGACGATGATCCACTACTTGCGCAGTATCCGGATCGAGAAAGCGAAGCAGCTGTTTCTGCAAACCCATCTGCCGGCCAAAGAAATCGCCCAGCAAACCGGCTTCTCCGATTACTTTCATTTCAGCCGGATCTTCAAGAAGGAAGTCGGGTGCTCTCCCACCGAGTATCTGAAGGGCATATCCGAAATCTAAAAATATAACATGTCCGATCATAAGATTGGATATGGTCTTAATGCGTTCCTCTAGCTACAATGATTTGAGAACAATTATCATTATCAGGAGGAAGTCATTATGCAGCTTTGGATCAACCGTACACTCCGTCTCTCCATCCTATTGGTGTTCGTGCTTGCGCTTGCCGCTTGCGGTCAGAGCCCTGCCAGCCAATCCGCAGCCCCTCAAACGAGCCCGGCGCCTGCCGCACCTGCGGCAACGGATGCGAAGATTACTGTAGAAGACGCTCAAGGCACGGTCACGCTGCCAAAAAAACCGGAGCGGATCGTCACGATGGATTTCAGCTTTACGGACATGCTGGTCACGCTGGGTGTACAGCCAGTTGGCATCGCCGATGACGGCACGCCCGACTTGTTCATGGATTCGGTGAAAAGCCAATTGAAAACTTACACGTCCGTAGGCTCCCGCTATGAGCCGAATATCGAGCTGATCAGCTCGCTCAAGCCCGATCTGATCATCGTGGATATCAACAAGCATAAGAACGCATTGACACAGTTGAAATCGGTCGCTCCGATCCTGGTGCTGAACGACTTCCAGGCCGACTATGAGCAGATGCTCAAGAACTATATCATCACGGCCAAAGCGGTAGGCAAAGAGGCTGAGGGACAGAAGAGACTGAAAGAGCATGAGGCCAAAATGGAGCAGGCTAAGCAAAAAATCAAGAATGCCAAGCTGACGGTGCTTCCGGCTGTGGTCAATCCTAAGGGCTTCTTCGGGCATTCGGATCATTCCTACAGCGGATCGATGGTCCACATGCTGGGCTTCACAGACCCATTGAAAAATAATGCCGCTTATCCGCAGCTGACATTGGAGCAGCTGGTCGAAACAAATCCGCAGGCGCTGTTCCTCATGCCAACGGAAAAAACAACGATCGTGAACGAGTGGGAAAAGAATCCGCTCTGGAACAAAATCGATGCGGTCGCGAACAAAAAGGTATTCACGGTCGAACGCCGCGACTGGTCGCTGTCGCGCGGTATGCTCGGCTCGGAGAAAATTGCTGAAGACATCGTGAAGCAGCTGGGAGAATAAGTACCATGAACTCCCTCCATTTACAGGAGAAGCAGAGCCGATTTGGGTATCTGCTCTTCCTTTTTTGCATATCCGGGCTGCTGCTCGCTGCCGGCTTGCTCTGGAGCGTCAAGTTCGGACAGGCGCAGGTCTCGTGGTCTGCCGTATTCGATGCACTCACCTACCGTGAGCATGATAAGGTCCATCTCTACATCCAGACGCTTCGCCTGCCTCGCACGCTGACCGCCTGCCTGGTCGGCATCGCATTGGCGCTGGCCGGTCTGCTCACGCAGCTCGCGACGAAAAACCCGCTCGCCTCCCCCCATATATTCGGGATTAATGCGGGAGCCTCGCTGGCCGTCGTAGCCGGTCTCGTCTTTGCATCAGGCTTGTCGCTGATCGGTACCATGCTGCTGGCTTTCGCCGGCGGGACCGCAGGGGCTCTGCTGGTCTGGTCCTTGTCTTCGGGCAGCGGCCCCGGCCAGCATGTCCGTCTGGCTCTGGCTGGCATCACGATTCACTTCCTGCTGTCTTCGTTAACGGAAGGTTTCATTATCTTAAACCAGTATTCGACGGAAAGCATGATCTTCTGGCTAGTGGGCTCCGTGAACCAAGCCGGCTGGCCGGAAGTGCGCATGCTGCTGCCGTTCTTTATCGGCGGCGTTGCCATGCTTGGGCTTATGCTGCCCTCGTTCCGGCTGCTGCTCATGGACGATGAGATCGCCGCCGGACTCGGCCAGCGGGTGACGATCGTTCGGGGAGCTGCCCTGCTGCTCGTCATCCTCCTCGCCGGAGCTTCCGTCGCCGTCTGCGGACCGATCGGCTTCATCTGCCTGATCGTCCCTCATATCGCACGCGCACTGGTCGGGCAGCACCTGCCGGTGCTTGTCCCGCTAACCGGCCTGCTCGGTGGAGTGCTGCTCGTGTATGCGGATTTGTTCAGCCGGATGGTAGCCTTCCCGTTCGAATCCCCGGTTGGCATCGTGACTTCAGCTATCGGCGCGCCCTTCTTCATCTACCTGGCCCGCAGGAACAGGAGGAATCGCGCATGAAGAAAGCGGTTTTTGTTGGCGCCGCCTGTCTGGCTCTGATCGTTCTGATCATCTTGTCTCTGCGTCTCGGGACTGTGCCGCTTTCCTTCAACGAGGTGGCCGCCGGATTAACGGACCCCGCGAGCAAATCGTACTTCATCGTACACGAGGTGCGTCTGTCGCGGATTATCGTAGGCATTCTGGCAGGCTTCGGCCTGGCTGCCTCGGGTGTGATTCTGCAAAGCGTCATACGCAACCCTCTGGCTAGCCCCGATGTCATCGGGATCACCAAGGGAGCCGGATTTGCCGCGGCCACGGCGATTTTCTTGTTCCCCAAGTCGCCGGCCTATGTCCTGCCAGTGGCCGCTTTCGCAGGAGCCGTAGCTACCTTCTTCCTGCTAATGCTGCTTAGCCGCAGGCTGACCTTGTCTCCTGCCTCGCTAGCGCTCGTCGGCGTCGCGCTCGGTGCCGTCTTCCAGGCGGGAACCCAGTACCTGGTCGTCACGCATCCGACGAATATCAATATGGCGCTGCTGTGGCTGTCAGGCAGCTTGTGGAACCGGGCGTGGCGGGAGGTCTATGCTCTGCTGCCATGGATCGTGGTGCTGCTCCCGCTAGCCTGGGGCAGCTTTCGGAAGCTGAATGTCTTTCAGCTCGGCGATGAAACTAGTGCCTCTCTGGGCCTGCGTCTGCTGCGCGAACGCTTCTGGCTTCTGCTGCTGGCTGTCACACTCGCGGGCATATCGGTATCGGCCGTCGGCGCGATTGGCTTCGTCGGCCTGATCGCGCCTCATATGGCACGCAGCCTGGTCGGCGGCCGCCATCAGTGGCTGATGCCGCTGGCTGCCTTGCTCGGTGCCGATCTGATGCTGCTCGGCGACTGCCTGGGCCGCATCCTGATCATCCCGCGGGAGGTTCCGGTCGGCATCATGGCGGCGATTATCGGCGCGCCGTACTTTCTCTACCTGCTTAAGCGAGAGAAGAATCGGCGGCGGAGCACCTCCTGAAGCAGCAAGTGTCCAAACATGGGCACCAATGGCTGCTAAAGCGAGCCATCCTTGTTGTTCGTCCACGCGGTCGCCTGGCACCCTGCCAACGTAACGAATAGGGGCTAGGCGGCCGCTTCATTTTAATAGGCCGGGAGGTCCAGCTCCTTGCGAAGCTGACGCACCGACCTTTCTCCCTTGAGGTAAAGCCCATGGGCTTGCTTATAGTAGGCGATTTTCTGCTTCAGCTTCTCCGCTTGCTTGGCATAGGCCGGGTCATGCTCTCGCTCTGCGCGTTCCCGCAGTTCGCCAACTCCGTCCATCATCGCTCCAATATACGAATACAACTGGTTCTGGAATTGGGCTTTATTGTCGGGGTCCAGCTTTTTCATGATTTCCATGTACTCCGCACCGCTTTTCTTGACCTTTCGTCCCTGGATGACGGTCGCCTCCGCTTCTTCCTCTGTTCGGCCCGGCATGCCCTCAAGCTTCTGCCGCTCCTCGGCAAACAAAGCTTCTAATACCGTTAATTGTTTAGACAGTGAAGCTTTGCGACCAGCATCGTAATCTGCATAGACGGCAAGGCCAAATAAGGCCACTACAAGGAGACCGGCGGCTGCACCCCATATGTTGTTCAAGCCCATCCTCTCTCACACCCTTCCGGATTACATAAATAGAATTTTTTACTGTTCGTAGTATAGACGACGTCTCCAACCAAGTCCAGTTAGAAAACACTTCCCTCACTGCCTGCTCCATCGACTTCGGAAATAGCAAAGAAGCCCCCTTGTCAGCCATTGCCGACAAAAGAAGCTTCTCTTACCATGCTGAGCACGTATTCACCGCCTGCGGTCTCGCTCCAGCGATTGCTGCTGAATCTCGATCGCCCGGTCGATTCTCAGCGCCTTCAACTGGCTGACATAGGTGTCGAAGGCCGACTCAGGCTCCACGCCGAGTATGAGCTTCAAGGACATCTCATCGACCAGCGTCGTGACATCATTCATGATCGAGGATAGCTCAGCGTTCTCCAGCTCCGTTCGCGGAACCTGCGGCATCATATTCTGATCCGCATCCGTCTCTCCCCATGTCTTGATCGCTTTCTTCTGCTGAGGGAGCGTGTAGAACTGCTCCATGTAGCGGATATCTTGTACGAACGGGCCGAAATAGCTGGCCCGGCTGTACATCGCGATCGCCTGCGCCGGGGCGAGCTTATCCGGGTTCTTCAGAATCAGATCCGTATACTTCGGATACCCGTCCACCATCTGGTAGCTGGTCCCTTCCACACCGAAGTTAAACAGCATATGCCCCTCGGGGCTGTAGCCGTAATCGAGCAGACGAACGGCTTCCACCACGTTTTTACTCTTGCTGGAGACGGCCACCCCGCCTGTCCCTTCATAAGCATAGCTCCGCTGGCCGAACTTGGGCCGCTCTCCCTTGTTTAACACCGGATAGGGCGCACCCTCAAACAGCGCTTTTTTGTCGTGCTCCTGCACGAGCGGCTGCCACTTGCCGATGCCTGCACCTGCGTTCCAGATCGTAGCTCCGCTGCGGCCCGATATCATATTGGCATCCATCGTTTTCGTGTCGACGGTCGCGATATTTTTATCGATGAGCCCTTCGGCATACCACTTGCGGAACGTCATCAGAAACTGGCGGTAGCCCTCCTCAGCCGCACCGAACTTGACCCGACCCTGATCCAGATAAAAGCCCTTCTTCACCCCGAAGGCGCCGACAAACCCGCCCCCCTCCACACCGAACAGCGTATGGGGAACACCGAGGAACGTTAGTGGAGCTTCAGCTCCCTTCTTCTCCTTAAACGCCTTGAGTACTGTATACCACTCATCAATCGTCGACGGCATCGGCAGACCGAGCTCATCCAGCCAGTCCTTGCGGATAATCGGCCCCTGATACGTACGGAGCAGATCGTCTCCGCGTATGAAAGGGAACACGTAGTAGCTGCCGTCATCGGTTTTGATCTGCTTGTCGATGTCGGGATGCTCGCTCAAATATTTCTTCAAATTGGGCGCATGCTGGTCTATCAATTCATTCAGACGCATAATGTAGCCGTCCTTGATGGCCTTCACTGCCCCTCCGGGGAACTGATTCCACTCGTATTCGATCATATCCGGCAGATCCCCAGACGCCAGCAGCACATTGAGCGCTTCCTTGGCCTGATTGGCAGGAGGCTGAATAAACTTCAGCTGCACACCGGTTCGCTTCTGCCACTCCTGGAAAAAGGGAACATCCTGAAAGCTAGGCCTTACACTGCCCGCATTGCCATTAAGCTCCGCCCAATACGACAATGACTTACCGGCGGACTTCTGTGCTTCCTCAGCCTTCTCCGGCGGAGCCGAGCAGGCGCTCAATGCATTCATTCCTATCATCATGGACAGTACGGTCCACGCATACCTTTTGGCTGTACGCATCCTATGACCCCCCGTATCGTCTATCCTGCAGCCTCTCAGTTCATTTCCTTGAACTTGCCCGGGGTAATGCCCTCATACTTCTTAAATACCCGGATGAAGGTAGCGACCTCATTATATCCTACAACCTTGGAAATGTCCGAGATCGAGTCCTGTTTGTTGGCCATCATCAGCTTAGCTTGCCGGATCCGGAACTTCGTGATGTAGTCCAGCAGCCCCTCGCCCGTCTGCTCCTTGAACAGCTTCGAGACGTAGCTGCCCTTGAGCTCGAAGCGCTCACCGATCGTATTGACATTCAGGTTCGGGTCATGGTAATGCTCCTCGATATGCTTGATTACCTTCGCTGTCAGATTGCGCAATGTCTCGGCCCGTTCTTTGGACTGATTGGACTCGGCCTTGGCCGCGGCGAACGCACATACCTCCTTGAGCAAGGTCAGCAGCTCATGCTGCATCTCCTGGAGCGTATCGCAGGCGAGGATTTTGTCCATCCAGAGCGGATTATCCCCCAGAATACTGCTGTCGCCGTCGCCCAGCTCGTTCATCGCCTTCACCATCGTGCCGACGAGGTTGAAGATCAGGCACTTGGCCAGCGTGAGGGACACGAACGGCTTGTTCGTATTCCGCTCGATAATTTCGTTCATAAATGCCGATGCCCGGTCGAAATCGCCGGCCTTGATCAGATTGATGATCTGCTGCTCGACCTGTAGCGGATAGTAGTAGCCAAGCTGGAGTGTATCCGCCGTATCCATGCGGATATCGTCGTAGGTAATGATCTCTCTCTTGCCGACGACCATCCTATACTCCATCGCATCGATGGCTTCTTGATAAGCTTCGGCTGCTCCTGATAGCGTGGAGTGGATGCCTCCGATCGATACGGTCAGATCCATGCGGAACCGGGTCAGGAAGCGCTGGGCCTCGGCCGCGATCCAGCCAAGATCTTCTTTGAGGTCCGCATCCTCCGTCTCGGTGAAATTTACCAGGCAAGCCAGCATATCGTCCATCTCGGCGACGTAACCGGCATGACCGCGCTGCCCGACCAGCTCCTCGACAACGTTGGTAATGATGAACGGGATCATCTTGCGCCGCTCGTTCATATCCATCCCGGGCAAATTGGAGTACAGGCTCTCATGATTCTCCACGGCAAACAGAATAACGGCGAATTGATCTGATTTCAATTCAATATGGAAGGACTTGAATGCCTCTTCATAAGAAATTAAGGTATCCAGTCTTCCCTTGAGCAGACGGCTAAGCATATTGGAGCGCAGCACGTTGTGATGAGATTTCAGCTGCAGCGCAATTTGCTCCTTCTCGCTCCGGGTATTGAAAATCGCCTTCTGAATGAAGTGCAGCTCGTTCCAGTCAGTGCGTTCCTCACTTGAGTTTTTGTCAGAGAGCGACTGAACCAGCTGCTGGATCGGCGAATAGTTGCGCCGCAGAAAAAACCAGGTTAATACCAAAGCCCCCATTAGGCTGATTAGAATGCTGACATACGTGAATTTGCGTACATATTCCGCCTTCTGCCAGTACATATTGCTGGGTATACGTAATACATACTTCAAGTCCGATACGGCGGACTGAATATAAAAAAGCTCCGAATCCCCGTTCCCTGATGACGTCACCATCACGTGATCCCCATCCAGCAGTTGCTCCAGCATGAGGTTTTCATCGCCCGTCACAGGCACGTTGGACATAAGAACCTGATTGTCATGATTAAGAATTAACAGTTGACCCCCATTGAACCACGATACGCTCTCCATCGCCTTTTGAAAGCGCTCTAGATCTGCCATAACAACGACCGTGCCGGTCTGCTTGCCGTTCAGATCCTTGGGCAGATGCGTGATGTAAGCGATCGAGGTCTGGGGACTGGCTGAATCCGCATGCGGCAGAAGCAGGAAAGCATTGTTCGGCGCATGATTGATCATATCCAGCCACTGCTCGTAGCGCAAAGCTCCCGTGCGATGAATCGTGTCAAAGGCCGTCTCTCTATCCCTGATATTTCCCGGCCTCAAAACAGACGATTCCTGATCCCAGGTCACATAAAATTCATCGATCGTTGCATAGGAGGTTTGATACATGCGAAACTCCTTCGCAAGCTGGTAGGCGAGGAATTGGGCTTCGCTAGACGGCTTGGTGGAGTACATCAGAGACTGGAGCTTCGTATTCCAGGTGATCTCCATGTTCAGCCGTTTCATTAAATCGATCTGGGTATCTATAGAATACCGTACCTGCTTCAGCAGAGAATCATTGGCCCGGTGAATTTCGCTTTTCAGCGCTTCGCTGGACTGCGAATAGACGATCATACTCATGATCATCGGAATAAATAAAACGGCGCTATAGGAGATTAGCCACGTAAATATAATGCTTTTTCGCTTTTGCCAAAGAAATCGGAGCTTCAAGGGCTCTCCTCCCACTGATAACGGATACCCTTATTATATCAATGAAAGCCAGGGGAGGAATGTACAAAACGTGGAATTCGATTGACAAAAGATCGACTAGAGCCGGTTAAGAGGAGTTTTCTCCCCTTAACCCTTCAGGGAACCGACCATAACTCCTTTGACGAAGAAGCGTTGGACAAACGGATAGATGCATAGCACCGGCACCGTGGCCACTACGATCGTCGCGTATTTGATCGTCTCCGCGATCTGGAAACGGTCGCCTGCATCGGCTCCGGCCGACATGCCGTCCGTCGAGTTGGAGATCAGAATCTCCCGAAGGACCAGCTGCAGAGGGAACAGCTCGCGGCTCTTGATGAAGACGGAGGCATAGAACCAGCCGTTCCACTTATCCACCGCGTAGTACAGAATCATAACGGCGATGACCGGCATGGACAGCGGGACTATAATCCGGAACAGGATCGTAAAGTGGTTGGCTCCATCGATCTTCGCGGATTCCTCCAGACTGTCCGGTATGCCCATGAACGCCGTACGCATAATGATCAGGTTAAACGTACCCACGGCGAACGGGATGATTGTGGACCAGAGCGAATCAAGCAGGCCTACATTTTTGACGATCAGGTACAGGGGAATCAACCCGCCGTGGAAAAACATCGTGAACACGATAATGAGCATGAATGCTTTGTTCCACAGCACATTTTTCCGGGACAGTACATAGGCACCCAGCGCCGTCATCACGAGGTTGACGCAAACGCCCGCGACGAGAATGAACAGCGTGTTGCGGTAGCCGACCAGAATGCCGGGGTTATTCATCACGCTCTTGTAGGCTTCCAAGCTGAAGCCCAGCGGCTTATACAAAAAACCTTTGTTGGATACCAGCTGTGCGGCGTCGCTGAAGGAAGCCAGCACTACGTAGAGTAGGGGGTACAGCGTCACCACGACCAGAAATAACAGGACGGTATATACGGCGACGTCAAACAGTCTTTCCATGATGCCTGGACCACGTTTCATTTCCTTCACCTCACCATAGGCTGCTTTCGTTGAACTTGCGGCTCGCGTAATTCGCGGTAATCAGAAGAATGAGATTGATGACTGAGTTGAACAGACCTACCGCGGAGCTGTAGCTCCAGCCGAACTCCAGCAAGCCCTTCCGGTAGACGAAGGAGGAGATGACGTCCGCCGTCTCGTAGGTGACCGGGTTGTACAGCAGGATGATCTTCTCGAAGCCGACATTGAGCAGACTGCCCATCCGCAGAATGAACATAATCGCGATGGTCGGCAGGATGCCGGGCAGTGTGATATGCACGATCTGCTTCCACCGGCTCGCCCCGTCCATCCGTGCGGCCTCATACTGCTCCTGGTCGATGCTCATCAGAGCGGCGATATAGATGATCGACTCCCAGCCGATCCGCTGCCAGATCTCGGAGAGGATATAGATCGGACGGAACAGGTCGGGCTTCTGCAGCATCGCCTGTCCGTCGTAGCCCAGCAGCGTGAACAGTTGGTTGATCAGTCCGCCCGCATTCGTGAAGTCGGTAATAATCCCGCAGATCACGACAAGCGAAATAAAATAAGGCATATACGTAATCGTCTGAGTGACACGTTTGAACGCTTTGCTGCGAACCTCGTTGATCAGCAGAGCGAGAATAATCGGAGCCGGGAATTCAAAGATAAGGGAATACAAGCTGATGACAATCGTGTTCTTAAGAATACGCCAGAAATAATAGCTGCCGAAAAAGTCCTGAAAATGCTTGAAGCCAACCCAATCGCTGCCGATAATCCCTTTCATCGGCGAGTATTCCTTGAAGGCAATCAGCGCACCGTACATCGGCGCATAATGGAAGATCGCATAATACACAAGCACCGGAATCATCATGATGTACAAATATTTATTGAGCATGAAATCGCGTACGAAGCGGTTTGTGCCCGTTTTGGCCTTGGCCGTCTTGGTTTGTTCCAGCTGCCCAGCGTTCGCCATCTTGTCTCTCACCTCTACTAGCAATGGATAGAGAGGGCGAAGCGGCCCTCTCTGTTATTCAGGGTACAACTTAGCGTTTGTTGAAACGGTCCAAAGCGGCTTTTTGAATCTCAATCGCACGGTCGAGCTTAAGCGACTTCATCTTGGCGACATAGCTGTCGAACGAGCTGACAGGGTCGTTGCCGAGAACAATCTTCAGCGACATCTCGTCAACCAGCGTGTTGATGTCGGTCATAATCTTCGCATATTCCGAGCTTTCTTCAGGCGTCGGCGTAAGCGGCGGCAGGCTGTACTTCTTGGCATCCGTCTTCTTCCAGATGTCGACCGCGTCGCGCTGCGTCTGGAGGACGAAGAATTGCTCGGCATAACGCTTGTCTTGAACGAATGGTCCGTTGTAGCTGCCGCGGGCGTACATCGAGATCGCTTGGGCCGGAGCCAGCTTATCCGGGTTTTTCAGCAGCAGATCCGTGTACTTCGGATAGCCGTTCTCGTTCTTGTAGCTGACGCCTTCGGTTCCGAAGTTGAAGAACATATGGCCTTCTTCGCCGTAGCCGTAGTCCAGCAGCTTGACAGCCAGTACAGGGTCCTTCGCCTTGCTCGAGATCGCGACCATACCGCCGGTATCGTAAGGGGACGCCTTCTGACCGAACTTAGGCGTATCGCCTTTCTTCAACACCGGATATGGAGCCGCAACCAGCTGGGCTTTCGGGTCCTTCGCCTGTACGAGCGGCTGCCACTTGCCGATCCCGCCGCCCGCGTTGCCGATGCTCGCTCCAGTGCCGCCGGAAGCTACGCTGCCATCAAGCGCCTTCGTATCGGTCGTGGCAATGTTCTTGTCCAGCAGTCCGTCCTGATACCATTGATGGAACTGGTTCAGGTAATCCTTGAAGCCATTCTCGGCCGGGCCGAACTTGATCTGGTCGTTTTCGAGATAGAAGTTGCGGGTCACGCCGTAAGCGCCCATGAACGCCCCGTTATACGATTCGTTGAAGAAGCGCGGCTTGCTGATGAAGGACAGCGGAGCGGCAGCCCCCTTCTTCTCCTTGAACGCCTTGAGCGTTGCCGTCCAATCGTCGATCGTCTCCGGCACCGGCAGTCCAAGCTCATCCAGCCAGTCCTTGCGGATGATCGGTCCTTGGAACACCTGCAGGTACTCGTCACCGCGGATGAACGGGAATGCGTAGTAGCTGCCGTTGTCCGTCTTGATCAGCTTGTCGACATCCGGATGCTCCTTCAAATATTTCTTCAGGTTCGGCGCATGCTTATCGATCAGATCGTTCAGCTTCACAATATAGCCGTCCTTGATCGCTTTTTCCGGTCCGCCGGGGAATTCGTTCAGGAAGTTGTACTCAATCATGTCCGGGAGGTCTCCGGAGGCGAGCAATACGTTGAACGCTTCCTTCACTTGCCCGGCCGGAGGCGCTGTGAACTTGAGCGGAACGCCGGTTTTCTTCTGCCATTCTTGGAAGAAAGGCACCTCGCTGTGCGCGGTTTTAACACCGGTCAGGTTGCCGTTCAACTCGCCCCAGTACGTAAGCGTCTTATCAGTCTTGATCGGATATGTCGTAGCTGTAGTCTCGCCGGATGGGGCCGGCGTGCTGGTTCCCGAAGTTGTGCCTTGCGGCTGTGAGGAACAAGCGATCAAGCTTCCCATCATCACGACGGATACCGCAGAAGTTAGGATTTTCTTCATTCTCTGACCCTCCATATGTGGATATCGTAGAGATGAAGCCTGCGCTGCATCTCGTACCCTAAGACTAAGGGAACTCGCGGGGGCTCGATATAAGCAAAATGCAAAAATGGGTTGCGATTTCACGGCGCAACCACTGATGATTTCGCAAATGGAATAGACAATTCATGCGAGATAGATCGGGAAAACCCTGCAGGAATGCGGGTTCGCGGCCTGCTCTAGACCTCAGCAGAAGGAATCCTCATCCCGGGGAGGCAACCCTCTTTTTCATAAAAAAACAGGCTGTCCGAAGAGTTTCTTTCTCTTCGAACAGCCCGCTTTCCTACTTCCAGATGACGGTGCCCAGCACCCGCTCCAGCATGACAGCCGCTTCTGCGCGGCTGGCCTGGTTCTGCGGCGCCAGCTCCGTATCGGTCACACCGACGATGATTCCGGCATGCAGCGCTGCGGCGACAGCGTCACCAGCGTATCCGCTGACCGCCGTTCCGTCAGCGAACCCGCTTAATGCTGCCCGGCCCGCCTGTGGATCGGCCGTGTAGCCGGTGAACGTCAAGGCCCGCACGATCATCACGGCCATCTGCTCGCGTGTGATCTGCTCGGCCGGCTTGAACGTGCCGTCTTCGAAGCCGTTCACGATGCCTGCGCGCGATGCAGCGCCGACATAGCATGCATACCAGTCCGATGCGGCTACATCCTTATACCCGTCCGCCGCCTTGGGCGCCAAACCGATAGCCCGGGTCAATAGCGCGGAGAACTCCGCACGTGTAATGGCCTGATCCGGCGCAAAGCTTGTATCCGAGACGCCCTTGACCAGGAACTTGGAAGCCAGAGATTCAACGGCTCCCTGTGCCCAGTGGCCAGCCAGATCGGAGAAGGCTTTGTCCGCCTGGACGACGGTATACAGGCTGTTGCCTGTCCGGTAGATCGTCACCCGTGTCTTGCCATCCGCGTAAAGGAACTTGGCCGGGACGTAATTTATGTCCCCGGTGGCAGGATCATACCAGACGGCTGCTGCCGTACGTTCACTGACCCGGCCTGCCAGTTCGATCGTTCTAGGCGCGTAGACGCCTGCGAAATCATCCACGACCACTTGCTTGCCGCCGCTTTCTGCCGTCACCTCGAAGCTGATTCCCGGATGCAGCAGCCTAGCTCCGGATTCCTTGGCCTGCGCCTCCAGCTTCTCCCGCTCCGGACCAGCAAGCTTCCCGATGCGGAAAGAAATTTTAACATCTTGGAGATCCGCATTCAGTTCGCGGGCCAACTCAATGAGCCTCAAGGCTTGCAATGGAAGCTCATAGCGCACGGAATCATAGGCTATCGTCAGAATCGACTTCGGCGCCTGCTCCAGAATGGCTCCTATTGCCTGCGCAGATACCCGTACCTGCCCTACGTCCTCTTGTCCCTTCAGCTCAGCCAGCAGCCGGACCTCTCCGGATTTTTCTTCCGCCTTCAAGCTCTGCAGTGCTTTCTCCAGCGCATCGGCGGCCAGCTCCGCCGTTACCAAGGATCGTCCGTCAGCTGTCTTGCCTTGGACAGATTCGCTCAGAACGACGTTCACTTTGACCGGTTCACCTCGCTTGGCCGACTGCTGTGGAGCAGGTGCAGATGGTGCCGCAGGGCTGGAAGAGCCGGACGGCGAGTCATTGTCATCGTTACCGCCAGATGTTCCGCCAGGTGAAGAAGCGATGTTCACCTTGAACTCCGCCGTAGAAGCCAGCGCTTGTACGTGCTGCCCCTCTTCGTAGGTCAACGCAGCTGAAACTACCGCCAGCCGGCTGGTGGCAGGCTGCGATAACGGCTTGACCTGCCAATGGATCTGGATAAGTTCACCGTCCGATGTTATAGCATCGCCCGCCTGCCCGGCGGCAGCCACGATCCGGACTTGTCCCTTATCCGGAGCATCTTGGATGGACTGGATGATAAAGCCCGGCTTCAGCGACAGCGCTGAGACATACGTCACCACACTTGGATCATAAGTAAGTGTCAGTTCTACCCCATACACAGCAGCATACACACTGCCGGTGACAAGTCTGAGGCCGATTGCCGCGGAGAGAGGCTTCCCGGCATAGACCGATTCAGGCACGCCGATCGTCGTGTAAGGCGCCCACACCGGCTCGCCTGGCTGACCGCTGATCGTGATCAGCGCGCTTCCTTGCAGCCCGCTCCCGTCCGTGGCCGCAGCGGTGACCTGCACGACTCCGTTCTTCACCGCCGTCAGCCATCCGTCTCCGCTGATCCACGCTTTATCCGTTGCCGTGCGGCCATCCGCTTCATAGACAGACCACGTTACGGATGGGAGCGGAGCTCCCGCAGGCTCGGCCACGGCTTTCATTTGCAGCTTGCCTCCAGCTTCCTTAATCACATGAACGTCATCCGCTCCGGATACGGAAATCCCCGTCACCCGGCCCTGCTCCAGATGAATCCAGCTTTCAATAATACTGTTCCAGCCGTTCAACTCATTGCCGTACCCGATAAACTTCACGAATTTGGCCTGTACCGGTGTGAAGGCAAAGGTTTCCGGCTGATTAGGATTCGGCTTCGTACTCACCGCACGGGTCAGCACCTTCTCATAGTGGATGCCGTCTGTAGATACTTCCACATCAAAGGTGGAGGCACGCAGGTTGCCGCTGAAGAACAGCAGGCTGATCTTATCGATCCATTGCGCCTTGCTCAGCTCCTGCACCAGATATTGCCCCGAGCCTTCGGCGGACCATCTGGAATCCGGGTCCCGGTCAATCGTATTGATCGGCAGGTTGCCGTCATCCGCACTGGCAGATACCCGAACGACGTCCGCGAAGATGCCCTCCGGCTCCGGCATACGTTCCTTGACCTCAAAATTCTCCGTTACCCGGACTGTCGCTCCGTTCCATCGGCTTTCTGCCGTGACTTTGACAATGCCGGGCCTCAGCGCATGGAACACATTCCCTTCCACACGGCCGACCTCTTCATTATTCACCGTGTACGTAACGGGAATGCCCACTGCGGAAGTATTCAATACCTCGCCGTTATCCAGCGTGAGATACGACTTCAGCTTGCCCTGGCTGCCCGCGCTGATCGCATTCCCTGCTGCTCTCCAGCCTTGAACGGATTTGTCCGGGGCAAGCGTGATGCTCTTCGGCAGTACCGGGGCTGTCGCTACCTGGAACACGACCTGGTATTCTTTCACCGAGCCGCCGCGCGATACCTTAATAATTCCCGTTCCGCTCGTGCCAGCCGGCTGCGTGATTGTCACCGCAGCACCCGCAGAGAACGGCGTCGCTTCAATGACTGGCGTTTGCACGGTTCCATACGGCAGCGTAACCGCATATTTCGTTTTCAGGAACTGCATGCCGTTGACCGGCGAGCCGTTGATCAGCAAAGACTGCAGCCCCAGGTCGATGTCCTCCGTTCTTCTCGAGAACTGATCCGTATAAAGGCTTTGCGGGGACAGCCTGTCGCCTTCGCCGACGCCCTCTGCCATATCGAACGGCCTCGTATCCGCCTCAGGAATGGAACCGGTAATATCGACCTTGACGCCGGTGACCGCTCCCTTCGTCCCGATAATATACCCGTTGCCGAACTGCTCGGACTCGATGATGATCCCGTTCTTGCTGCTGTGGGCCTTCTGCCCGGTTGTATTCCAGAACACGCTCTCCGTGGTGACGACGCCGTGGCGGTTTGTCGCAGATGAACCATAGTCACGCGTGATTGCGGAGATCCCGTCGCCGTTCAGCGTCATATTGTCGATCAGATTCGCCATGCTGAGATACATATGGAAGTCTGTGAGCAGCGAAGAGTTCTCCGAATAGACCTGATGCAGCACATTTCCGTTCGCCGAAAAGTTCGCATAGGTGAAGCTATGTCTGGCCGCGATCGCCCTGCTGTTCTCGATCAGGTTGTCATTGCCGATAAATTGGTACAGGTAACCGTTGCCGTTGGCACCCCGGTACTGCGGATATTCCATCGTGACATTGGAGACCGTTACATTTTTCGTCCGGTCCAGGATAATCCCCTTGGACAGGATATGATAATTGGCATTGCCCGCCGGCTTGTACGTATTCACGTTGCGTATCCAGCTGTCGGCAACTGCGATCATATTCACGGCCTTGGCGTTATCCGCTTCATAGGCTGCGGTTCCGACGATCTTGTAATCATCCTCGCCCAGTCCGCTCTTGGAATTCTGGATGTTGGCGATGGAGAAGTCCTCCAGCCCGACCTCGGATACCGGTTTGTCCGTCTTCGTAATCGTGATATTATCCCGCTGCTTGAGCGCGTAGCGCGTCGGAATATCGAGCGTAATCGTCCGATTGACCTTGTCCACGCCTACGATCTGGCGGTAAAAGAGCTGCTCAACCTTGCCGAGGCGGGACGCCCACTTGTTCTGCATCCCCAGCTCACTCAGGAAATCTGGTGTCGTATCGAAGGTGATCAGCACGTAGTCGTTCACATCGAAAGAACTCGCATCCTCCACCGGCAGCAAGACGGTAGGCTCCGTGACGGATTTGCTCAGTTTCGTTGAGGTGCCCGTCTTCCTCCAGTCGCCGTCCCCGACCCGGATGATATCCTTGGACTTCATATTCTCTGTGGCATTGTACAGGAACGTTTTGTTCATGCCCGCGCCCTTGAGCACGATGCTGCTGGAAGGGATGGACAGGGAGAAGTCCTTGCCCGGCTGCGCGCTAACCTGATACGTACCTGCAGGCAGATAGACCACACCGCCGCCTTGGGCCCCGGCATCGTAAATCGCTTGCTGGATTGCTGCTGTCGAATCGCTGTTTCCGGTAGAATCAGCGAGATATGGCGCCTGGGTCACGTCAATCCGCTGGAGCCCATTCGTATCCGGGAGTGGAATTTCTCCGCGGTGATAGCCCGTGTACGAGAAATCATGCAGGAACCGTCCCTTCTGATCCTTGAAGCCTGGATACCAATCCTCCGGATAGAGACGGCTTCGGCCGTCAGCACCCAGCTTCATATCCTCGGGTGCATCCGCAGGGTTTCCTACCATCAATCTTGGTGGCGATTGGCCGCCGGCCGTCGTATCCTTGCCCCTATGATAGAAGGCTCCAGCATTGCTCTTGGCAGCCATCACGAGGGTGATCGTTTGGGCTCCTTGCTGCTTCCGCTGCTTCACATACTGTGTAATATCGGCGTCCTGGTAATCGTTAGCCGCTTTATACAGCACTTCAGCTATAGGAGTCGTCCCCATCTTCGGCTTGTTATTCCAGGTAATGCCGGTTTCGGTCCACTCCCCTCCATCCTCAGCGCCGAAAATCTGCACATAATTCGTCGCTGCCGCCGATGTGGCCTTGGACGTATCCCGTCCCCACACGGAGAATAAGGTTTGACCGATCTGCGCCGGCTCGGGCAGATTGGAGATATCGAATTTGAAATATGCATACGTTTTATTGAATTCAACGGTCATCCCGTCGGCAATCGTGGCCGTATTGTTGGTTCCATGATAATTGCGGTTACCGTCCGTATTGCCTGTAGTGGCGGGATTATAGACGATCGCATCATGGAGAGGCGGCATGTTCTTGCCATAAGTAAATGGAACGGGTGCCGTATACGGCTTCGGAACGTGCAGACCGGTCGGCCCCTGATGGATAACCAATGCAGGAATGCGGTCAGAAGCCGCGCTCTCCGAGGTCTCATGACCCCTAAGCTCGATCGCTGTAGCCGTCTCGGCTTTGATCATGACGCCAATGCTTGTAGCTCCAGCCTGCCGCTTCGCCTTTACGAAGTCCGTCACATTAAACCGATGTGTCCCCGGCTGATCCGTAACCTCGATCGTATCGATGGAGTCCGTAAGTGTCCGGAATTGGCTCAACCATGTCATGGTGTTCTCAGACCATTGATCCGCTATTTGCATAGGATGAATCCCGTAAACGCTTACTTTTGCCGGTTTGGAAAAAGCTCCGCTGAATTGAAGAGCGGCTTCCGTATTCAAGCCGAAGGCAGGCAGTGCGGAAATATCGTATTGCACATAGGTATAAGCCGCCGAGCCATCTGCATCCAGGCCTACCCGCATAAGATCGGTGTCTCCGCCGTCGCCGGCGGCCTTGTGATAATTGGCCGACTCATTGGCTATGAGGTTCGAATGGATGTAATACCCTCCCGAATAGACGGTGACATCCTGAGCCGGAAGGATCGGCACTCCATCCTGAGCAACGGCCCGCACCGGGACAGACGTAGACAGCAACGACCCGCTGCCTATACTGAGAGCCATCATTAGACTAAGAATCCTTTTACTCATGATTGCTTGTCCTCTCTTTCACATAGTCTCTGTTAGCGTTTACATATACGTTTATTTGCAGGCTCCCTCCTTCATCACCATGCTCTAAGCATGGGAATCTGTACCAGCGATCACGATCCATTATGTAGCAACATTTATTCCCTTGCCTATAATCAAAAGCTCGATCCGTATTGACAATAAAAGCCGTCTATGGGCAAAATCTGAAAATGGGTTGATCATTCAGCCAATTCACACGTTTTTTTCGGCTCTCTGCATGCAAAAAAGAACGGTTCCTCCAGATGTGGGAAATCTGAAGTACCGTTCTTAGATCGAAGTGTGACCGGGGAGCAGTTCCCCCATCGTCAGCATCCGCTTGCCCCCGCTACCCGATGCTGCCGTACGGACAGCCTCGTGCACGGCTGACAGCTCATAGATGGCTTCCGGCCTATCAAGCCTAAGCCTGCCCTCGCCTGTCAGCTCCATCATATGCCTGAACGTGGCATGCCACGCCGGCGAGGCGATCTGACTGTTCCAGTGACGAAGATGGAACAGCTTGGCGTGAACTGGATTTCGCTGCAGCAGCGACGCCCAATTCAGAGGCTCGCCGGACAGCAGGCCGATCGTCAGGAACATACCGCCAGTCCTCACGCACATAGCCAGTTCCTCTCCAGACGCACCGCCCACAGCATCAATGGCGGCATCCGCCCCGCGCCCTCTCGTCAGATCCATCACCGCCTCATACAAAGAGCCGGTAGGCGTACAGATAACATGCTCCGCGCCAAGCCCGAGCAGCTCGGCCGTGTGCCGGCCGCTGCGGGTCACCGCGATCAGCCGAAAGCCGAGCACCTGCGAGAGCTGGGCGTAGATTCGGCCGATGGCAGAACCGCAAGCATTGACCAGCAGTGTCTTGCCGCTTCGGGCTAGCCTCAATAGCTCTGTACACGTCACCCAGGCTGTAATCGGGTTAATATACAATTGGGCGGCGGAATAATCGTCTATCTCAGCGGGAACGGGAACGGCCCATTCCACGGGAGCCTTTACGTACTCCTGCCAGGTTCCTTCTCCACGGAGCGGAAGCACCCGTCTGCCGAGCCATTCCCTGGACACGGAGGAGCCTACCTCCTCCACGACCCCGACTCCCTCGTAGCCCGGAGTGGCAGGCAGCATGATCCGGTGAGCGTAAGACCCGCGGATCGGGATCAAGTCCGAAGGATTGATCGGGCTAGCCAGCATGCGGACTACCAGCTCTCCCGGGGCCGGCAGCTCCAGCAGGGCATGCTCCACCTTGATGACATCTTGCGGCTCGCCGAATTCATAGTACCGGATGCGCCGGGCTTTCATCATCGCGCGCTCCTCTTTCCTTATATATGATCGATTGAGCCTATTATATCATCTCTACCCGCGTGATTGGGTCATGACGAAGAGGCCGCCGCTGCAGCAGGCCGGGTTCATTCAGTTAGTCTGTGGGAGTGATCCCTCATATACGCTCAATTCTCCCCTGCCTAATGGACTCTAGTTGTATGACGCTGGGATACCCGGCTCAGGAAATTGTTCATCAGCAGAGGAAGAGAGATGAGAATCGGAGGATCGTCCAGACGCGGCAAATACAGCATCACCTGCTGATGAGGCACGGCGGAGAACGGCTTAACGTGGATCGGTGACTTGGAACGGGTACGCAATGTCGTCTGCGGCAGCAGAATATCCATCGCCTGCATGCCCCAGGACACAGAGGTCGCCATCAAATAATACGTGCCCGGCTTCACACCGGTCAGAGAAAAATGCCCCAGTGAAGAAAGCAGTGTTCCGTATAGTGGAAGTCCTTCGGGAATCGGCTTGGCGAATAAGCCTAGCAAAATAAAGCCAGCGAAAGGAACCTCTGCCTCAATGGTCCCTTCTACACGACCGTATGTCTGAGAAGCCGGATGCAGGTCATGCCAATCGCTGAGATTTTTCAAGGAGTGCAAGTGATCATCTGTCTGCTGAGCCGAATTGCGGAATTGGGAAGGCGTGACACCGACACGCTCCGTAAACCTGGACGTGAAGGTACCCAGACTTTGCTGCCCGATCTCCAGACCGATATCACGGATGCTCAGATGCGTCCGCAGCAGCAGATCCTTCGCCTTCTGCAGGCGGAGCGAGGATACATAATAAAGCGGGGACAAGCCCGTTCTTTCCTTGAAGATGCGTGTAAAGTGATACGGACTATAGCCCGCATATCCGGCCAATCGGGTAAGCAGATGCGGTTCAGAGATGCTCTGATGAATATAGGCAATCACTCCATCGATTTCTGAATACCGGTCATAGGTCATGCCTGTATCTACCTCCCGAAACGGTGTAGGATCTCATCACTTCACATACAAAATAAGAACAAAGGTTCGTATTTATTTTATCACATCTTTGGCAGATTGAAAACGGATAGTTTTGCTAAATGTGGCTAGTCCTTCAGGCGGTCAGGCGGGAAGCCTGAACATAGCGCCAAACCCTCCATGAACTAAACCCGTACAGCAACGCGCTTGTATAAAACAGCGCATCGATCGTTAACCAGTCGATCAGGAAGCCCCCGAGAAGCACCGCGAACCCGGAAGCCGCCGAGGTCCAGAAATGATACGTTCCCATGGTCCTTCCTCGGTCGCCTTTCTCCGTGTAATCGGCGAGCAGCAAGCGCTCGCTCATTTTTTGCATCGCGGCGCATATGCCCATGATAAGCTGGAGGATCAGAACAAGCGCGAAGGACTGCACCCATGGGAAAGCCAGCATGACCAGCGTCATGCCGAGAGAACCGGCCAGCAGCATACGGGGACCGTAGCGGTCCAGCCTTGCGCCTAGCCAACTGGAGACCGCAGCCGAGCTGATCGTGAACACAGCGAAGGCCAAGCCGTATTTGGAATAGCTGTTGCCCAGATTTTTGAGAAACAGCAGGTAATAGGGGTACACCATACCCGCCGCCAGCGTCACGATGCTTTGGGACTGGATTAGCCATTGGAGCTTCATCACTTACTCCCCCTTGTATTGGTCGTAGAAGGCATTCATGAAGCGCCCTTCCGGATCGAGCCGTTCCTTCTGTTCGAAGAACTGCCGGTGCATCGGGTACACGGTCTGGAACTGCTCAAGGCTCGGATAGCCCGCATAGGGCAGATAATACGAGCCCCGATGCCGGATCACCTCGTCGATAACTCGCCGGATGCCCTGCCCGAACTTGAGCTGCTCCGTATCCGACAGCGGTACGTTGAACAAGCAGACCAGTGCGAACATGTCTTCCTTCGCATAGGACAGCACCGCCTCCTCGTCCCGGTTCACATAACGGACCGTAATATTCAGCAGATTCATTTCCTCGTCCAGCAGCAAACTGCGAAGACCGTCAACGAATTCGGCGAATTGGTCCGGCGGAATGAAATATTCCTGCAGCAGATCATTGCTTCCCGGAGCATTGTAATTCATAAAGGCTGACTCCGAGCGCATCGCATTGTTGCGGCTGATAACGGCTCCCTGCTGCGCGGCGAAATACTTCTCCTGCCAGCCCCAGAACAACTGCTTGCCCCAGTCTGAGGAGCGATTAAGCTGGAACGCCAGCTTGGCCGGGATCACCCAGGCTTCCCGATCGGACAAGGTCTGCTTCTCCCGCAAGGGAACCTCTCGGTCCGTTTTGTAATTGATCGCGTACATATCGGTCAGGAAGCTCTCCGGCGCTACCGAGATCCGCGCAAGATGCATATGGACATCCGGGTCGCCAAGTACCCTCCTCTTGAAGTAATCCGGATAATCCTTTACCTGCACCTGCTGCATGCCGGTTCTATAGACCTCGTCCTCCGTCAGTGACAGCGTCACATCGAGAATAATGCCGAATAACCCATAGCCGCCAAGCACATAGGGGAACCACTCCGCATGCTGCTCGCGGCTCACCTCCAGAATCTCTCCCTTCGCCGTCAGCAGCCGGAACGACTCCACGCTCTTGATCATCGACCCATTGCGGGTATCCCGGCCGTGCGCATTGATGCTGATGGAGCCGCCTACGGTGAAGATGTTTTGCGACTGCATCGTCTTGACGGACAGGCCATATGGATTGATCCGGTCCTGGATCTCCTTCCAGGTCGCTCCGGCCTGCACGCGTATGGTTTTGGCGATAGGGTCCAAAGCCAGGATCCGGTTAAACGAGGTCATGTCCAGCACGATACCGTCCTTGTAGTACGTATGCCCTCCTTGGCTGTGACGCTGACCGGCGATGGACACGGTCAGATTCCGCTCCCTGGCCTCCTGCAGCAGAGCGGCCAGTTGCTCCTCCTCCCGGCCGATGGCTACCTTCTCCACCTTGACCGGATGGAGCCTGCTGTAGTCGGTGATCAGATAAGGGTCCTGATCGGGGCTACCGGTACTGACATATTGCCACACACAGATGGCCGCCAGCAGAAGCAGCACGATTCCCTTTTTCATCGCCATAGCCTCCAATCCTGATTCCTCCGGATGACCTGGATCTATTGTAACTTGGCGGGATGCCTGCTCCGTAGTACTAACTTGCCCTAGTACCCCTTCGCGGGCGGAGGAAACCATACAAAAAACCTCCGTCTGCCGATCAGGCAAAACGGAGGTCTGTCACAGTCATCTATTCCTTGCGTTCCAAGGGCAGCCATTTCAGCACTTGCTGAATGGTAAAATCCCAATAATCCCAATTATGAATGCCGGGATGCTCCTCGTACGTGTAATCCAGGCCGGTCCCCTGCGCCGCTTCTCTGAAGCGCTGGTTGTCCTGATACAGAAAATCTTCGGTGCCGCAGCATTGATACAGCTTCGGCTTCGGTCCCTCAGACGCCTCCACGCCTTGCAGCAGGTGAAGCAAATCCCGCGAGCTGCCTGCGACCTCATCGAGAGGCCCGAAGATGGCCGACGATTCTGCCGGACTCAGACGCTCACGTGCCACACGGACTGCATCGAGCGCGCCGGACAAGCTCGCCGCTGCACCGAATTGCTCCGGATGACTGAGTCCAAGCCGCATCGCTCCATAACCGCCCATGGACAACCCGGCGGCGAACGTCTTCTCCCTTTCCTCCGCCAACGGGAAGAAGCTTCTGGCGAGCGCCGGCAGCTCCTCGCTGATAAAGGTCCAATAAGCCAGGCCATAGGCCATATCCTGATAGTAGCTGCGGTTCACATTCGGCATGACAACGGCCAGACCCAGCGAAGCGACATAGCGCTCGATCGATGTGCGGCGCAGCCATATCGTGTGATCATCCGACAGTCCGTGCAGCAGAAACAGCACCGGATGCTTGTCTGTGCTGCTCTTCCCCTCCAAGCCAATCTGGCTGCGGGTTTGCTGCGGCAAAATAACATTCATCGAGGTAGACATTCCAAGCGCTTCGGAAAAAAAGTGACACTCCATTAAGGCCATGGAAACCGGCTCCTTTATGTAGGAAAATGTAGGGCGGACAACGATGCCCAGTCCCTACTTAGTATAAGCCTGTGTACCGCGATTGCCAAGCTTATCCATGTCAGAAAAAGTATGCCGGCGGTACCCAAGAGGTATGCTCCAGGACAGCAAAAAGAGGAAGCCTATCCCGCGCGCTTTCGCCGGGCGTTACCTCCTCCTGTTTGGTCTTCCGGGTACCGCTGTTCTGCTGCGAGCCCGCAGGCCGTCGCTCGGTCAGCTTTCTCCCGCCAGGTTCTACCTGACGCAGCATTGTGCCTCTTCTCACGTCCCGCATAGCCTGGCTCACCGCTTCATCGCTTGCTTGGCGCTTGCCGCCGTCCGGCAGAGCGGCGGGAACGCGTCCTGCGTCCGCCGCTGGAGCGCCCGGATGCCTCGCTTAATCGAAGCGGGCGGCTTGCCGGCTTGGCTCGCTCCCGAACCTCTGCAACCACCTGCGCGATCTGCATCAGCACCGGGGACATCTGCTCAGCCGTCTGAAAGAGCGAGTTTACCTTGTCCATGGTTCCTCTCAGCTCATCGAGGCCTTCATTGACATTCCGGATGACACCGGGAATCCTGCTCATCATCTGCGCTCACCTTCCATCACAAAGCTATAGGCTCCTATAGCGTATGCCGCCCGTGCCCGTTTGGCTTAGGCTTTTGTACCGGGTGCTCGCAAGGAAGTCATGACGAGCTTGACGATATGATCAGCAGTCACTCCAGAGTCGTAGTCTGTTACCTCCATCAGGCTGCTGCGGGCGGTATGCCACTTGAACGACAGCGCGGCGCCCATGACAAACGTCAGCGTATGGTCCAGCGAATCGAAGGAGAAGAAGCCCTGCTCACGGCCCTGCTGCAGCAGGTCGCGTATCTTTTTCCATACCGGACTCACATAGACGAGCACAATCTCTGTTCGCGGGGAACTACGCTCAAGCTCCTGCTTGACGATGTTGCCCATCTCCCCGTCCTCCAGCCCGAAGAGGATAATTTCCCGGATGAGCAGCGCGAGTCCCTCTACAGGTCTCGACAGAAGCTCTTCATTATCCTTCATCTTATTGCCTGCAAAAAACTGTTCAAATAACGCACGCAGCAGATTTTCCTTGCCTCCGAAATAATAGGAGACAAGCGCTACATTCGCTCCGGCCTCCTCGCAGATTTGTCTGACACTGGTGCCGTCATAGCCTTGCCGCGCAAACAATTTCTTGGCCGCTGTCAGAATGCGCAGCTTCATATCGGAATCAGATGTAGCCATGGTTTAATCTCCTCACGTGATCATGTACATCCTATTATGGAAGCTCGGTCACGGATAGGCAAGTCTCCCGCAAGGCCAAAGCCCGGCGCAGACGAGATGCCTCCTCCGCTAAGCCAGGCTTTCCTTGAACAAAAGGTATGTGTTTCAATTCGCAGGAATGTTCGGTCCGGCAGGAACCGCGGCAGGTGCTCCCGCACGGGCCGCTTGCTTGCGAAGTCCCGTCGCAGTCAGGCTGACGAGAACGGATGCTGCGAGAATCACCGTCAGTGAGAGAACGTCAGAAGCAACGCTCGGACCTCCGAACAGCAGATTCATCGAGCCGTCTACCGCATAGGTCGCCGGCAGGTAAGGACTTAATCCTTGATAGAAGCCGCCCAGCAGCTCACGCGGAACCATGGCCCCGGAGGTAACCAGCTGCAGCGACAGCAGCGTCATATTGAACAGCATCCCCGCCATGCCGAAGACGATCAGGAACATTTGAGCGAAGAACATAAAGGTTAGCAGGAATAATGCCTGGAACAGCCAGACGGAAAGAAAGCCTCCGGCATGCTGGCCCCCCAGCCCGGCGATCAGAGCCGATCCGACCAGGGAGACGACGATCGCAGAGCTGACGTTAATGACGACGCGAGCGCCAAACTTGCTCCATCTCGGGATACCTGGCCCGATCATGTCCGTCGCCTGCTGAAGATTCATCCCCATAATCATGGCACCGACAAACGAAGCAAGTACCATCATCATCGGTACCATCTGGTTGTTCATGCCTTGAACCGGATTCGTATACGTCAGGTTCGACTTGACTTTACCCACGACGCCTTGGGCGATACCCTGAGCCTGTGCCGCCGGCACATTCGCTTGCTTCAGCACCGCTTCCGTACCTTGAATCGTAGCTTGATGGCCGACAGATGCCGTAATTCCAGCAGCGACGCTCTGCATCACGCTCTTGATCATCATCGGATTGGATTCATTGATCGTGTAGCGGAGCTCAGCCTGCTGCCCCTGGCTTTGGAGCTGCTTAGAGAAATCTGCAGGCACCTGCAGCACCATCTGCACCTCGCGACGGTCCAGACTCGCCTGCGCCTCCTCCAGACTTATTCCCGTGACCATATGGAACGGCAGGGACGATGCGAGCTGTTCGCTCAGCTTGGCACCAGCTCCCTGGTCTTCATTGACGATTGCAATCGACAGCTTGCTCGTATTGTCATTGATTCCACTGTAGCCCGTCATCCAGATGATGCTGAAAATAACTTGAAACATTAGAAGCAGCATAATCCCAATAATAGTGGCCGGCTTCTTTAAATACGCTTGTAAAGCATGAAGCATGGGTATCTCTCCTTTTTTTTTGCAGTAATTAATTAAACGTTTGTTTTAATTAAACATTTGTTTAAAGTATAGATCGACTTTTTCCCGCTGTCAACCTTCCGTCAATAAAAACTTGGCACTCATATCTCCCGGCGGATGGCATTGGAACGTAGAGCCGGATCGTCAAACGACCATCCCCCGCGAGCTTGCGGTGATAGCGGATAGCGAACATCACGGATGAATCACGGCGACTTTCTGCAATATCCAATTTATGTATAGCGACTTTTCCTGCATGTAGTCAGCTTATTGGGCTGGCCTACTGCTCCCACTGATCATCGCTGACTTCATGGATTGCCACTTATTACTTAGGGGCTTGTACAGCACCGTATCCCTGCCCCATTAACCGTCGTCTGAAAAGGCCGCAGCAGCTCGCTATGCGCATACTGGTGCACACCGCCTGCCTCGTAGGCGCTCGCATCGTCCCCTGCCGTGATCGCTACCGTCATCTCCTTGCCCTTCAGTTTGCGTCCTCCCAAGCCATGCGTCCACTCGCTCTGCAACACCCGTTAATCTATGTACAACCATGTATATGTTCTAGGCTGCTGTGAATCCTTCAACATGTTGGTACCTTTCGCAAGGCTCCCGCAGCCGCGGAGCAGCTGGCAGAACGGGAGCCTTGTGACCGGCCGCTCGGTGCCGTGCCGGCTATGCTTACCGGGACGGAAACCTTGGTGCTGCCTTAGACCGGTCCGTTAACAGCGGGGGAAGCTGCGGAGAATAATGACCAGCAGGATATACAGCACCAGAATGCTAGCAACGTTCATACGGGGACCTGTATGAACAGGAGAAACCGCTACAGGCATGTGGTGCATGTGGTGGTGGTGATGATGATGCTTCTTGGGCGCGTAAATGTTGATTTCTTCGTAGCTGGCATGGACATTGATCGGGGCAGCAGGCATGGGCTGCGTCATAGCTGGAGAAACGGCTGGAGAAACATTGGGCATGTGCATATTAGGGCCGTGCATCATCGATTGAACATTTTCCATAGATGGACACCTCCGTGAGTTGTGCGAAAGCCAGGCTTTAGTCCGGCTTCCGTCGTTCGCTGCCCGCTTGCTCCGGGCCAATTTTTCTTGTGTTATCACATCGAACACAACATCAGTCTATGGTGATGTACCTAGCCCGAACACGGTATTCACCCAGAATGCCCGGAAAATAGACATCCGCCCTGCTGCGACAGGTGTCCCGGATGCAGCAGTCTCCCATCCCTGCTTCTGCCCCTGGCAGAATAGCAGCAACAAAAAGCCCGGAGCCAGACGAATCGCTTCGTCCCCTCCGGGCCTTCCTTATACGTATGGATTATGCTCGCGCTCGTATCCGATCGTCGTCTTCGGGCCGTGTCCCGAATAGACGACCGTGTCATCCGGCAGCTCGAACAGCTTGCCGTGGATCGAATCCATCAGATCCCGCTGGTTGCCGCCCGGCAAGTCCGTCCGGCCGACCGACATGCGGAACAGCACGTCGCCGCCAAACAGCAGATTGCCGTGCAGGAAGCTGACGCTGCCCGGCGAATGGCCCGGTGTATGCATCACCTGGAACGTGCGTCCCAGCAGCTTCAGCTGCTGGCGGTCGTCCAGTGCGAACTCGGCCGGATCGGTCGTGATCAGGGCGCCGATCTCCGGCCAGCGTGCCGAGCCGTTACGCTTCGGATCGGTCAGCCAGTCGGCCTCTGCGTCATGCAGATAGACCGGGCAGCCCTTGGCCTTGCGCAGCTCGTCCACGCCGCCCATATGATCGAAGTGAGCATGCGTCAGCAGAATCGCTTCGACCTCCAGATCGGCTACACGCTTCATCAGCGGGCCCGGATTCATCCCAGGATCGATGACGACGGCCTTCTTCTCTCCCGGAACGGTCAGCAGATAGGCATTCGTCTGGATCGGACCCAGCTGAAAGACTTCGACTTTGAGAGGTTGCAGTTCGGCAGTCATCGCTTAGAATGTCGAGATCAGGTCGCGAAGTTCCTTGACGATCACAGCCTGATAGCCGGTGCCTTCTCCGTACTGACGTCCCATTTCCTCACGGGCAACCTTGATGTTGTCCTGATAATCCGTGGCTTCACGGTCCGGGTTCTCCTGCTTGAACTTGGTCATGACAGCCTGAACATGAGCCGGGCGCGGTCCCCATTGGCCCAGGACGAAGCCGCTGAAGTCGGTGAAGATGACGATAGGAATCGCCTCGCCGCCCAGGGTCAGGAACTGCTCCATCACATCGGGATGCTCTTCCTTGATGAGCAGCTCTGTCGGGATACCCGAGATTTCCAGGGCGCGCAACACAACCGGTACGTTGCGGATGACATCGCCGCACCAGTCAGCGGACAAGATCAGGCACCGCAGGTCGTCACGGTTGTTCAGCGATTCGAAGAACTCCTTGTCCTCATCGTTCGCCCACGTGAAGGCATCGTACCACTCATTGAATTTATCTTGGTTCTTAGTCATCGCCTGAATGAATTGCTCAGGAGACAATCCTTTATTCAGCTTGCTGCTCAAATTTTTACTCATGCTCGGTTTCATCCTCCTTAGACTGGCTTACTATGGTTTATTGTACCAAAAAAAGCGCTCCCGCTCCAACCTGCCTTTTGCTGCAGTCAAGAAACGGAAACACTTTTCAAGGGAACCCCTTATTCGCTGTTCTCCAAAATCAGCTGCTCGATGGAAGCTACGTCCGCCGGACTCAAAGTCCGTGTCGGCCGGTGATTCTGGATATGGGATACGACCCGGTCCGCTCCCAGTGCGACGAATGCCTTAGCAGTGCCGACCAGGCGGCTGTCCGGATTCGTGAAGCAGACGATGCCGACGACATCGGCACGGAGCTTATGCTCCCTGAGCAGCTCCTTCAGCACAAATTCATGCCGGTACAACGGAGCGGTCAGATCGGCGCCAGCCGAATCTTCCGTTGCGGACCCCGGTCCGTCCAGACGGATCTCGCCCGATGCGGGGTTGACGCTGATGTGGAAAATTCCATTCGGACCGATCACGAGATGATCGATCACCTGCGGGCTTCCGCTGCTCTTGACGCGCTTGCCATGCAGCACGCGATAAGCGCCGCCGATATAATTCAGCTGCTGGGCCAAGCCGCTTCGGGTATCGCCGAGTCCGCCAGACCGGGGAGTATCAGCCGGTTGGTCTTGCACAGGCGCAGCCGGTGTCCGGCGCCGGGCCGAACGGCGGATAAGCCATTTCCACAGCACATACAAGAGAGCCAGGATCACTGCTCCGTACAGCAGCGGCTTCACATAAGGACCTGCGAGCTCGTCGATCTGTTCCCAGTTATTGCCGAGGGTCCGTCCCAGATAGACGAACAAAATCGCCCAAGGAATCGTACCGAGCGTCGTGTAGAACATGAAGGTGCCCAGACCCATCCTGGCCATACCAGCAGGGATCGAGATCGCCTGGCGCAGCACGGGCACGAAACGGGCCAGAAACACCATAACCGGTCCATACCGGTTAAACCAATTTTCCGCAATATCCAGATGTTTTTTCTTCAGATGCAGGTATTTGCCGAACTTGTCGAGTACCGGCCGTCCGCCGTACCGGCCCAGTCCGTACAAAATCAACTGCTGGGCCAGGCAGCCGATCGTACCGAATACGATCGCTCCAATCAGCGAAACTTCTCCGCGGGATACGAGATACCCGCCGTACGCCAGCACGATTTCACTAGGGATAACTTCCAGCATAAGTCCGATCAGGATGCCCCATACGCCCAGTCCTTCGATGAACTGAAGCGCAGCTTGAATCCATTGATGCAGCAGCTCACTCATAAATACGCAGTCTCTCCCTTTCGACTTCTGATTGATCCTACGAAAATGATAGGTCTGGTGGGAGTGGATCACCTTTCCAGGCCCACTCTATTCTATCATAAGCCTGTTCCGCCCGCATCCTGACAAGTACGCGGCATCCTTCCAGACATCAGAACCTCTTTACGCGTCGCCACGCACAGAAGGTATTTACTTTATTGGTTGTTACACATATAATTGTTGCAACAAGTAAATTGCAGAACAGAGGTGCCCTATGCAGTCCGACTTAAATTCTTTATCGATCGGCTTTATCATCGGCCAGACGTACCGCAAGATGTCCAATGTGTTCGCCATGCGGCTCAGGGAGCATGATATGACCACCGAGCAGTTTTCCGTGCTGCACCGGCTGTACCAAACGGACGGGATCAGCCAAAAGGAAATAGCCGAACGTACGGTAAAGGACCAGCCGACGACGGCCCGCATTCTGGACCTGCTGATTCGCAAAGAGCTGGTGCGCAAGGAGATGAGCCCTACGGACCGCCGCTCCTTTCTCGTCTTTCTGACGCCGTCTGGCCGCAACAAGACGGAATTGCTGATCCCTATCGAGCAAGGGGTTGTACAGGATATATTCGGTGATATCGACAGCTCCGAGCTGGATCAGCTCCGGCAAACGCTATTAAGCCTGCACAGCCGGCTTGAGTCGCTGCTGGAAGGGGGCGGGCGCTCATGAACCGCATAGCCTCTCCGGACGAACCCCGGCTATGGACCCGGGATTTCATTCTGCTGACACTAAGTAATCTGCTGCTATATCTGAATCTGCAGATGATTACACCGGCCTTGCCGTCTTACGTGACGGATGCATTCGGCGCCAACCAGTTCGATGTCGGCCTGGTCATCAGCTTATTTGCGCTGACCGCCATCATCGCCCGGATCTTCGCAGGACGCCTTCTGAAGACCGGACCGCGCCTAGCCATTCTGCTGTTCGGGCTCGCCTTCTACGTACTGTCGACATCGAGCTTCTACGCGGCGGGCACCTTCCTGTTGTTTCTGGGAATCCGCCTTCTCTACGGAATCGGCTTCGGCGTCGCCAGCACGACCTACGGTACGATGGTATCGGATATCATCCCGATGAAGCGGATCGGCGAGGGAATGGGATATTTCGGCTTGTCTACCGGCTTCTCCATGGCGCTGGCTCCGCTGATCGGGCTGTGGCTGCTCGATGCCTACGGCTTCGGCACCTTGATCGCCGTTGCAACGGTGCTCGGCCTCTTGATCGTCCCTCTGGTGCTGGGCATCCGGACTAAGCGTCCAGCGCACGCTCTGACGCCTGAGGCAGCGGCCAACTCTGCCGCGCAAAGTGCGCCTGCACCTGCGCAGACGATACCGGCGCCACAGGATGTAACCGGCCGCATCGGCAAGCGGCAGATCAGCCGGGATATGCTGATGCCGTTCCTGCTGAGCATGCTGCTGTCCATTACCTACGGTGGCCTGATCAGCTTCCTCGCGCTGTATGGCAAGGAAGCCCATCTGTCCAATGTCGGCTGGTTCTTCCTGTTCAATGCGGCGGCTGTCATACTCGTGCGCCCCATCGCCGGCAAGCTGTTCGACAGCCGCGGCCACCGCGCTGTCCTGCCCCCTGCGGCCGTGCTCGTGATGATCGGACTCGTCTGCCTGTCTTATACGCACGGGCTTGCTGCTCTGATCGTCTCAGCCGTGTGCTACGGCTGTGGGTACGGTATGCTGCAGCCCTCGCTGCAGGCTTGGATGGTGAAGTCCGTGCGTCCCGAGCGTCGCGGCTCCGCCAATGCCGCGTTCTACAATTCGATTGACCTGGGCATCGCCCTCGGCTCCCTGCTGCTTGGCAGCATCGCAGCAGGCAACGGATATGCCTGGATGTACCGGATGTCGGCTGGTATCATGATTGTCTTTCTGGTCATCTACGGGATAACGGTGCTGCTGGAAGCCAAGCCACGCCGCGCTGCCGCGACCGATACCGGTCGTTAACGCCAGCTCCTGTTGTACCTGCACTCCATACAAAGGGGAGCAGGGCTGCGGTTCAGCAGCCTTGCTCCCCTTCTTCCTAGGCCAATCCATCAGATCCGCCAGCATGAGCCGGCGGCTCGAGGCTATAGGATCAGTCACCATTTCCCTGGCTCCGCTGCCCGGCATGAATTCGCCCGCACGCGGTACACCCGACCCGACCCATGCATAGCATAGGGAGAGAAGGAGTGGGTGATGCCGCATGAATCCGGGAAATCACATGAAGCACCAGAAGCCGCTGCCATCGGCCCGGCAAATTCGCCGTACCTGCAGCCGCGAGCTGTACCGGGCACGCAAGAAGCTCGGACGCTACGTCCCCCCCGAGCAGATTGACGGGGCGGACGATCTATATTTCCGCAGGGTGATGGCGAATCTTCCTTACATTGCGGAGAACGGCAGCAACCGCAAGCTGCTGGCGGATTGGTTCGACGAGAATGTCTGCGCCGACATCGCGGCCCTCTGGGATGTGGAACAAGAAGCCTTATCCCGCGCGTTCCGGGAATCGTTCGGAGGCTGATGCACGCTGCATCGGCCTCTTCCGCATTGCCAGGGCAGCGTCTACGTGGAAGCCGCTGCAAGCGCGGCGATCCGGTCGGATTCCAGCACCTCCACGGCAGTCGTGCCCGAAGCGGCGGCACGCAGCATCGCTTCTGCCACTGCACTGGCGGGAATCGCCCTGTATTTGGCCAGAGGTCCGACCATCAGCGCGCCGAGGGGTCTGTACAAAGCAGCGGCTGCATGCTCGCCCGGACGCTTCTCCTCACGCTCCCCTAGCAGCAAGGAGGGACGGAGAATGACCAGATGAGGCAGCTTCAGAGCCGTCAGGTCCCGTTCGATATCCCCCTTCACCCTGCTGTAGAAAAATTTGGACCGGGAGTCGGCCCCCATGGACGAAACGATCAGGAGCCTGGCAGCGCCGTCACGCTTGGCAGCCCTGCCTAGCGCCAGCGGATACTCGTAGTCCACGCGTCTGAACGCTTCCTGGCTGCCTGCTTTCTTGATCGTCGTGCCGAGCGCGCAGAAGACGTCCGCCCCCTCCAGCAGCCCGTCCGTCTCGGCTTCCAGCCGGTCGAAAGCTATCCGGTGCTCGATGAGCCTCGGGTGGGATCTGCCCGATTCGCGACGGACCAGCGCGACAACCCGGGCATACGAGGGATGTGCAAGCAGCAGCCGGACAAGCTCGCGCCCCACCAAACCGGTTGCGCCCGCGACGATCGCAGTTCTAGTCTGAGTCTTTCTTTCCACACCATGGCCTCCCTTGGTTCATCACGTTATTTCGCTGGAACGTATTGTGCAAAAGACGCCCTTTCCCTATACTGAATCTATTGCTTTGGACCTTCGGTTAAGGAGATATACATCATGGAATGGCCCGCTTTGGATATGCTTTTGTTTCTGCTCGGCGTCGGCTTCGTCGCGGCCTTTATCGATTCCGTTGTCGGGGGAGGCGGATTGATTTCCCTCCCCGCTCTGCTACTGGCTGGACTTCCGCCCAGCGTCGCCCTTGGTACGAACAAGCTGGGGAGCACCCTGAGTTCACTCACCAGCATGCTTTCCTTTCTGAAATCAGGCAAGATCGACAAGAGGATGGCGCTCTCCCTATTCCCGCTAGCCCTCCTCGGATCGTCGCTCGGCACGTATACGGTTCATCTGCTGCCCTCCTCGTTCCTGCGTCCGCTCGTCGTCACCCTGCTGTTCGGCATTCTGATCTACACCCTGCTGAAGAAAAGCTGGGACGGGACAGGACAGCTCCGGCCGATGACGCTGGCCACCCGAACGCTATTGGGAACGGCTGCCTTCACCATTGGCTTCTACGACGGCTTCTTCGGACCGGGTACCGGTTCGTTCCTGCTCTTCGTCTTCCTGCTGATGGGCTATGACTTCGTGAGGGCTTCGGCAAATGCCAAGGTACTGAACTTCGCCAGCAATATCGCCAGCCTGACGGCCTTTCTCCTACTCGGCTCCGTGCATATCGGCTACGGGCTGACGATGGGAGCGGCGATGATCCTCGGCGCGTTAACAGGGTCCCAGCTCGCCATCCGCAAGGGAGCCGCCTATGTGAAGCCGCTGTTTATTATTGTGACGACGCTGCTGATCGGGAAGCAGCTCTGGGATTTGTTCTGATGAACAAAAGGGAGGGGTCGCATCCATAAGCGGAAGCGAGCCTCTCCCTTTCTCAGTTCGACAATTGTCTCCGGTTCCCCTGCCCTGCGCCAGGATTCAGTTGGGAACAACCATCAGAGTAGACAGATGATTGATCGGCGGCCAGATATGCCTCGTCTGATTGCTGAGCCACTCCTTGGCCGGATCACGAACCACATACGGAGACGCCACAGGACGAAGATCTTCCCAAACACAATCGACCCCCTGTCCCTCCGCATCGCCTGCAAACATGCTGCACCCCCGGCAAAATTCATGCTCCTGCCGGTCGTCCAGCTTCACGACTTTATTTCGCAAGCAGCAATAAATCCGGCCGCTCTCATCCTTTAGATTCCTATGGTGAACAGGCTGCATCGCATTAGCTCCTTTCCTTACGCTCCCGAGAGATGCTTGATAAAGATTACCCTATATATATGCGGACGAACCGGAATGTGAACTTTTTCCTGAGCTTGTCTGCCTCTTTACAAAGCAATGGGAATCAGGTAAGATACCTACTATTATCACTTACCTAATTAACGTTAGTTAGCAAAAAAAGGAGTGCTGCTGATGACTTCTGAACGTATTAAGGAGGCTGCTCTTCAATTGTTCACCCGCAACGGGTATGACGGAGCGCCTTTGTCTGAAATCGCCGCCGCTGTCGGGATTAAAACCCCGTCGATCTATGCACACTTTAAGAGCAAGGATGACTTGTTCCTCGCTGTCATGAAGGATTGCCTCACCGAGCATAACCGTCGCATGCAGGAGCTGATCTCACAGCTCGATGGACTTCCCGTCTGGGAAAAGCTGCGAACGATTCTTGAGGGTGGCAGTGACAGCTACCTGCTCGGTCATGAACAAGTGACCTTCTTGAAGCGGGCTATGCTGTTCCCTCCTGCAGCGCTGGAGGAGCAGCTGCGCGCACAGTTCGTAGGTTCTGAGGAAGTGATGCATACGGCGCTGGACAAGATTTTCGAGGAAGGGATGGGCTCAGAACAGATCCGCCGGGAATCCCTGGATAATCTGCGGGCTTCCTTCTATTGCGTGATGGACGGACTCTTCCTGCAAAATTATTATTACCGTCGCGAAGACTGGAAAGCCAAACTGGACGCTGTCTGGCTTATTTTCTGGAAAGGGATATGCCATCCTAAACATAATCAGGCATAAAAGGTGAACGTTCATGAATAAACAATGGATTCTTGTCGTGATCTCGGCCTTGTTCGAGGTAGCTTGGGTCAGCGGACTCAAGCATGCCGACAACGCTCTGGCCTGGACCGGTACGATTATTGCCATCATCATCAGCTTCTACGGCATGATCCGTGCTTCGAGCACACTGCCTGTCGGTACGGTCTACGCCGTATTTGTCGGACTAGGCACGGCTGGTACTGTGCTTTCGGAGGTCTTGTTCTTCGGGGAGCCGCTCAACATCGCCAAGCTCGCCCTGATCGCCGTTCTGCTAATCGGCGTTATCGGACTGAAGATGGTGACCAAGGATAAGCCTGAAGCTAAGGAAGTGAAGACGATATGAACTGGGTGCTGCTCATCCTCGCGGGCTTCTGTGAAATTCTCGGCGTCGCGATGATCAATAAACTTAACCGGGACCGCAAGGTAACCTCTCTCCTGATGCTTATCGCCAGTTTCGGGGTAAGCTTCGCACTGTTGACTCTGGCGATGCAAACGTTGCCGATGGGTACGGCTTATGCCATCTGGACCGGAGTCGGCGCTGCCGGCGGAGCGCTCGTCGGCATGTTCTTCTTCGGTGAGCCTAAGAGTGGTCTGCGTATTCTGTTTATTACCCTGGTGCTGGGATCGGCCATCGGTCTGAAGCTGGTCGCCTGACGGGAAACGCCTGTAACCCCAAGATTCAGCGGAGCTCTCCGCCATTCTTGGGGTTTATTTACGGAAGCCTGACGTTAGGCTAGCCCGAGCTGTTTCGCAAGTCTATCCGCTAGGCATGACTCTCCGCCTTGGCAAACTGTGTGCGGAATAACCGTGCATACAGGCCTCCCGCCTGCAGCAGCTCCTCATGCCGGCCCTCTTCGGCTACTGTGCCGTCCTCCAGCACAATAATCCGGTCAGCGGCCAGTATCGTCGACAGCCGGTGGGCAATCACCAGTGTCGTGCGGCCGACCATCAGCTTGTCGAGCGCTGCTTGCACGAAGGCTTCGGATTCCGAATCGAGATGTGAGGTCGCCTCGTCAAGAATGAGAATCCGCGGGTCCTTCAGAATGGCGCGTGCGATCGCAAGCCGCTGCCGCTCGCCGCCGGACAACCGGTGGCCCCGCTCACCGACCGTCGTATCGTAGCCCTCCGGCAGCGATGTGATCACGTCATGAACGTAGGCCTTCATACAGGCTTCCTCCAGCTCGGCGGCAGACGCCCCAGCCCGGGCAAACAGCAGATTTTCCCGCACCGTATCATGGAACAAGAAAGACTCCTGCGTAACAAAGGCGATCTGCGATCGCAGGCTTTCTACGGTCAGGCCGCGGATATCCTCGCCATCCACCTTGACCGCGCCTTCCGTCGGGTCATAGAGCCGGGCCAGCATGCCGATCAGCGTCGACTTGCCGGCACCGCTCGGCCCGACGATGGCTACAACCTCACCGGGATACGCCGTGAACGTGACGTCCCTCAGCGCGTATTGCCCCGGCTGATACGCATACGCGACGCGGCTGTACTCCACATGCCCCGTTGCAACACCCAGCTCACGGGCGCCCGGTCGGTCCGCAATCTCCGGCACGAGATCCTCGTATTCGAACAGCCGCTGGAAGACGCCAAGCACCGTCCCGAGCTCCACCCGCAGGTTAAGCAGCGTGCCCACCGGTCCGTACAGCATGCCAAGGTAGGCCGCGAAGGCCACGATGCTCCCGATGGTCATCGTTCCCTGGATCACCTTCCAGCCTCCATACAGGTAGATGAGCGCCGTGCCGAGTGGACCCAATACCCCGATCACCATCCCAAACCAGCGGCCTACAAGATTGAGGCGGAGCTCCAAGTCCATCACCCGCTCATTCATCTCGCCGAATTGCTGCTGCTGCGCTGGCTCACGCTGGAAAATACGGGTCAGCAGAGCGCCCGATACACCGAAAATTTCCCCGAGCTTGGCGGACATCTCCCCTCGCACCCGCTGCGTCTCGAGACGCAGCCGCTTCCGGACTGCAGAGACGCGCCGGACCGGGAGCAGGAAGATCGGCAGGATCACGATCGCTAGAATCGCCAGTTGCCAGTCCAGGGTGAACAAAATACAGACGCTCGTCACGACAATCACGGATTGCGTCACCGTAGAGACGATCAGTGTCGAGACAATGGATTGGACTGCCTGGACGTCGCCCGTCAGCCGCTGGATGATCTCACCCGACTTCGCATCTGTGAAAAAACCCATCGATTGCCGCTGCAGGTTGGCGAACAGCGACTGCCGCAAATCCCGCATAACCCCCTGGGCTACTTTGGTATTCTGGTAGTTCTGCCAGACGCCGAGAAACCCGCTGACCAGCGGCAGCAGCACCATCAGCGCCACCAGGATCAATAGCTGCATCTGGTCTTTCTCCGGCAGCGCATGGTCGATGATCTCCTTCATGACCAGCGGCGGCACGAGGCCGATCACCCCGCCCAGCAGCGCCAGCCCCAGGATGGCGGCTAGCGGCCAGCGGTAAGAGCGGAACAGTCCGTATACACGGGACATCGGAACGTCCTTCCACTCTGCCCGGCCCCCGCGCGGCTGATAGCCATGTCCGCTTTCCCTTCCGCCTAATTCTCTCATGAGGCTCCCCCCTGTTCGCCCTGTCCACGGACGGAGGACAGCGGAAAGACGCTGCGGATGGACGAGGCAATCTCCTTGGCCATATTCATGACCAGATACAGCGAGGTGCTCTGCAGCAGCGCATATTTCTGTCCCTGGTCCACATTCACGATGGCCGCAATCGAATACGTCCCGACTGGCGGCAGCTGCCTGCCGACCGATCTGCCCGGGGCGAGCGGCCGATTGGATACCTGATAGCAGCCCAGCGATGCGCTTTGACCCAGACAGGCATCGACTGCCAGCACGATCCGGCCCGCAGGTACGGTATCCAGCCTCTCCCGCAGATTGCTCGCATCGAGCGGATGCGCCAGCGTGCCGATCACCTGCGGATAGCCGGCTTCCTCCAGGAGCGAGCCGACTAGCGGGCCAAGCGCATCCCCTGTCGAGCGGTCCGTGCCGACGCAGACGAATAGCAGCTCCTCTCCCGTAGCACCCTGCTCTCGGATCATCTGCAGAAATTCCGGCAGCTCCTCCGCTTTTACCTTTTTTCGAAACAACGGCTGGACCGTTTCTTCCCCCATGATCTGTCACCTGCTCTTAGCGCAATTTTTTCGAAGGCCTGCACGCCGGGAGTGCGCCCGTCCAGGCCCTTTATGTACCTGTTAGCATACTGTAGGTGCGAGGGAGGAGGCAACCATTTGTTGAAGCGGAGCGGAGCATGCTATAATGCGGACAAACCCCGGGAACAGATTGAGGTGTCGCTCATGAAGCTGATCGGCCTCCTGTCGCTGTGCGCGCTTGGCTACTGGCTATTTATGCTATGGGATACGCTGCGCTCGCGGCGCTGGATGTTTTCACTGCCCCATTTTGCGGGTAATACGGCCTTACAGACCTTAATCCGGCGCATGTCGCCCTCGGGCGATCCCAGGGAGGAATTGGCCCGGAAGCAGGCGCTGTTTGATTATCCCTTGGTTTCCGTCATTATCGCAGCCAAGGAAGAAGAATCCACCATCGCCGATACGGTCAAGCATCTGTTGAACCAGACCTATCCGCGCCTGGAGATCATCGCGGTCAACGACCGCTCGCAGGACGCCACCGGATCGAAGCTCGATGAGCTGAGGAACTGGTCGGAGAGCCGGGACGGCATCGCCATTCCGCTCCGCATCATTCACATCACCAGCTTGCCCTCAGGCTGGATCGGCAAGAATCATGCGCTCTACCAAGGGTACGCCCAGGCCAGAGGCAGTATTCTGCTATTCACGGATGCGGATGTGCTCTTCGCACCCGATGCCGTGTCCGATGCGGTGGCCTATCTGCAGCAGGAACGCGCGGACCATCTGACGCTTGCGCCGAGAATGACAACCCGCGGATTTTGGCTGAAGGCCTTCGTTCAATATTTTTTCTTCACGTTATGTTTGTACATCCGCCCCTGGCGGTCCAACGACGACCTCCAGCATGAGCACGGGATGGGCGTCGGAGCCTTCAATATGATGACTCGCAAGGCCTATGAGAAGATCGGCACGCACCGGGACTTCGCCATGCGACCGGACGATGACTTGGAGCTGGGCCGCAGGGTAAAGCGCCTCAGGCTGCGGCAGCGGCTGGCCTCTGGAGCCTCGCATATCGAAGTCGAATGGTATAAAAATTTGCCGGAGGCGATACGCGGCCTGGAGAAGAACCTGTTCTCCGGCTTCGGCTACCGGCTGTGGCTGGCAGGGCTGGGCATCCTCGGTCAACTGCTGCTGTTCTTCCTCCCGCTGGTCGGCTGGCTGTGGGCTCCCGGATGGGCGGCGTGGGGCTTCGGCGCTTCAGCGCTGCTGCTGCTCATCGTCTATCTGCTACTGATCCGCTCCATCACCGGAGAGGGCGGACGCGAGCTTGTCGCGCTGCCCGCTACCATCCTGCTGCTCGTCTATGTCGTCTTGCGTTCCGTCCTGCTGACGCTGAGCCAGGGCGGCATCTACTGGCGGGGAACCTTTTATTCCCTCCGGGAGCTGCGCTCCATGCGGAGCCGCGAATAACCTGCACCGATTGTGACGACAAGCCCGGAACAGACGGCGTTCATCAAACCTTAACACGTCTGCCTTCCCGCTTGCGGTACAATAGAAGTAAACCCAACCTACCGGCAAAGGAGAGAGCTGTTATGACTTCTTCCGTTAAAGCAATCAAATACACCCTGTTCAGCGGTGTGCTCACACTCATGCTCATTACGCTCCATCAGCTAACGCAAGCGGTCTAATTAGTTGGACGCAGACGAAGTACCCGGAGTCAATGGTTAGAAGCCTATACAGGAATTCGTTCATTCCGTTATTCAACAGCAAAAAGGGTGCGTCTCCCCTGGGGGGCGCACCCTTTTACCGCTTAGCGAACCTGCTTGGGCAGGTGCGTATTCGAAGCAGTCACATCCAGACTTTGCTGGGCCTCATTCAGTTGATCCTGGACCTGCACAAGCTCCTGTCCGTAATGCTCGTGATCCTGCGCATCCAACTGGCTTGCCGCTTTGCCTAGCGCATGCTGGGCCGCCTCCAGCTCCGCCAGTGCGGCTGCGAGCTTGTGCGGGTTCGACTCCAGCTGGGCGTGTTGGACAGCCATCTCGGCATCCTTGGCGATCTGGATCGCCTTCTCCGCATTGTCAACAACATGCTTCAGAGGCATCTGATGTTGCTTCACATCGGTCATAGGGCATCTTCCTCTCGATCCGTTTAGGGGTTCCGAGATTAAGATGCGCGAATCCGAGCGGTTTCATTCCTTGTGCCGGAACGGAACCGCTCGGGGCTTCCAATTCGGCTAGCAGCAGCCTCTTGCCAGCTCAGGCGGAGTGCGAAGACTTCTGCGCCCCAAGGCTATGAGGCTAAGCGACGTGCCTAACCCCGACGTGCCCGCTCGTACAAGACGAAGTCATAGTCATACGGATTTTTCTCATCACGTATGCCCGTCTCCCGGGATACCTCGCGCCAGTCTCCCTGCTCAAGCTCCGGGAAAAACGTATCCGCCGGGAACGTATGCCGGATTTCCGTGATGTACAGCCGGTCCGCATACGGCAGGAGCAGCCGGAATACCTCAGCCCCTCCAATGACGAATAATTCCTCGTCCGCCCGCTCTCCGCCGCGCCCATAGAGCTGGGCCGCCTCCGTCACAGAGCTGATGACGGTGCACCCCTCTGCGTGAAATTCACTGTCCCGCGTCAGGACGACATTCAGGCGTCCAGGCAGCGGCTTGCCGATGGAATCATACGTTTTGCGTCCCATCAGGATCGTCTTCCCCATCGTCGTGCGCTTGAAAAACTTCAAGTCTGCGGGCAGATGCCACGGCAGCTGATTGTGATACCCGATGCCCCGGGCTTCATCCATCGCGAGTATATAGGATATAGTCATAGCGTCTCCTCTTAGATAGCGATCGGTGCCTTGATGCCAGGATGCGACTGGTAGCCGACGAATTCGAAGTCCTCGAACTTGTAGCCGAAGATCGATTCCGGCTTGCGCTTGATCGATAATGCAGGCAGCGGATGCGGCTCCCGAGTCAGTTGAAGCTGCACCTGTTCCTTATGATTCGAATAGATATGCACATCGCCGCCGCTCCAGATCAGCTCTCCTGGCTCCAGATCGCACTGCTGAGCGACCATATGGGTCAAGAGCGCATAGGAGGCCAGATTGAACGGCAGCCCCAGGAACGTATCGACCGACCGCATATGGAACATACAAGACAGCCGCCCATTCGCTACATAGAATTGAAATGCATAGTGACAAGGCGGAAGCGCCATGGAGTCCACCTCGGCCGGATTCCATGCGCTGACCAGATGACGCCGCGAGTCAGGATTGGTGCGGATTTGACGGATCACATTCGTAATCTGGTCGATAACTTGTCCGTTCGGCCCCTGCCAGGTCCGCCACTGGGCACCGTATACACGACCCAGATTGCCCTCTTCATCGGCCCACTCGTCCCAGATGGTGACACCATTCTCACGTAAATAGTTCACATTGGTGCTGCCGCTCAAAAACCATAGCAGCTCATGCACAATGGATCTCGTATGCAGCTTCTTCGTGGTCAACAGCGGAAAACCCTGCTGCAAGTCCACTCGTAGCTGACGGCCGAATACGGAAATCGTCCCTGTCCCGGTGCGGTCCTCTTTCTCCACGCCGTTATCCCATATATCTTGAAGCAGGTCCAAGTAAGCCTTCATTACATACCACCCCATATGCTAGTTTCTGTCGGCCCATGGCCGAATAAACACTTATCCCAGTATAGCAAAGGAACCTGCCCGTGAACATCGGAAGCATGAATCATTTGCTTTTTCTCGGTTACCGACTTGGAGCTATCCATCAAGTTTTACGAGGCTGTTTTTCATCCAAAGTTAATGTGATGCCATTCCTCTCACACAGCCGCCTCAGCAGCCGGCGATTGCCATCCGTCCCCGCCTAGGCATATAATGAAAGCAATTAGAGACATGGGAGTGGAGACAGCATGTATAAAATGATTGCGATCGATATTGACGATACGCTGGTCAATGACGAGAACCAGGTCACGGAAGGAACGAAGCAGGCGCTCAGGGATGCGCTAGCCAAGGATGTCGTGGTGACGCTCGCTACCGGGCGCATGTATGCTTCGGCTAATAACATCGCCTCACAGCTCGGCTTAAACGTACCCCTGATCACGTATCAGGGTGCGCTGGTGAAAACCGCGCTGGGCGGCGAAGTGCTGTATGAGCGGTATTTGCCTCAGACGGCTGCGCGCGCTATTTTCGCTTATTGCAAAGAAAATGAGCTGCATCTGCAAACTTATATAAACGATCAGCTGTATGTACGGGAGAGCAATGATAAAGCCGTCGCTTATGGGAAGCTGTCCAAAATTCCATTTATCGTCGAGCCTGAGTTCGATGCGCTGGCCGATACGCCTTCGTTCAAGCTGTTGATCATTGACGATCCAGACAAGCTGGACCGGGTCGCTCAGGAGCTGCGCGAGCTGCTCGGCACCCAGGTACATATTACGAAGTCCAAGCCCCACTTCCTCGAGATTATGCATCCGGAAGGCACCAAAGGGCATGCGCTGGCCCATCTGGCGGGGCATTTCGGTCTGGAGCTCGAGCAGGTTATCGCTGTAGGCGATAGCTACAACGACCGCGAGCTGCTGGAGACGGCAGGACTGGGTGTCGCTATGGCGAATGCCGTCGATCCGCTGAAGGCGATCGCAGATTATGTGACACTGAGCAACAATGAAGACGGCGTCAAGCACGTGGTCGATAAGTTTATTTTGCAGACGGTGTAAGTGGGCTTGCTCCATTCTTCTGCCTTTGCAGCCGAAGCGATTCATCAGGACAAGAAGAGGTGAAGTCTGACAAGCCTCTTCTTTTTTCTGTTCACCTTTCCTCCGGGCCTACATATAGTTGGTTAGGGAGTCATGGGCGCGTGCCTATGCGTTAAACCATCTTACCGTAGAGGAGAGGATCACATGACTGATTTCGACCCGAATGCAACTCCCCAGCAGCGCGGGCTGTTTCCGGGAATGCCTGGCGGACCGGGCGGCTTCCCTGGAGGGCCTGGCGGACCGGGCGGCTTTCCTGGAGGGCCTGGCGGACCGGGCGGCCTCCCTGGAGGGCCTGGCGGACCGGGCGGCTTCCCTGGAGGGCCTGGCGGACCGGGTGGCTTTCCTGGAGGGCCTGGCGGACCAGGCGGCTTCCCTGGAGGGCCTGGCGGACCGGGCGGCTTTCCCGGAGGGCCTGGCGGACCAGGCGGCTTCCCTGGAGGGCCTGGCGGACCGGGCGGCTTTCCCGGAGGGCCTGGCGGCGGGCCCGGGGGGCCGGGCGGTGGTTCGGGGGCTCCCCAGTCGGCCCCTCCGTCCTTTATCCCGCAGAAGACCGCCCAGCTGTACGCCGTCGATCCGGGCAGCATACGCAGGTGCAGATTCCGTTTCGTCTATATCTGGCAGCAGAACGGGGAGCAATATTGGATCTACTTGACCTTTGTCGGTCCCAATTCGATCTCGGGTTTCCGCTGGTATGGGGTCGGCTCTTTCGGATACTGGGTTTTCTTCGGATTGGATTTACGGAGAATCGAATCGTTCGTTTGCTTTTGAGCCCGTCATCCCCGCAGTTCCGTCAGCGTCTAAGCGAAGCTTGGCGCCCGGCACGCGGGGATTTTTCTATATGCCGGGCCTGTCCGAACCCCCTAAAAATCTGCGGCCCGTGATACTCGACTATAACCATTTGCCCCGCTGTTCATACAATATATAGACATCTGTGTAGGATGAAGGGGGAGAACGATGCAGTATTTGGATATGTTGAGCCGTCTGGGAATCGGCAGCGCCCATCCAGGCGGGTTCGCTGCCACGCTGGAGCAGCTTGAGCGTTACCCGCTGGCAGAAGGCTCTCGGATTCTGGAGGTCGGCTGCGGCACAGGACGGACGGCTTGCCACCTGACCCGCCAGGGCTATCAGGTTACGGGACTTGATCTGAGGCCCGATATGCTGGCCAAGGCTGCGGCGCGCTCGGCCGCCGAGCAGCTACGTGTGGAGTGGGTGCAAGGCGATATTACCGCTCTTCCGTTCGAGAACGATACGTTCGATGTCGTTCTGGCCGAATCGGTGACGAGCTTCGCCCCGATTGCCGACGCCCTGGGTGAATACGGCCGGGTGCTTCGCCCGGGTGGGACGCTCTATGACCGGGAAGTCGTAGCGTTCCCTGGCATGTCTGCGGAATCCAGGGAGAAGCTGTGCGGATTTTTCGGATTCAACGGTCTGCATACGGAGGACGACTGGCTAGCGGCCCTGACCGCGAGTCCTTTCATTCGCTATGAGCTTCTGGAGCAGTCTTTATTCCAAGAGCATCTGGGCGAAGACCAGATCAAGCACCCGGACCTGCAGCAGATCCCGGACGGATCCGCCTTCTTCGATCCCGCCCTATGGGAAATCTCGCTGCAGCACGATGAGCTGATTCATCAGCATAAAACACAGCTAGGTTATGCCTTAATCCGGGCCATCAAAGGCTAGGGGGTGACCATGAGATATTCAGCGCACGAGGCGGCAGCACGGTTTATCGAGACCTATTTCCCACATTGCGAAGGAGCCGTATGGGCTGGCAGTGCCGCTCATGGCGAAGCTACAGAGGACTCGGATGTGGACCTCGTCATCTTCGATGAAGCGCAAGAAACCCCGTTCCGGAGAACCTACCGGGACTTCGGCTGGGTCATCGAGGCCTTCGTGCTCAACCGCGAGTCGTACCGGTACTTCTTCGACGTAGCCATAGATAGCGCGGTCCCTTCTCTGCTTCGCATGTGTGCGTTCGGCATTCCCTTATGCGGGCAATCCGAGATCCGCAGCATCCTCGAGGAAGCCCGGCAGGATTTCACCGCAGGCCCTCCCGCATGGGGTACCTATGAATTGACCCGTGCCCGTTATGAGCTCAGCGAACTGGCCGCCGATCTGTCCGGAGCCAGGGACCGTCAGGAAGGCTGGTTCGTAGCTGCAGAACTGGCGCAGAGGCTTGCTGTGTTCAAGCTCCGCGTAAACCGCTGCTGGATCGGGGAAGGCAAGTGGCTGATACGGGAATTAACCGAATACGATCCGGCAGCGGGACGCGGCCTTGTAGCGGCTCTAGAGGCGTATTATCTGCAGCATAACTGCGTAGAACTGCTTACCCTCACCGATGCATGGCTTGCTCCCTACGGGGGGAGGCTTGATGAAGGGTACTTCGAGGGAAACGAATAGGAGCAGATATATTTAATTATCCACAATTCACTCACAAATCCCTCCACAATACCCACATGTTATTCACATTTTCAACAGACTTATGCACATTGCTTGCCTAGAATATGTGTATCCCTCACCAAACCATGCCGATTCGGTACGTGATTACGAACGGTTATGCACAGCTTTATACACAAACCATGCACAACTTAGCATCCATTGTTCTCCAGATCATGGACTTCAAGCCAACCAAGGGCACTCCCTCCAAGCCTCTTCTTCCTCTATCCACGATTCTCCCGCACGCATATGGAACATAGGCAGGCATGCAAAAAACTGCAGGAAACCCGGCTTAACGCCAGCTTCCTGCAGTTCTTATTTAAACTTTAATCTCTTACAGAGAAATGACTTTACCCGTCTCCTGGGACTCGAACGCCGCCAGGATCACGTTCAGGGAACGCTTGCCTTCTTCGCCGGAAATGCGCGGAGGCGTGCCCGTCAGGATGCCTTCCACGAATTCGCGGATCACGCCGCTGGTCAGCTGCTTCTGATTGGTCGAGATACCGCCGACTTTATGCTTTTCAATCGAACCGTCACGCAGTTCTACGATAACTTGATCCTCAGGATGCGTACCGATCTTGATCACGCCATTCTCGCACCAGAGCACCGTGCTGTTGTCTTCACCTTTGTAGTAGGTCCAGCTCGCAATCAGGGTGCCGATCGCTCCACTCTTCATGCGCAGGAGGCAGGTTGCATTGTCGTCTACATCCGTGCCTTCCTTGTGGCGCGTTTCGACGAACGCTGCTACGTCAGCTACTTCGTCGTTAAGCAGCCAGCGGATCAGGTCGGATTTATGTACGCCCAGATCGCCCATGGCGCCCATAACCGCCTCAGGCTTGCGGAAGAACCAGCTCTCGCGGCCGTCGATGCTCCAGCCCTCAGGACCGGGATGACCGAACGATGTGCGGAACGTCAACACTTTGCCCAGCTTGCCGCTTTCGAGGATTTCCTTCGCCTTCACGTGCGGAGGCATCAGACGCTGGTTATGTCCAACCATCAGTTGAACGCCGTTCGCTTCAGCCGCTTGGATCATGGCATCCGCTTCAGCCGTTGTAACGGCCATCGGTTTCTCAACCAGTACGTGGGCGCCAGCATTGGCAGCCGCGATGGAAGCTTCGGCATGCAGGACGTTCGGCAAGCAGATGCTGACTGCATCCGGCTTTACTTCAGCCAGCAGTGTACGGTAGTCCGTATATACCTTGGCACCGTATTGGTCCGCATACGAACGTGCGCGCTCTTCGTTGATATCGCAGAAAGCAACAAGCTCAACCTGCGGAAGCAGGGCATACTCCGGGATATGACGATGTTTGGCAATGGAGCCACATCCGATGACAGCAACTTTTAACTTACTCATGAATCTTCTCTCTCCCTTATGATTAAAATGAACCGGGTTATAACGCCGGAGCTCCGCACCGACAACTCCGGTCAGCTCTGCCGGAGGGCATGGCTGCCGGAGTATATTCATGCGGATGTTTGACCGGCGAACCGAGCGCCGGTGTTTCTGTTGGATTCGTATACCTGGACCCTCGCAGGGTCCGGCCATCTACGGACTAGACGCGCTGCAGGTAATGCTCCTTCAGCCAGTTGAGGCTGTTCGACACGCTTTCCAGCGGCGGATTCTGACAGTTGTCCTGCTCGACGATCAGCCATTGCACGCCAGCCTCGGATGCGGCTGCGATCACTTGATCCAAAGCGACGATACCTTGGCCAAGCTCCAGCGTAACGGTCTTACCGTCCTCCACCTTGTAGTCCTTCGTGTGGACAAGCGGCAGACGTCCGGCATATTTGTGGATGTAAGCTACCGGATCCTGTCCTCCGCGGTGTACCCAACAAGCATCCAGCTCAACCAGCAGCTCAGGCTGCGATTCGTAGATAGCGTCGAAGATCAGGGAATCGCCGACTTTGCCTTCGAATTCAAACTCATGGTTGTGGTAAGCGAAATTCAGACCTTGCTTGCGGATTTCTGCACCGAAGGTTTGCAGCTCAGCGATGATCGCCTTCCAGCCTTCTTCATCATTCGTCGGAGACGCCCAAGGCACGATAATCGTTTGGCCGCCGATCGTCTTCAAGTAGTCAATCTCGCCTTGCAGATCGTTACGCAGACGGTCCAGACCGACGTGGCTGCCTGGAACCTGAAGATTGAGCTCCTCCAAGAGCGCTTTCATATCGCTGGCAGCAATGCCGCCGTAGCCTGCAAATTCCACGCCTTCGTAGCCGAGTGCAGCCAGCTTGCGAAGCGTGCCTTCAAAATCAACCGCCGTCTCGTTGCGCAAGGTATACAGCTGAATGCCAATGCCCATTTTTCTCATGAAATCCACTCTCCTTAATCTATCATTCCATGTTATGCGCTGTTTCTCCCTCTACTATACAAACAATCGTTTTTTTTGCATATAAACGATATAATGAAAACATCAACAATTTGGCTACGATTTATGACTAGGAGGACTATTCATGAGTGCCAACCTGCTAACCTGCGGATATTCATATCATACCGATCGGTTTACTTCCCAATACAAAAACGGTTCCCCCCATTACTTATTCCGGCTTCAGACGGAAGGAAGCTGCCAAGCCTATATCGACCACCGGTGGCTGCCCATCGAGGCCGGGCATCTGATCCTGGTCAAGCCCGGCGACTCCTACGGTCTGCTGATGGAGGAACAATCCCAAGCGGACGGCCAGCCGGTACCTGTCGCGAGCGGGGATTATTACCTGTACTGCGAGGGAAGCTGGATCGACGAGTGGTGGCAGCGCAGCGAGAAACCGCCACTCAGCCGGATCGATCCGGACGAGAAGCTGATCTCGCTCTGGCAGCAGCTGTTGCTGGAAAACCTCCGTACCGCAGCCAATGAATCGTCGGAGCTGACCGATTACCTGCTGCGGGCTCTCTGCCTCTGTCTCGACCGGGCCGTCACAGATACTGCGCCCAAGCCGGGGAGAGCCTTCGCCGCCGTGCGGATGAAGCGCTTCATCGAAGAGCATGCCACGCGTACCTTCAAGGTGGAGGAAGCCGCGGACCACGCCGGACTCAGCGTATCGCGCGCAGTCCATCTGTTCAAGGAATGCTTCGGTTATTCCATGATGGATTATGCGCTGCGCCTGCGGCTGGCCGCGGCGGTGGAGCGGATGACGTACACCTCGATGACGCTCGATCAGATCGCCCAGACCTGCGGCTTCGGCGGGTATTCTTATTTTCACAGAGTGTTCAAGGAAGCGTACGGCATGGCCCCCGGCCAATACCGCGGATTACAAAAAAAGTCCCTCTAGTAGAGGGACAGGGCGAGTGAATCTTTTTCATTTAGAGAATGCAAAATGGCTTCACAGCCGATGACTTCGATGCTGATCAGAGATTTCAAACATTTTTGCAGGGTATTGCGTCCGGTTGCCACCTTTTTGTCGAGAGCCGCCTTCAGCAGCTTCAGTGTCTTCTTATTCAGGCTGTCGGCGAAAACCGGGACCTCTTTGTTCTGAAACGTAACAAAAACTTTCATCCCTAACACCGTCCTATTCTATCTTTGTTCTATTCTTACCTATACTATTAGAATAATCTACTATTATTAAAATAAGCTTAAAATAATATTACAAAATGACGACAACTTTGGCAACCAAACTTTGGAAAAAAGGTTGCTTTCGTTTCGCCTGCTTCGTATAATCAATTTTAGTAGCAATTGCAACTAATTACAAGAGAAGAGGATACGTATGGCCGAACATAAATATACGATCCCCAGACTGATTTCGCTGCTGTACCGGTACGGGCACATGTATATTGCCGACCGGCTGAGGGAGCACGAAATCGGCAGAGGCCAATATATCTTCCTCAACGCGCTGTACAAGGCCGACGGACTCAGTCAAGAAGAGCTGGCCGAGTACTTGCTGATCGATAAGGGAACGACCGCCAAGGCGCTGAAAAAGCTGGAGGAGCAAGGCTATGTCACACGTCAGGTGCGGGATGACGACAAGCGGTTTTATCGGGTATTCCTGACAACCAAGGCTCTTGGTATCAAGGATGAAGTCCGCAGCGTGCTGATCGACTGGCGAAGCCTATTGACCGACGGGTTCTCCGACGAAGAGAAGGAGCTCGCCTGGACCCTGCTCGAGCGGATGGGGGAGAATGCGGCCCGCTTCGCCAAGGAAGGCTCGCCCATCCGGGACGACGCAGCTTCATCAACGAGGGCTCCAAGGCCCAAGGACGGTGAGTCCTCATGAACCTCAGGCTTGCCGGCGAACGGCTGGTCCACAACAACTTTCACGCGCTGACCCACCGGAATTACCGCTACTTCTGGTTCGGCCAGTGTATTTCGCTGATCGGCACCTGGATGCAAAATATCGGGCAAGCTTGGCTGGTGCTTACGCTGACTGGCTCTCCGCTGCTGCTCGGGCTGATCGGCACCGTTCAATTTCTGCCGTTCACCCTGTTCTCCCTGTTCGCGGGCGTCATCATCGACAAATATCCCAAGAAGCGTATTCTGATCGTCACCCAGACGGTGTCGATGTGCCTCGCCCTGACGCTGTCGCTGCTCGTCTTTACCGACACGGTACGGTATGGCTACGTCATGGTGCTCGCTCTGCTGCTCGGGATTACGAATACGTTCGATATGCCAACCCGGCAAGCCTTTAATATCGAAATTGTCGGCAAGGATGACCTGATGAATGCCATTACGCTGAATTCGGCTACCTTCAACCTGGCCCGGATTCTCGGTCCTGCGTTCGGCGCACTGATGATGGCTCTACTCGGAGCAGGCTGGTGCTTCCTGCTGAACGGACTCAGCTTCATCGCCGTGATCTACGGCCTGACTCGCATACAGACAACCCCGTACGTACGGGAGAAGCGGCAAGGCTCCGGCTTTCTGAAGGAGATCAAGGACGGCATCGTGTATATCGCCGGCGACCGGCTGCTGACACAGACGCTGCTGCTCGTCACCATTGTCGGAACGATGGCTTATAACTTCAGCATCCTGATTCCGGTGCTGACCAAGCATGACCTGCATCTGCAGGAGCAGACGTACGGCATTCTGATGTCATGCATTGGCCTTGGTTCTTTCTTCGGAGCGCTGACGATGTCCTTCCTCAGCAAGCGGGGCCCACGGCGCAGGCTGATCCTCATCAGCTCGATCCTGCTGTCGATTTTCCTGATCCTGATCGGGCTGATGCGATCTCCCGTGGCGGCCGGCGCTTGTCTGGCGGTAACGGGCGTCTTCACGATCCTGTTCGCGACTAACAGCAACTCGACGCTGCAGATGCATGCCAAGGACGAATACCGGGCCCGCGTGATGAGTGTCTACTCACTTGTATTCGCCGGATCGACGCCGCTGGGGAATTTCTTAGCCGGGCTTGCTGCCGACCGCTTCGGCGCAGGCGGGGCCTTTATGCTGTGCGGCGCGACCTGCCTGATCCTGTGCTCCATCGTGATCATCGTCTTCCGGAAGCGGGCGGTGCCTGCATCACCGGGTAACCCGCTGGAGCCCAAGCAGGTAGCCTGAGTCTGCACCCGTCTGCTCCGTATATAGTCCAATAAACCGCAAGCTCCGAAACCGGAATCCGGCCGAGCTTGCGGTTATTTGTACTGGCGCCAAAATCTCTTGTTGCAACGTCTGCCAGGAAGCAGGCGGATGAATTCCCAAGGCCGATGCAGACGCCTGTTCAAACTGCCCTTACGTGGCCGAGTCTTCATCCGCGATCCGGCGGAACATGAAGGCCAGCTTCAGCCGCAGCAGATCGTCTATCCGCTTGAAATCCACATCCAGGATATCGCTGATCTTCTCCAGCCGGTAAGCCACGGTATTACGGTGCACGAACAGCCGCTTGGCCGCTTCATGAATCTGCCCGTCGCACAGGAGGTAAGCCTCCAGCGTCCGCATCATCTCATGCGCATACTCAGGTTCCTTGGCGAGCAAAGCCTCCAGCACCTCCTCGCCGTATCCCCGCATCTCCTGAACGGGCACATGCCGGAATACGTAAGCCAGGTCCACGGAATCGAATCGGATGACCTGCTCCCGGGTCCCGAGCTGCTGCGCAAGGCGGAACGCATCCGTGCATTCCTCATACGCCTGACGGAGAAAGGCGCTCCGCGTCTTTCTGCCGCTCACGGAAATCCGCAGCTTCGGTCTAAGCTCCTGATCCTCCATCCGCTGCAGCGCGTCTATCGCAATCTGAACCAGCCTGCCGGAGTCCACGAAATGCTGGGCGCCGCAGATCGTAAGCACCGCGTCTCCAACCGCAAGATGAACAAGCTCCAGCTCGCCCAAAGCCGGACAGCTCTCCAGCGCCCGGATCAGCTCTGCCGTGCCGGGAAATCCAGCCCCATCGCCTTCCCCGTCTGCAGCGGCCTGTGTCAGCATGCACTGGAACGTTCCCCGCAGCACATGGATACCGGCGGTCTCCATCTGTACGGTCAGGACGCCTTCCGTCACTTCACGGCGAATATAGCGTGCTAACAGCTCGCCCAGGTCTGCCTGGGGCGTACGGCCCGCTTCCGTCAACCGCAACATATTCAGATGATGGGCTGCGGCTTCTGCGGCTTGTACGAATAATCCTTCTTCGTCGCGCGGCAGCTCCTCCCCCTGACAGTAATACACCACAAAGCCGATGCCCCCGTCCTTCCACGCAAAGGGAACGCGCAGCCACTCCCCGCTCTGCATCTGCAGCCGGCGGACGACCGCTTGCCAGGGCCATCCCTTCAGCAAGTCCTCGTCCCGGCAGGAGATGGCGTTGAACAGCAGCTCGCGCCTTGGACCTACAACTGCGAAAGGCGTTTCGATAATATCCATCAGTCTCTGGAAAAACGCAGGCTCCTCCTGTCCCCGCAGCACAAGCTGAATCAGCCTGCGCTGCTTCTGGAGCAGCCCGCTTCCCCTAAGCAGCTCTTCCGCAACCCCCTCGTCCTCCGCAGGCTGCTTCATAAGTCTTGCGGACTCACTTTTATCAGTAAACAATCGCCCATCCATCGACGGGTAATTGACTAAACTCTGCCCGACTGCCACCTTCATCATTCAGTGACCCCTTTCAACATCTAACATATACATAACATAAATTAGCTGGATTTCCGCTATATACGTTAGAATATAACATCAAACCGGACCACGTGTAAATGAAAGAGGCCATTTCATCAAGAATCCGCCAAATTTTTGTTATATTTATTGACATTAATTTGACACAATGCTAAGATGATAAAAAAATCGATTGCCGCTTCCACCCGGCGCCCGAGACTCTCCCCCCCACCTCGGTCGGCGCTGGCGCGGCAAGCCCGATTCTTTCCCCTGCATGATTCATCGCATCCGGGCAGTTTGTGCCAATAGACATTCGATTCGAATGTCTATTTCTTTATATACTCAAGCAGCTTCAAGCAAAAAAGGAGGCCACCCTTATGACCGCGAACACCGATTGGAATTTGCTGAACCAACTGCCGAAGGTTGATCTTCACCTGCATCTGGACGGCTGTGTGAAGCCCGAGACGGCTCTGGAGCTCGCCCGGGAACAAGGCATTGCACTTCCCGTGACGGGCGAGGAAGCCTTGCGCCCCTACATGCAGGTGACAGATGCTTGCGGAAGCTTGAAGGAGTATTTGAGCAAGTTCAACTTTACCGGACAATTCCTGCAGACCGGAGCCGCCTTGACGAGGGTCGCTTACGAGGTTGTGGAGCAGGCTGCGGACCAGCGCTGCGGATATATCGAGGTGCGCTTCGCGCCACAGCTGCACCGGGGGCAAGGTCTTTCCCTGGATGACGCGCTGCATTTCGTGACCGAAGGGTTGAAGCAGGGCGAAGCCCGGTTCAAGGTCAAGGCCCGGGCCATCGTCATCTGCATGCGAAATCACCCCCCGGAAGTCAATCGCGAGGTTATCGATGCAGCAGCCCGTTATCTGGGCCGGGGAGTTGTCGCCGTCGATCTGGCGGGGGATGAGGCTTCGTATCCAGCGGAGCTGTTCCGCGATACATTCACACGGGCACGCCAGCACGGCATTCCCGTCACGATCCATGCAGGCGAAGCAGCCGGACCGGAGAACATCTACGAGGCCATCACCCAGCTGGGCGCCGTCCGAATCGGACACGGGGTGCGACTCCAGGAGAACCCGGAAGTCCTGGATCTGATCCGCGAGCGTCATGTGCCACTGGAGCTCTGCCCGATCAGCAATATTCAGACGAAAGCCGTCTCCGGCTGGGAAGCTTATCCGATCAAGCGGTACTTCGAGCAAGGGCTGCTGCTTACGATCAATACGGATAATCCTGTCGTCTCCTCGACCACCATCACCCGGGAATACAGGACCATCGCAGAAAAATTCCAATTCACCCTGCGCGAGCTGGCGGCACTGATCATGAACGGGGTGGAGGCCGCCTTCCTGCAGCCGGGTGAGAAGCAGCAGCTCCGGGTTGACTTCACCCGCAGATTCAAAGAGCTGAACGTGCCGCTGCTGTAAGGCTCTGTGCCGTCTTGCTGAAACGGACCGTGAAAATCGTCCCCGCTCCAGGCTCCGATTCCACGCGGATCGTCCCCTCGTGACGCTCCGCGATACTGCAGCATACAGCCAGACCCAACCCTGTCCCACCCTGCTTGGTGGTGAAGAACGGCTTGAACAATTGCTCTCGCACCTCCTCGGACATTCCGGGTCCCGTGTCGCCGATGAGCACCTCCACCGCATCCGGCGTCTCCCTCGTTTCCACCGTAAGAACTCCGCTCTGTTCCATGGCCTCCATCCCGTTGCGCACGAGATTGAGAAGCAGCTGCTTCATCTCTTTCTCGTTCAAGGACAACAGCGTAAGCGAATCCGCCAGCCGGTAGTGCAGCGTATGGCCCCGCATGTTGGCCTCGGCCATAAATAACGGCTGGAGCTTGTTCAGCAGCAAGTGCAAGTCGGTATCCTTGCGTTCCACAACCCGGTTCTGTGCGAGAGACAAGAAGTCGTCGATGATGCCGTTGGCGCGGTCCAGCTCCTCCTGAATCACGGCCAGATAAACCTCGGAGGCAGCGCCGGGCCTCTCCCGCATCAATTGGACGAAGCCGCGGATCACGGCCATCGGATTGCGGATTTCATGCGTGATACTGGCCGCCATCCGTCCGACCAGGCTCAGCCCCTCCATATGGCCGACTTCTTTCCTGAGCCGGGCCAGCTCGGTAATATCGGTAATAATGGATACCGCTCCGTCAAACACACCTTCAGAGGTGTAAAGCGGGTAAGCACTGATCACATAGGTTCCGCTCTCGTGATCACACAGCCTGGAACGAACTTCATGTCCACGGATCGCCTCATGGAGATACGTTTGCTTGATATCAAACCCATAAAAATCGGCAATTTGCTGATGATATTTTCCTATAAGCTGCTGTTTGCTATGCCGCGGAAAGTGACGCAGCGCCTCGTCATTGACTACTGAGATGACCCCCTCTCGATCAATCGCGACAAAGGCGATCGGCGCCCCGTCGACCAGCTGCTGCAGCTTATGCGCCTGATCCGCATAACGCCCCGATATATCCCGCACCTGCTGCTGCAGACGTCTTTTTTCCATGATGTTTTCGACCAGATAAACCATCATTCCAATAGCTACTACCTTCAACAGACTGAACAAGCCGACAAAGGCAAAGAAACCTTTCCATGCCTGTACAGGGATTCCAGCCAGCTCCCACCAGCTCAGCAAGCCGACAACCTGCATCACACAGCTGATGACTATGATGAACACCGCGATCCCCATGCGACCGCTTACAGAAGTCACCCGGAACCTGCGCCTGAACAAGAACAAGACTGAGATCATAACGAGATTGGCTATCAGGAAAATGAGGAACCCCGAGCTTGGCCCCATCGTCATGAGACGCATACCCATGTACAGCAGCGTGATAAAAACCGCACTTTGTCTGCTGCTGTATAGAGCCGCTACGATATAAGGAAGAACGCGCATGTCGAACGATATTTCATAATTGAACTTCAATGCGAATACAACGCAAATGACCATGGAAACTGCACAATAAGCGGCCAGCCGGTCATACAGCCTCTCAGGCGTCTTGTTCCGGCAAGGGTACAGCTCCAGCAGAAACAACGGCATCACAACCAAGAGAACTTGCAGCAGCATCTCTTTAAAAACCAGCACTAGGACCAGCTCCCTGCTTGATGTCGAATGGTTGGTGTGAAGATACTTAACAGATTCATCATATGGGAAAATCTGATAGGATTCAACAACATTTCCGAACCAGGAACATCCGCCCCATGCAGCAGCACAGGCCGGGAAGCATATATAAATAGCGAGGGGGTTACCACCTGGCGAAACCCTTCGGTTTCCCCAGGCGATAACCCCCATACAAAAGGCGGTGCCCCGCTCCCGCTATCCGCGGAACGCAATCCGGATATCCAGCACCTCGGAGCGGCTTCCCAGGCGGATCGGTGGCCCCCAGAAGCCGAAGCCTGAGGATACGACGGCATGCATCGCGCCCTTGCGTAAGTAACCCCAGTCCAGCTCGAACAGACGCCGGGTGATCCAATGGTTCGGCATCATCTGCCCCCTGTGGGTATGCCCGGACAACATGAGGTCAACGCCCGCTTCCATAGCAGCTCCCAGCTTATGCGGCTGATGGTCCAACAGGATGATAGGCTTGGTCTGGTCAGCCTCGGCCAGCAGCTCCCCTACGGGGATTCGGCCCTCGCCCACGAACCGTTCGACAGCATGATCCTTGCGTCCTGCGATGTAGATGCTTCCATCCACCAGCTCAACACGATCCAGCAGTACATCGATGCCGATCTCTCGCATCTGTGCGACATAGTCGGCGATATGACCGCCGATATACTCGTGATTGCCCAGCACGGCGTAGACGCCCAGCGGAGCCTTCAGCTTACCCATTTCCTCCGCCATGCCCTCGCGGACGAATGGCTCAAAGCTGTCATCCAGCACATCGCCGGGCAGCAGGACCAGATCCGGCGACAGTTCAGCGACGCGCTTGGTCAGCTTAGCGATATGGCGCTTGCCGATCGTCGTACCCAGATGAAGGTCCGAGGCTACGACAATCCGCAGCTCCTCGCGGCCCCCAGCCCGCTTGGCAACCTCCAGATCATACCGGCGGATAATCGGATTCCAGGCATTCCACGAGCCCTTCAGGAACAGGAAGACCAGCACGGCGAGTTCGACGGAGCCTGCAATCAGGATCGCCTGATCCGACGCCAGACCCGCCTTCACCATCAGCCAGCCTACCAGATGTGCGATCGGCGTCAGCAAGAGCCCGTAGAAAACAACGCCCAGGCCGTAGGACCCGACGGTCTTCAGCGGCTTGTACAGCCAGTAAGGCAGGGCCCGATGCAGGAGCATCGCAGCCAGATAAGCGAAGGCCAGGACCGCATAGATGATCCCGTATACGAGATCAGGCGCACCAGGGAGCGCGACCTGCCAATAGCGGTAGCCGTTCCACGCAATATAGGCATTCAGCCCGAAAAAAACAAGCAGCACAATGACAATCATCACGATACGATTTCTCATGGATATTCGACTCCTCGATGTCCTTCATGGTTTCCTTACTATTAATCCCATCCCTATATTCTCTCATAAAAGGACCTATCGAGTAAAATCCTGCTGGGACGGGTATGGTACTCATAGAACACGACGTCTATACATGCAGAAAAGGATGATATGAACATGAACGAGCAGCCGACACCTACGCCTGGCGATTCTCCGGTTCACTCCAGCCAGCTAGATCGCACCCCTGATGCTGAGTCCATACCTATGCCTACCCCCACGCAATCGGGTACACTACTCGACGAGCTTGCCCCAATTAACGAGTTCGTAGCCAACATCGTCGACAGCATCCAGCAAGCCTTTCACGAGCGGAACAACTAGCTGGCATCGGCAACGCAAATACCCTATCTCCGGAAGTTCCGGGATAGGGTTTGCGGCATGCCTATATTAGCTAGCAGGAAACTACCGCCCTGCGGCATAAATATGCAGGCGGAGGATGTATTCACTCACCATCGCATGAATGGCTCCGACCGCCTGCTCAATAGGCACCTTCACAGATAGTCCATTCCGGATCGCATCAATCCAATACCGGCACGCATCACTACCCGCTTCATGCACCCGGCTAAAGTCATCCAGATAACCGGGGATAAGAAAGCAATCGATCGAGCTCATGCTGTACACAAAGCTGCCATCCTGCATTCCCTGCTCTTTCCATGCCTTCAACCGGTCGTGCAGCTCGCTGAGCGTTATCAATCCAAGCCTATACGTTCGCCGTAATCCTTCATAGGACTGCTCGTCCAACAAACCATGTTCGAACCGCTTCTTATTTGTCTCATCCAGCAAATAGAGCGCCCCGCCCCACTCCGCCGTAAATTTCAGCCAGAACTCGGCCGCGTCTTCGGAAATATCCAGCCGCAGCCTTTCCTGGAACACAATATCTGGGTTCTGCTCCAGCAGCTTGCGGGCTTCCTCCCGATTCGCGGAGTTTAATCGATTGGATTGATCACGGTTTGTTTCCATCTGCCTCTCTCCTTATGTGAACATTGCTCTTTCACAAAACACACCGTCTACAGCAGCGACCGGGAAATCAGCTTGTACACGTCTTCCCAGCCGAACTGACGCTCCTCATCCTTCAAAATCACACTCTGCACGCGCAGCCCGTAGGTGAACACCATGAACAGCTCGGCCATCTTCACTGCATCGACCTCCGGCGGAATAGCACCAGCCTGCTGGCCCACCGAGATCCATTGATGGGCCGTCTGGATCGAATACTCATATACTCCCTGCAGCACCGCCGCCACCTTCGGATTTTCAATCTGGCTGAGCAGGTATGTAAAAATTTTATTGCTGACATGCTGGTCCCCGGTTTGACTCGCCATCCCTTCCATGATAAAACGGATCGGCCCGGCAGCTTCGCGCGGTGCCGCGTCTCCTACGACTCCATTGAACTTCTCGTTCATCGTCTGCATCTTGGTCTTCAGAATCAGACCGAACAATTCGTCCTTGCCCGATACATAATGGTAGATAGCTCCCTTCGACAGCCCCGTGCGGTCGATAATGTCCTGGAGCGTCGTCTGGCGGCAGCCCTTCTCCCCAATCAATTGCTCCGCCGTATCCAGGATGAGCTGAAAGCTCGGGGAAATCGGATTCAAGTCTGTCATAGCCCCTCCTTCGGTGATTCAAGCCCGCAGGCATTTTTCGTAGCAATAGTAAGCTATATCTCGTAATGGATAGCTGATCTCACCCCGCCTGACATAGCCCTTGCGCTCATACATGCCCAGCGCCGCTTCGTTAGCTGCATAGACGTCCAGACGTACGCTCGTACACCCTCGCCCCTCAGCCTCAGCTTCCGCAAATCGCAGCAGCTTCCCACCTAATCCTTGCCCCTGCCGGCGGGGATGAACGGCCAGACGGTGAATGACCGCCGGCGTGCCCTCCGCATCCTGCCAGCTTACCCCATTATAGCTCTTCGCCTGCTTGCGGTCGATGACGACAGCTCCCAAGACTAGCCCCTCCTCCTTGAGCCCGTACAATGCACCGGTCGCCAAGTCCCGCGCCAAGATAAACCGGTTCGGATAAAAAATGCCCCACTGGCGAATACCTCTCCCGCGCAGCTCACTCGTCACAGCCCGGTACAAACCGGTCGTTTGCTTCAAGTCTTCTTTCGCCAGCTTCTGAATATCCACGTTCATCCCCCCAGCACTTGATCGTTGTCTTGCAGCTTCATCCGTTCCAAACGTCCTGCGGATTTCCGCCGGTACAGCACTGTCCAGAGGATAGCGGCGCCCACAAAGCCATACAGCACCACATTCGAGAGCGCCAGAAACTGTGCAGTTGTAAGCCGGTAAACCATGACGATACGGACCGCCGATTCCGCTACGAGCACAACTCCCCATACCAGCGTCATCAATCGCATCACATAGCGAAAGTAAGGGTAGCGCCAGTTATCCGAGAAATCGGTCCGCCCTAGAAACCGTAAAGCGAGATAAAACATAATGGGACGCTGATTCGCCAGAGAAATGAGAAAAATCAGTCCGATCGACCCGGTCACGAACGACTCTCTAATCAAGAGCAGCTCCTCGCTGCCGCCCCCAGCCGCCAGCCCCAGCGTCAGCAGGAAAGAGAATAGCATAATGCCGCCGAACGCATCCAGCTTCCTGTGCTTGAGCACATGCACAAGGTTATCAACCAGAGGCACCAGCGTTGCGACCATCAAAGCCGTCAGGCTGCTGGTATACAAGGATAGCCAGACGTAGATGCCCCAAGGGGCCAGCCCGTTGATCAGCAAAGCAAACAAAACATAATTGCGCATCTTCATGAATAACTTCCCTTCTTATTAGATGGAACAGTATGTATTCGCCGTTCAATCTTCATGTTAGATGTTGCCTTCGCGCTACCCATTCGGCAATCAGCAGATTCGGTACCCAGCAGAGCCAGGCCACCACTCGATAACCCGGTTCGAACTGTCCCGCGAACAGCAGCATCAGCGGGAATTGATACAGCCGCAGCGTAACAGCCGCCAGGGTAAACGCATAACTGCGCAGCATCCAGCCCCGATGCTCCCGGACCCTGCCCCGCAGGATCGCCAGCACACCGAGCCAGGTCGTCGCCAGCCAACCGATGTCCATAGTCAGAAACCCGGTCCGGGCGATCCAGCCCCCGCTAGCCATGAGAGACAAGTAAATGCTAGCCCCCCCCCGCTAAGCAGCACGGATGCCGCGTAAATCACGCCTAGCCGCCGGTGGCGAAGCGTCGATCTCCCGCCAGAGGGCTTGCGGAACCAGGGAATCCAGCCTGTCACAATAGCCACACAGGCAGTCACGATGTGAATATACAACACTGCCATCCAGGGCATAAGTTGAAATCAGCCTGCCTCAGCTTCTCTCGGACAAGCCCCGCGTAATACGAAGGGTATAGTCCATACTGGATGCCCGCATAGAGAACGACCAGCACTGCCAGCACGCCTATAAAAATCATCACCGTCTTGCCCATCAATCCAACCCCTCCGTGTCAGATAATTAGCATAGCGTTTGTATATGCATTCAAAGTAACATACCGACCGTCGGTATGTCAATATTTTACCGTACTCCTCTACTCATCCATTGTTTAACTCCCGGCCTATCTCTCCCACCCAGCTCATCCGACAGAAAAAAGCCGCCCATCCCCGATGAGTGGCCTTCCCTCTTGCTAGGCTATGTAACCTATCCGGTAACGGAAAACACCAGAGCCTTCCCGTCCGCTTGAAGGCGGACTTCTACGGAAAAGCGACCGATCTGGACCGTCTCCTGCACAACAGCCTCTCCTTTTAACGCCTTGGCGTAGGAAGCAGTGAACAACCGGCAGAAGGTATCCGCGTCGTAACCGAACACGAAGTCCGTAAACTTGCGGATGCTTTCGAGATTGCGCGCCAGAACACCCTCCTCCAGCCGCACCGTCACGCCATACGCCTGAAATTGCGGCTCCAGCCACAAGGAGGCTTCGTTGCCGTTTTTCCCAGCCTCTGTCGTGCTTTTCAGTGCTAACGCCTTCGCATCCGCATCCTTGTACATCCTCAGCACCGTTTCTTCCAGGTCATAATTGGTTCCCCTCAGCTTGCCTGCCGCCTCCATGAGGCCATAGGCCTGAAGCATTTTCTCGTCAGGGAATACGAGCTTCTTATAGCTCCCATCCTTGGTCGGGACTACCTTGACATAGGGCTGTCCCGCTGCCGGCACCGAGATGCGCGCCGCCTTATTCTGCAGCCGGTCCAGAATCAGCAGCGCCTCCGCTCTCGTGACCTCCCGGCCGACCCCGAAGTAGCCGTTCGGATAGCCTTCCATAATACCCTTTGTCATCACTTCGCCGATGAATTTCTGCTTGCGGGCAGGAACACTCTGAAAATCCCCGAAGCGCCGGGCGGTCGCCAGGCTGCTCATTTCATCCTCCAGGTATTCCGTTTCCTTCAGCGTATAATAGATCATCTCCGCTACATCCTCGCGCTTGAGCTTGGCTTTATAGTCGGAGAATTGGCTTTTGTCAATAAACTGAAGATCGCCCGCCAGATCCATATAAGGCTTGGCCCAGTAACCGACCAGACTTGGCTGGAAGGAAAAATTACGATAATCCTGCCGGATCAGGCTTTGATTGGCCGGGCTGAGTGAATCGATGAAAGCCGCCGTCCAGCTCCGCTCCCCATTCGGATGCAGCTGGGAAAACGATAGCAGCAAAATCTTGACGAATTGATCCGCCGTAACCGGATCGTCGGGACGAAACGTACCGTCAGGAAAGCCGTCCAGCAGCCCTTGCTGAACCATTTTGTAAACAGCTTGCTCCGCCCAGTGTCCGGGTACGTCCCGGAAGAACTGCGACTGCGCCTCCGCCGGCATAGCCCAAAAGCCCAGCAGCAGGGCCCAGCACGCTGTGAGTATACTTATTTGCTTGGTCAGTCTGATCATTAGTTGTCGCTCCGCTTCTTCGTAGGTGTCATAGCGCCGAAGGCGCCTCTCCTAGAATAAGCGCTGTCCTGTCGTTTGAAAACCGGCTTGATGCCTAGATATAAGACTTCGTTATCACGAACGGAAGCAAGGACTAAAGCCTTATCCATAGGCGCGATTAGCACCGTATCCCCTTACAGACATAGACTTGGGAGGGGCTTACGTACCAGGACCAGCTCGCCTTAGATTATCCCAAGCCCCCCGCTCCGCCGTCTTCGAGACAACTCGATCTTGCCGCTCGGCGTAGGCAGCCTTCCCGGCAACAAGCCCCTTAATCACAGAGACACAGATAGCGCAGGATCAGCCGGACCGCCTCTGCCTTATAGACCGAATCACATGATCTACTTCCGCCCTACGCCGAGTTCAGCGGCAATTCCATCTGCAAGCAACGGGTAACGGCCAACCGGGCGCGAAGTGAACAACCTGCTCGTTATAGACAAAAAGACCCTGTACCTGCAGAGTCTCTCTGGTCCGACCTATCCAGCTTTCCGTTACATAGCTTTCTTATCGGAAGTCCTTCCGTATGTTAAGCCCTGCTTGCGGCCTCCCTGGGAAGCTGACTCGGCAGCCGGCACAGCTCGTCCTCCTTTGAATAAAAACCGGACAACGGGAATTTTATTGATGATCAGTCCGATTACATACGAAAACCCTATGCCCCAGATCGTATAGGAAATCCAATCCAGTCGGAGGTTGTTGGCAAACATATACTTGTTCACATTATTCAGCACGACAAACGAGAATCCCATATGGAAAACAAGAATCACTAGCGATTCCTTGCCCAGCGCGCTAAATATCCGGCGGACCCAAGTCCATCCCTTAATCCAATATACGAGCTGCATCAGCAAAAAACTACCCGCCAGCCCACCGGCCAGAAACAACAGAATATTACCGTATTTCCGGTGGTTCATGTCGATCATTTCGTCATTCAGAAGCCCCAGACCGAACAGGATCGCGAACACAGTCAGCAGCGGCAACGGGAAACGATAGGAGCGGAACAAGCCCGCTTCCTTGAGTTTATACCCTACAAACATAAATACCTGAGCAACCAGAGCCACATCCAGACTCCAAGGCAGATGAATCAGACTGCTGACTCCATAACCAGCCAGAGCTAACAGGAAAAACAAACCCGCCTGCGCCATCAGCCCCCGGTTAAAAACCAGCTTCCAGCCACATAAGAAAATCAGTTCCGCACCAAACAAGCAAACCAAAAACCAGAGCGGCGTATTAAAAGTAAGGGCATCTCCGTTGCCGATGAAGATACCCATAAATAGAGAATCAGGACGAATCCCGCCGCTTTCCCCTATCTGTTCTCTCACATACCACAGGGCGTAGAAGACGAAGCAAGCTGTAAAGTAAGGGAGCAGCAGGCTGATGACACGGGTTTTCAACCATTGCCCGAAACCTGCATAATATTTGGTGACATTAAATAAATAACCGGACAGCACGAAGAACAACGGCATTCGAAAGGTTCGCAGCACATCATTCAACAGATCGGGAACTTGAGTATGCGCCATAACGACAAGTGAAATACTGATCCCTCGCAGGATGTCAATTTCAATTACACGTTTTTTTGTCAAAATGAATTCTCCCTGCCATTTTTGATACATCATGTATCATAGTCAAGAAATAGTCAAGTCCGTCCCGTAAAAATAGGACCTGTCGACGTCCCGGAGGAGACATCAACAGATCCTATTTTTTACCCGAATCATTCAGCCTAACTTATATCGTTTGCTGTGCACCTACCGTGCCACGTGCTTCGGCTTGAGCTGCCTTCAGGTGCTCCGGATAGCCGTACGAGCCGTGCTCGCTCAAGTCGAGACCGATTGTTTCTTCCTCTTCCGTTACACGCAGTCCCATAACAGCCTTCATAATCGCCAGGATAATGTAGGAAGCCAAGAAAGCAAAAGCTCCACAAACAACTACACCCATAGCTTGAACACCCAGTTGCTCGAAGCCGCCGCCGTAGAGCAAGCCTGCTTTACCTACGCCAACCTTCTCAGCCAGCTCAGGCGTTGCGAAGATCCCGTTGGACAACGTTCCCCATACACCCGCCGTACCGTGGGCAGACAAGGCATAGATCGGATCGTCAATACGCAATTTCTCGAACATCCGCATGCTGAGGAATACTACCACACCTGCAATCAGACCGATGACAATCGCAGCCCACGATTCGACGAAGGCGCAAGACGCTGTGATGGCAACGAGACCGGCCAGCGCACCATTGAGCATAACGCCGATATCTGCTTTGCCGTTGACCGCCCAAGCGATCAAGAAGGCAGCCACCGCACCCGCAGCTGCAGCGAGCTGGGTGTTGATCGCGACGAAGCCGAAGAAGCTGCCATCGCCGACTGTAATCGTACTGCCTGCGTTAAATCCGAACCAGCCTACCCACAGCAGCATAACGCCCAGCGTTGTGAATACTTGGTTATGACCCGGCATGTCGTTAGGCGTGCCGTTTTTATTATATTTGCCAAGACGGGGCTTAAGCAGGATAGTGGCGGCAAGTGCTGCCATAGCGCCTGTCAAGTGAACGACCGTCGAGCCTGCAAAGTCTTGCTTGCCGTGCTCGGCCAGCCAGCCGCCTCCCCAGATCCAATGTGCGATGACCGGATACACGACAACCGAGAACAGAATAGCGAAGATCAGATAAGCAGATAGCTTAGCTCTCTCGGCAAAGCCGCCGAAGGCCACAGCCATCGAGATCGCAGCGAAAGCCAATTGGAAGATAAACATGACCGTCGGAGCTACCGTGCTGCCATCAGGAACATTCTTCACATCGAATCCGAAGTATTCCCCCCAGCCGATCAGCGAGTTGCCTTGCGTGCCGAAGATCAGTGCATACCCGACTGCCCAGAACACCAAGGTGACGATACCGAGTGCCACAATCGTTTTACCGGCGATGTGACCCGCATTTTTCATCCGGGTAGACCCAGCCTCCAACATCACGAACCCGCTTTGCATGAAAATAACGAGAATAGCACCAAGCATGACCCAAATCGCATTCATTCCCAATTCCATAGCCTTCACCCTCACTTTACCTGAAATAGTGATTCGAGGAGCCCGCTTACCTTCCACTTCGTAATCTAAGCTTAGGTTTCGCTTTCGCCACCCTCTCAACTCATGTACATATTCTATGACATGAGAACCGATTATGTCAATAATCCTTACACAATTTATTTTTATTCCGCTTTTATACGGTTTAGAATCGCCAAAAATGTCATTTCTTTCGTTCCGAAACCAAAACATAACATAAATATAACACATAGTTAGGAAGAAGAGCTCTTTGCTTACTGGGCCAACCATGCCCCTCCCCCTCCCAGATCCCTCCGTATTCCGTATCGACCCGAATCCGATTCTTCTTGAGCAGGCGATCCGTGCTTTCCGATTCAGCGAAACCAGAGCAGACAAACAGAAAAAAGACTGCCATCCGGCAGTCTTTTTTCCTTAGAAATCCTATAGCCGGAAGGAGCAAGCTCTCCCCTTCCTAAAACCCATCCTGTTATCCCACACCAGGCCGTTATCAACCCGCCACCTGCTACCCATCAGGCTACAACACCTATAGATGACGGCAGTTGCCTGACTATCAACAGGCGCCCCCTCTGCTACTGACCAGCATGCAGCTTCTCAATCAGGCGGTGAACCGGCAGCGTCAGGTCAGCCCTGACCGTGCAGAGCTGAGGGTCAGCCAGCGAATCCAGGACATGCCTAACGATACCAGCAAAGCCCCTTCGCTGCAGAATCGTATCCCAACTGCCGAATGAAAGCTCCTGGGGCGGCGCGCTGCGCTCCATCCAGACCGCCCGCTCCAGATTGACGACTTCGACCGAGCAGCCGTTTCCATGCAGCTCCAGCTTCTCCAGATCGGCACCTGCACGGCGGCTCATCGCAAACTGTCCCGCCGCATCAGCGCGGCTCCCGCCGGTCCAATGAAGCGCACCTGAGCCGAGCACAAGCTTGCCCGCTTCATCCGTCATCTCCGTATAGGAAGCGACCTCTGCCTCATCCCCGCCAAGCCAGAGCAGCAGATCCAGCATATGGATCAGATCATCATACAGCGTTTGCTTGGCCGGGCAGGGCTGCTGCCTGCTGCGATGCTTGATGACCGAGACCATGTCAAAGCCTCCGGCCTCTTGTAGTCTGCGCTTCGCATCCACGTAAAGCGGGGCAAATCTGCGGTTGAATCCAACCGCCAGCAGCAGCTGCTTCTCGGCAGCGTAAGCAGCCATCCGCTCGGAAGCCTCTATCTCATAGGAGAGCGGCTTGTCTACATACACATGAACGCCAGCCTCCAGACATTCCGCCACGATAGCTTCATGCGTTGGCGTCGGGCTATGGACGAAGGCGATATCGGGACGCTCCCGGCGGAGCAGCTCTCCTACGGACTCGTATCTCCCGGCAACCCGGTACTGAGCCCCGATCCGTTCTACGGTAGCGGGGGTGCGGCTGTACAGGCCGACGATATCCACATGCACGTCCGAGGCGAGCAGTGGCATATATACTTTTTGGGCGATATCGCCCAGACCTATGATTGCAACCCTTGCTTGCATCAGCTTCTCCTCCATCATCCCGCATAACTTAATAAAAAATTGATAATCTCCAACTTCTGCCTCTTCTTTCATGAGAACGGGCGATATGATAATATGAAGAAAAGCTTCCTAGCTAGGCGTACGCGATTAGCGCACATTCAAAACTTGATCTGACGTTGGTTTCAGCGTCGGTACTTCTGGAGGATTTCACCATCATGTCCAAAATGAAAATCTGGTTGTTGGTCTTATGGATTACCTTGTTCGCCGTATTCTTAGGCTGCTCCATCCTGTTCGAATCGCCGGTTTGCCTGTATGTCGCTAGCGCCTTACCTATTCTGATCGTGTTATGGCTGCCCAATCCGGAGCAGAACCAATATATCCGCCGCCGGCACTTGAAGAAGGTTCAGCTCCTTACTCGCAACAGCGGTGAGAACGGCCTCTTGACGATCACCTTCACACCGGGCTTCGTCCGCTGGAAGCGCGGAGCCAAGCTTTACTTTCACCTCGATACGCTAAGCCGGGAAGAGCCGGTGGAAGCGGGAGAGCCCGGCGAGGAGTCTCCACATACCTCGCTTTCGATTCTACCGTTCGATCTGCTCCCGCATCCGCGAAAATCCGGGTGGGTCGGGATTGATCTGGATCAGGTGGCAGCACGGACTTCCAGCCTAGCCATCGCCACTAGCCAGGTTGCCCGCTTTGTTGTTCCACTGCAGGCTCTGGAGCAGGCAGCTATCCAGCGCATGGCCGGTCTTATGCAAGTTGGTGGCGACAAACGCCTCCATGCCTAAGCTCCACCCACTTTCCCTTAACGTTATGTCACGCTAAGCAGCCCCGCTGCTTCGAATTCATCAGCAGAAGGTCCGACCGGTATAAGCCGGCCGAACCTTCTGTTTTTTTTACATCCGTGCAAGTGTCACTTCCGTCTCCGGCAGCTTATCCGATCATCGGCCGCCAGCACGGCTCACCAGCTTCGCCAGCGTACGCACCATCGTTCCCGTGCCCCCGAGCGGCTCTGTTCCCCGTTCATTCCAGAGCCAAGCCGTCCCGCCCGTATCGAGATGGACCCATGGCGTATCTCCGGCGAAATAACCGACGAACAGCCCGCCCGTTATGCAGCCGGCCCACCGGTCGCGGCTCGTGGCATTCTTGATATCCGCTACACGGCTCTTCAGCATGTCCCGGTACTCCGGATAATTCGGCAGCGGCCACAGCTTCTCATTCGCCTCGCGCGAGCTTGCAAGCACCTCCTGCAGCAGCGGCTCGTCGTTACCGACCGCCGCCGTCGCGATGTCAGCCAGGCTGACCAGCACCGCTCCGGTCAAGGTGGCGATGTCGATCAGCTTCGTAGCCCCGAGCTGCTTGGCATACAGCACCCCATCCGCCAGTACGATGCGGCCCTCCGCATCAGTGTTCAGCACCTCTACGGTCTGGCCGTCCATCATCGTAATGACGTCACCCGGCTTGAATGCTCCCCCCGATGGCATGTTTTCTGCCGCGGGGATGACGATGACGACATTGACCTTAGGCTTCAACGCACCCAGCACATGGATCAGACCGAGCAGGACAGCGGCTCCGCCCATATCGCTGATCATCTCCTCCATACCGTCCGGCTTCTTGAGCGATATCCCGCCCGTGTCGAAGGTGATGCCCTTGCCGACCAGCCCCAGTACCTCGCCACCCCGGTCAGGAGCCCCATCGTAGCGGACTGCGATCATCCGGGGAGGCAGCTCGCTGCCCTGGCTCACGGCAGCCAGCCCGCCCATCCCATGCTCGCGGATACCGACTTCGTCCAGCACCGTGCAAGCCAGCCCATAGCGCGCGGCCAAGTCCTGCGCCGCGCGGGCCAGATCATCCGGCCCGAGATAATTGCCGGGCAGATTGGTCAGATCCCGCGCCGTATAGACGCCGAGCGCGGTTGCCCGCGCGGCTTCCAGGGCCGGCGCGAGGTCGCGCCGCTCGGCGTCCGCGGCGCCCAGCAGCAGGACGCGCTGCGCTTGCAGCGGCCCGGCATCTCCGGCCGCTGCCCGGGCATAG
>NZ_JBBPCC010000026.1:0-116612 GCF_038070315.1 Paenibacillus filicis | reverse complement strand
AAAAAGGCCCACAGCCTCCTTCGCCCATCGCGGGTGCATCGGGCCCGCCAGAGGCTCCGGGTCAAGCTGCGGCTCGCTGTTTGCTAGATTCTGCTTTCAAAGGTTACACTTTTTAATTGACAGTCTCGCTGTTTCTAGGTCAATATTGAGTTATTGTGCTTCATGAGTTGAACACTTACTATCCATCCATTGTCTGCACGATTAATTTATCGCGACGTCCTCGTAATGGATTTTTGCCCATGAAATAAAATCCAATAGTTGCATGTCTAAAGAGATATTTTTCACTAAGAGGTACTCTTCCAAACTAATAAATTCGCCATGGGAAATCTTATTGCGAATTGGATATATCTCCATCATTCTCTCATAAACATTTATCATTGAATCAGAGATATACGGAATATCATTGACTTTAATGTAATCACAGATTTCTTTCCACATTCTTCTCTTTATAGTCGATTCTCCATTGTGTTGAGAAATTAACACTCTAAATTCTTGTTCTATTAATCCCGTAAAATAGTTCACAAGCCCAGTATAAGAAACCTTATCCTGTGGTGCTGATTCCATTTTTTTCTCTTGATAAAGAACTGTAGCTAAAGCTTTTTTAGACTCTTCCGACAATCCATGAAGCTTATGTACAAAGCTCTCGTACTCATGTTCGAACTCATCAAGAGGTATCCACTCCATATGAATGTAGTGTTCAGTCTCCGCTGAAGCCTCATTTAGAACTAATAACTTAGGCTCGTAGGTTAGATTCCAGCTATCTAATCTATGACCTGAACCCACATAAACGGTGACGCTGTCTATTTTCTTGTTTTCAGGAACCCCTGCTTTTATTATGCTATAACATAATTCAGTTAAAACAAGCATAGCACCGTAATCCATTGTTTCTACGTCAGAAAGCATCAGGTATTCATCTAAGTTTGATTCCATGAGCTGCTTCAATAGGATTCTCTCTTGGGATGACAGCTTTTCACCCGTTCTAACCAACTCTCTAAGTCCAGGAACCTGAAGTGCAATTTGCTGATCAGATAATCCCTTCATCTCAAATATATCTTTCCATACTGATATAAACTTATTTTCTGGATCATCAGCCAACTCGACCAAATCATTACAAATTGTTTCTATTACACTATCTTTTTTATGTTGTCTCCGAAGATAAATAGACACTTGCTCTAATTGAGCAAGGCATAGCTCTCTAATACCCTTTGCAGAATCATGAGTAGGAACTGCTGGGTTGGTCACGATGACTTTCTGAGCCGCTTCTCTCAGATTTGTTATAGGAGTATCCGACATATTTTGCTCTTTGCTCATACAACACTTCTTATACTTCTTTCCAGACCCACAAGGGCATGGCTCATTTCTTCCATACAGTGACATTGACACTGCCTCCTTCATCGGGAACTTCTTCAGGAAATAATCCTGGATCTGTTCGGCTCCCATACGGCTATCATAATGAATACAATTCGAATTATCCATACTTATAAATGAAATTTCCAATCTATTGCGAGGTCTGGGATGCTCTAATGGTCATGACTCATCTATGTAAATAAGCAATCGGTTTCATTTACGCTTCTTAACGCATTCTTAACTTGACCTGCCAAATGATTTTCAATATAGTTATTACAATTGTATGACGATAGAACAAATGTAAGGCGGTCGCTCATGTTAAATTCGGAAGAGAGAAAGCTGATTGTCAAGATAGCTAAGCTGTACTACTTTGAGTCCTGCACACAAGAGAAAATAGCCACGAAGCTCGGTATCTCCCGTCCTGTCGTCTCTAAGCTATTGCAAAAGGGACGCGATGAGGGTGTTGTTGAGATTGTGATTCACGATGATAGGCTGGAGACAAGCGATCTGGAGAAAGAGCTTGAGACCGTATTTGGCCTACAGCAGGCGGTAGTGGTACCCAGCCGTGATTTGAATCAGGAGCAGATATATAGTGCTGTTGGCAAGGCGGCGGCTTATGTTGTTCTGAAGTCAATTAAGCAGGCTGAGCGAATCGGCGTATCTTGGGGGCGGACGTTGTTTCATATGGTGAAGGAATTCCCTTATGAGAAGAAGGAAAATCTCAAGATCGTTCCGCTAGTTGGCGGCATAGGCAATGATCGGACGGAGTTTCACTCTAATCAAATTGCCTATGAACTGGCCAAGAAAATGGGCGTCAGATGCGAGTCGCTTTATGCACCAGCCTTGGTTGAAACCGAAGAACTTCGAGATCAGCTAGTCCTGCTGCCGCATATTTCCTCTGTCTTGGAGGAAGGCAAACTGATTGATCTGGCGATTGTCGGGATTGGGAATCCCTTGGCGATGTCTACCATGGAGCAGTTCGGTTATCTGAACCAAGATGTGCTGCAGGAGTTGAAAATGTCGAACGCAGTAGCGGATTTGAATTCGCGATTTATCGACCAAGACGGCGTCCCGTGCAATCACCCGATTAACAACAAGGTTATAGGGATTGATTTGGAGCAACTGAAGGCCGTCAAACTTGTCATTGGGATAGCGGTTGGTGAGCATAAGGTTGATAGCATCCTGGCTGCGTTGAAAGGGAAATACGTGAATGTGCTGATTACGGACGAGTTCACTGCAACGAGTCTTGCGGATCGTTTAAAAGAAGTCGAGAACCTTTATGCCCATTTGAATGTGGAGGAATCAACATGAAAGAAAAAACACTCGAAACCTTCCTCTTTTGCAACCATTGCAAGGAAGAGGAGGGTCATATCATCGTCTATCTGAATAACCGGATTTCCGAGATTAAATGTCAGACATGCGGGCTGAAGCTGTCCATACAAATCGACTTATCGCATGAACTTTATAATGAGGTATACAAGCGTATTCGTTCGAAGCCGGCGCGTATGACGGAGGAATACCGCAACCATATAAGCCAGTTTCTGATGACTCTTCCGGTCCGGGTCATCAGCAAGCCATACCGAGTGTACCGAGAGGTCAAAGAAATCCGCGGCTATTTCCGAAAGTATGACGTGAAAAGAGGCTAGGCCGTTCAAAAGAAAAGCAAATCCCAAAGCCCTCTGAACGTAACGACTTGCCCTGTAGGGGCCTGCGTTCAGAGGGATTTCTATTCAAAGCAGGCCTACGAGTTCCAGCCCGTAAGCAATGCCGTCATGGCTAACGTCCTTGGTGACGTAGCGGGCGGCTTTTTTTACGGATTCGGGGGAATTGCCCATGGCTACACTGTGGCCTACATACTGGAACATCTCCATATCGTTAAGGTTATCTCCGAAAGCATACACCTCTTCTTTAGCAAAGCCGAGCTTGTCAATGAGTCGCTCGATGCCCTGTGCCTTGGAGCCTCCACGGGGCAGCACATCTGTAGAAATGTTGTGCCAGCGGACGAAATCCAGCTTATCGAACCTCTTGATATAGGCAGGCTCTTCTTCTTCCTTACAAAATAGCATCGCCTGGTAAATGTCCCGGCCTACATAATAGTTCGGATCGTACTCGGGGTGCGCATAGCGCAAAGAGCCGATGCCTTCTTCCACATAGGAATGGTAGCTGCTGCTGCATCTCATGCCCTCATGGTCGAGGTATACGAGGGGATGTTCGCCGTGAAACGCATATTGAGAGAGGGCGTGCAGCACATCCGTGGGGATTGGGTTGGCATAAAGCAGCTTGCCATGATGCATCACATACTGCCCGTTAAAGCCGACGAAGGAATCAATACTGAGCTCGTCTTGCAAAGGCTTAAGCATGAACGGAGAACGACCTGTGGCGAAGGCGACCTCGTGGCCCGCTTCTTTCAGGGCTAGAATCGACTCTTTGGTGGAAGTCGGCAGCTTTTTATTGTGGTCAAGCAGAGTACCATCGATGTCGAAAAAAATCATTCTTCTGTCAAGCGTCATGTAAACACCTCGGATACCGTCATTAATCTATAGCTGTTCGCTCGCTGGCAATGTCAGGGTAACCTGATCATTGAGTCGAAAATGCTCGGGTGAGCTGAGTTCACATTGTCCATCTTCCGTTAGGATATGGTAATGAAATTCCTTTCCCTGAAACTGAACGTTCGTCACTTTGCCTTGAATCCCCGACTGGCCCGGAGCGCTAAGCCGGAATTGATCCGGTCTTACCGGGTACATACCGTTTTCCTTGAAATAAGCCGCGACTCCGTCGCCCTTCCATTGTACGGTGCCGTCTGAGCTTATCGGAGCAAAGTGATCGTGATGCCAGCGTCCCCGGATGAGATTCGCTTTGGATACAAACTTGGCGACGAATTCGGTTTGCGGATGCAGATAAATGTTCTGCGGTGAATCGATTTGTTCGATATGTCCATCCTTCATAACGACAATGCGATCGGCCATGGCCAGCGCTTCGCCTTGGTCATGCGTGACGTAGACGATTGCTGTTCCGGTCTGCCGGTGGATCGACTGAATCTCCCGGCGCATATCCATACGCAGCATAGCATCGAGACTGCTGAGAGGCTCATCCATGAGAAGCAAGGACGGCTCGGCAGCGATGGCGCGTGCAATGGCCACACGTTGTTTTTGTCCGCCGGACAGCTCATGCGGCATGCGTGTGCTGTGCCCAGATAAGCCTACCATCTGGAGCACGCTTGCCATACGCTCTTGCTCCTTATCCCGGATATAGGAGGGAGTTTCCCTATGATGACGAATGGGAAAGCGGACATGCTCGGATACATTCATATGCGGCCAAAGGGCAAACGCCTGAAACACCATGCCGATTCTCCGCTTCTCCGGCGGGAGGCTAAAGCCAGGCCTCGCTACGGTGGTTTCGTTCATGCGAATCTCCCCTGTTGTCGGCTGCTCGAATCCGGCGAGCATGCGCAGCAGGGTCGTTTTGCCGCAGCCGGAGGGCCCCAGGATGGCCACAAATTCGCCTTGGGCAATCGATAAATTCAACGATTTTAAGGCTTGAAAGCTTCCAAATTTTTTGCTGATATTGATGCACTGAATACTCATAGCCGCTGGACTCCTTTATTCGATGAGGATTTCTGGAAAAGTGCCAGCACTCCCATCCCTACGATGATCAAGAGAACGATTAAGCTGGATAAGGCCGTAGAATACAGCGTACTTCCCGCTTGTTCAAAACTGAAGATCGTGACGCCGATCGTTTGCGAGCCGGTCGACCACAAGAGAGCAGACACCGTAAGCTCAGTGAACGCCGTCAGGAAGACGAGGAATGCGCCGCTAAGCAGCCCCGGCAGCAGCAGCGGCAGAAGGATGGTTACCCATTTTCTCCACAAGCCAGCTCCGAAAATATGCGCCGCTTCTTCCATCGATGGATCAACTTGAGTAAAGGCCGTGATTGCCGCCCGTACTTGAAGGATAAGAAAACGGCATACATAAGCGATAAACAGGATGCGAATCGAGCCGTAGATGCCCGGGTTCCAGCCTGGAATCGGCTCCATCCACATGAATATCATCGATAGCGCGAACACAATACCCGGCAGTGTATAGGGAAGAGCTACGGCAAGCTCCGCTGATTTGGTCAGCAACGAGGGTTTCCGCACCCGAACATAGGCCAGCAGGGAACCAAGCACCAGGCAGATCGCCAGCGTTGTGACCGAAAGCAACAGACTGTTCTGAATCGATTGCCACACCTTCGAATTCTCAAGCAAAATATATGTATAGTTAGAAAACGTCAAATTCGCCCACTGGAAAGGAAGCCCGTACGCCTTTTTCAACGAAATGGCAACCATCGAAATCAGCGGAACAGCCGTGATAAGTGCGAGGAACGCCCAAATGGCCCCCGTCACCCATGTCCGATGCTTGCCAAGTGAATAGCGCGGACTGTTATCCACGATAACGGTATCTGAAGCTTTGATTTTTCGAACGATAATCCACTGCAGCAGGGTACCCAGGATGGCGATGATCCCAAGCATGACGGATAATGCAGCTCCACGTGAGAAGGCAGTAGGGCCAAATCCGATAATTTCCTCATAGATCAAGGTACTAAGCACGGAAATGTTCTTCGGAATACCCAGGAAAGCCGGAATTCCAAAGTTATCCAGAGAGGCCAGAAATACGAGCAAGGCTCCTGCTGTCAGGCCAGGTAATGCCAAGGGAAGAGTGATAAGTCGGAACGTTTTCCATTTGCCGGCGCCGCTGGCTCGGGTAGCCCATTCCAGATCGCGCGGAATTTTCTTCAATACATCGACCGTGAACATGTAGACGAGTGGGAAATGATGAATGCCCATGACGAAAATAATGCCGCCGTAACTGTACATGCTCCAGGGCTTTGCATGAGGGTTAAACAGGTGCAGCACCTGAGCTGCCAAGCCTTGCGTACCCATAAAGGAAGACCACGATAAGGTCAGCACGTAGGAGGGCAAAATAAAAGAAATCAGAATCGCCATATGGAGTATTTTCTTGTGCTTGATATCCGAATAGGCCATCAGCCAAGCGGCGAGCACACCAAGTGCAATGGAGACCAGGGAGGAGCCGACGACGATGATGAATGTGTCTGTTAGCGTCTTCCACAGGCGACTTTGCTTCAGCATGTCCGCATAATGTGCGAATGTGAGTCCGTGGCTACCTTCAACGCTTAAGTACATCAGTCTTACAATAGGCGTAAAGAAGAACACGATTAAGACGACAATGGCGGCTCCGAGCAACAACCGCTTCACAAACGGATTGGGAAAGGAATGGAGGGAGGGGTTGCCCCCTTGCCCCTCCTCTGCAAGCTTAAGATCTTTGGAATCGATCATCTGTCTGTACGCTCCGCTTCTTATTTTCCGAACAATTCGGTGAATTGCTTTTTATCTGCATCGCGAGCTTCTGCCAGTTTGGAAATATCCGAGGAAAGAACCTTGAATTCAGAGACGCTCTTCAGTCCTTTAGGCGCTTCAATACCTTCACGGATCGGTGTATAGCCGATGCTGGAAGCGAGCTTTTGTCCGTCTTCGGAGAGCAGGAAATCGACAAAAGCTTTCGCTGCTTTCTCATTGGCTGTATTTTTCAATATCCCGATCGGCTCGGTGATGACAGGTACGCCTTCGGATGGATAGATCAGTTCTACCGGGGAGCCCTTCGCTTTCTCACGCGCTACGAGGTAATCAACCACCATGCCGTACGATTTCTCCCCGCTGGCTACGGCGTTCAGTACAGCCCCGTTGCCTTTCACCACGGACATATTGTTCGCTTTCAGTCCGTTGAAATAGTCCCAGCCGAATCCGTCCGTACGGGTAAATACACCAACATTGTAAGCAGCAGCGCCGGAGTACAGCGGGCTTGGCATGATGCTGCTGTCTTTGCTTTCCGCTGCATTCAGGGCTTTCCACGAAGTCGGTATGGTTTTCACCTTTTGCGTGTTGACGGCCAATACCGTTGCCATGACTTTGGTACCCGTGTAAGTGCCGTCGGGGTCGACGAGGTCTTTCGGGATTTTCGCAAGCTCAGGCGATTTATAGGAGGCGAGCAGGCTTTGCTTCTTCAGTCCTTCGAAGGTCACAGAGTCCGCGAGCAGCAGCACGTCCGCTTGAATTTTGCCTGCTTGGTTCTCGGCTTGAATCTTGGCGGTTACCTCTTCCGTACCGGAACGGAAGCTCTCGACTTTCACATCCGGGTACTTCTTGTTGAAGGCAGCTACAAGCTTGGTGATATCCTCTTCCGGCTGGGAGGTATAGAAAGAAAGCTTGCCGGATATTGTTTCTTGCTTAGGCGCTTCTTGTTTGGCAGGTTGCTGAGCAGCAGGCTGCGCGCCTTGATTAGCTGCAGGTTGTCCGTTTGTGCCGCAACCGCTGAATAAGAATAATGCTGTCAAACTCATGAGTACTGGACCTTTTTTTAACAAGATGATTCTCTCCCTATGTTTGGTTTTGTGATATTCGAAAAGTATAGCTCGATTGCTGCTGCTACACCGTTTTCTTCATTGCTCGTTGTCACGGCCTTCGCTACTTGCTTGATCTCGTCGCTGCTGTTCCCCATCGCGATGCCGAGCCCGGCCCACTGGAGCATGTCCGCATCATTATCGTAATCACCCATGGCCACGACCTCGAAAGGCTGAATGCCATGAATTCGGCACAGCAGCTCCAGAGCGGTTCGTTTGCTGACGCCCTGAGCATTTATATCGAAGCGGCGTTGCCCGGTTTTCGTTAATGCGAACTGCTTCGATGCCTGAAGCTCTTCATACATTTCGCTTAACCGAACAGGATCATCGCTAATGACGGTAGACTTGTATAACGGCTCGGAAGCATGGTTCGTAAAGGCGGCCAGTGAACCGACAGGCTTAACCAGAATCCGATCTGCCTGCTCTTGATAATTCGCATAGGTTAGCGGCTTGTCGGGATCGACGACGACATTGGCCAGTGGCCAGCTTGCATTCATGGAATTGATTTCTTCTACAAATAAGGTTCGGTAGCCGTAGAAATGGACATACACCCCCTTGTCTGCCGCTAGAAGAGCGATCCGGTGAGCGGCCTCCGGCGGAATCGGAGTTCCGTGCAGCAGCTCTCCGCTGTTAGCATCAAGAATGGCTGCACCATTGAAGGCGACGAGTGGACCGTTCATGCCAACATGCTGACCGTGAAGCCAGACCGAAGCGGGGAAGCGTCCCGAAGCGATCGTTACGTTCACTCCCTCTCGGATCAAATGTCGAAGAGCTTGGTGCACCTCAGGGGTAATCATTTTCTTGCGATTCAGCAAAGTGCCGTCCATATCCAAAGCGAGTAATCGATACATGGTTTCCTCTCCATTTTCAACATGCCTACTCATAAGGCATACATATCTGAAGTATGAGGTAGGAAGACCTGACCGCCGAAGACGGAGCTTGCCGTTTGCTTCATCAATTCGAAGTTGCCGTCGCTGGGCAGATGCACAAGCACGAGCTTCTTGACGTTTGCCTTCTCGGCAATGGTCGCCGCCTGGGTCGCATCCATATGGCCAAGTCCAGTCGTATGGTTGCTGCCTTCACAGATCGTGGCTTCGCACAGGAAAATGTCAGCGTCTTTGGCCAATTCCACAAGCGATTCACAGTACGAGGTATCGCCGGAGTAAACGAGCACCTTGCCTTGATACATAATCTTCACGGCGAAGCAGGAAATCGTATGCTCTACGGGGACGAACTCGATGTCTGCTCCCGCCAAGCGGATTTTGAGTGCGGGGTGGATCGTCGTGATCTCCGAATGTGGGCCATACAGCTTCTCCAGCATGTCCGCCGGTTCTTCAGGCACGAACAGCTTCAGCTTCTCGTGCATCCGCTTGTTGCGAAGCGCTCCGACTGCCGCGTATTGCAGGGGCCCGATATCCGCCATGTGATCGTGATGCAAGTGCGACAAAATCACCCCTGATAGCTTCTCCACACTGGTGTGGGTGGAGAGCCTGCTCATGACGCCGCTTCCGCAGTCCAGCAAGATCTGCCCTTCATCGGTTGTTACTAAGTAGCCTGCAGTCGCTCCGCCCGCAGAAGGATACCCTCCCCAATAACCTAAAATCTTGACCTGCATGTACTCACCTCAATGTTGTCTTTGTTGTTCCTTTTACATTTGTTCCTCTAGTTAACATTTGTCATTAATATAGGTCAAAAGACGTTGAAGGGCAAGTTAAGATCGTGTAAATGAGAGAGCCGCTAAGCGAATATGGCTTCTGGAAGGTCCTTTTAATCTGCCATGCTAATCTATGTTGTAATTCAGCTTCGATGGATGATTACATGAAATATGAATAAGCAAAAAGGGAGCCGATGTTCTTTTATTAAAAGTGAGAAGAAGTTCAATTTAACCAATAATAATAAGTGATTTAATACAATGTTGGACATTTTATTGGAGAAAATAAAAATGGATAGAGTCTCAGAGAAGATCTGAACTCTACCCATTTTTGGAGCCGCCACACTAGCGTTCTTCGTTAGCTTAATCCACATTTGCGAAATGCCATTACTTCTTGCGAACGGGAAAGCAAATATCCGTAACGGACTCTACAGACTCGGGACCATGATTTCTTTCATCGTAGATTTCGATATTATATAGCCCAGCGAGTTCATATCCGCTTTCTTTTAACCACGTAGAGTATAAATAAGCATGTACGGCACCTGCATTTTCGAAAGAACCATTGAATGTAAATAAAACATAAGTATTGGCTGGGATCTCTCTAACGACCATTTCATCCGGAATGTCCTCGGTCGAAGAAACTTCAACTCCAATAAAAAATTCAAAAAGGTCCGTTTCGGGATTATAATCTTCAGGGTCCGTACTTAAACCAAATACTTCTCTTTCGTTCATGCAACGTTTGACTTCAGCTCTTCTTTCCATCAAATTTGCCGATAGATTAAGCGTTGTCCGATTCTGTTGCACATCATGGAGAGTTACATTAGCCGCTAAACCGATTAATGTCATGGACGGCTTTTCGATGATGGTTGCTTTCATTACTTTCTCCTTAATGAAATTATTCGCGAATTGATTGAACAATGCTGCCCGTTATTGAGGTGCTTTTTCTATGACAATGTAATCATCCTTCCCGTCAAACATATAAGCACGGTTGGGAATGCCAAATCGACCCTTACACAGTGTAGCTCCAGCAACAGTGCCATGATGCTCTTTCCCACTGCTGTCCTGGGCATCCCCTTGAAATAAATACTCAGCTATCAAACCTGAGTACAAGTTTGCCAAAACCATTCTCCTCCCAAAAGTTCATCAATTGATACACCAAAAACTTCCGGATCAATGGTACTAATGCAATATCCGGGCATGATTGTCCATTTTCCCACTTACTTACAGCCTGATACGAAACGCCCAACCGTTCTGCAAGCTGTTCTTGTGTTAGACCATAGTTCTTTCTTAATATCCGGATCTGTGAACACAAGCGTTTTGTAAAATTAGTGTTCATCTGTTTAAGTCATCCTTCCAGCGATGGGTAACTCAATTGTATAAAATACCAATACATAAGGTTATCTCTTCTTTTTTGAGTGCTGGGAGTCTGCCGTTTCATGTCGGTAGCCTCGAATTGGTGATTGTTAAGCTATAGTGCCCCGAGGGAATTTAAAGCTCCTCACGCTTCTCAAAGTATCGGCACAAAAATATCGGCGTTATTAAAGTGTTGTTCTTCTCCAAATCTGAATACTTCAAGTGCAAGCGATCTTGGATTATTATCCAAACCTTTTTCTTTTAAAAAAGATTTAATTAGCGCATAAGGATCTTGATCGATTGATCTTACCTTCGCATAACGTTGACTTGGTACACTGAATCCGATCATACCTTTCGGAACACCCTCAATTCCTGTTACTTCCATACAATAGATGTAAGTGAAAAGTACATCGTTCGCAAAATGAGGACATACATATACGTGCGGATTCATAATCTCTTTAATCTCGCTCTTTCTAGCAAGAAATACTTGATTTGCTTCTTTAATGCTTTCCGGCTCAACCCTTTGGAAAACATTAGTCACGGGGACTCCGACAAAATGCTTCTCTTCAAGAGTAACGATCTCGATTTGATTGTTCTGCATGAACCTCACTCCTCGCAATATGAGTGGGAAGATATAAGCCATTTCAAGATCCGAAACTGGAACTTCCGTGTATTCAATACCTTCAATAAACTTCTCTTCCAAACGGATTTTTCTTTCAAATGTAGTAATTTAGGGCTAATGTCTCTTCACCTATGTTATCAATTTCTCATTATTATGTAAATGTTTTCCTATTGACCCAATCTGCCTGTTAACGTAATAACGGCTGCTCCGCAGCAGCCGTTCAAGTATCGTGATCAGTACCATGACTCTACCCTGTCGACAGTTAAGTAAGGTCGCCAGTCCCTTCTCTGAGAGAATAACTGAGTTATTTACGAAAAGCGACGAATAACCCGACCTCCTTAGTAAAATGAATGGCGCCCACAGCACGTATCTGTTCATTTAGCAAGTTCTCTAGTTGAGACAGGCGGCTGTCCGTTAAATTCTCGCGGCCTCCAGGAGTTGTTCGTATGTAATCGATTAGTGGCTTAGAATTCGTTACCCTAAGTGCATCCTCATATCGTTCCAAACGAATATCCATGAAACCTGCAGCTTCTAGCTGATCTTCCCCATTCTCTAACCCAAACTCGCAGGCAAAATCCTGACGTCCAAAATCATAATTTGGATTCAATTCGCTTAGAAATCCTTTTACTTCAACCATATGGTGCTTCCCCATCGTGGATGAGAACAGCATGCCTCCAGGCTTCAGAACACGTCGAATTTCCTTCAAGGACTGGTGGCGTTCGGTTACATGATAGAGCATATGATTAGCCAAAATCACATCAAAACTTGCATCTGGAAAAGGAATCGAACGTGCGTCTGCCGACGCGAACCGAAATCGATTAGCAGGAACGTAGTGTTCTAGACCCTCCCTAGCATCGTTTAACATCCCCTCGGAAAGATCCGTTAGCGTAACGTCCCATCCTTCTGGTATCCTATCGGCATTCCGTTTCCACAAAGTTCCGTCCCCACAACCCAGCTCAAGGATCTTGCTAGACTCCGGTATAATCATTTGATCAAATAGCCACTGATGCCATCTGTAAGGATTTACACTGAAGTCGTCATGCAATCGGATCCTCGTCTGCAGGTTGAACGCGCTCTCATACTCCTGGTTAACAACTCGGATGATGGAAGCGAATAGCTCCCATGCCGGACTACTTTCACAGAATTCAACATGGGACCCCTGACTTTCCTGCTCCTTGTGTTCCAAGCTTTCCAGTAGCGAAAGGGTCTCCTTAACTGTTTTTTGGACGAGACGGAGATGCTCCATTTTCTGACCAATAATTGTACTCTGAACTCTTAAGGATTCCTTCAAGTCCTCTTCGTGCCCGTCGCGGTGTATAATTGTTCTGATCTCGTCTATGGTCAAACCGATGTACTTTAGGGTCAAAATTCTTTGAAGTCTCGCCAAATCCTGCTTCGTGTAATATCGATGCCCAGTACTCGTCCTATAACTTGGACTTAGAAGCCCTACCTTATCGTAAAACTGTACGGTCCGTTTAGTTACACCCGCCTTGTCCGCAAAATGTCCCGCGGTCATCCATTCACCTTGTAATTGCATTCCATTTCCTCCGGTATATCAGGCATTAAATTGTTCGGGAACCTCAGAAATAAACCCAAAATGATGAGCAATATATTGTACAATACGTCTCGAAGCTTCCCCATCACCAAAAGGATTTACGGCATTTTGCATGGTGTTATAAAAACTTTTATCCGTAAGAAGCCTCTTTGTTACCGCATAGATGTCCTCTTCTTTCGTCCCTGCGAGATAAACAGCCTTAGTAGAAACAGCCTCGGGGCGTTCAGTCGTATCACGCATTAGAACAAGTGGTTTATGAAATACAGGAGCTTCTTCCTGCACCCCTCCGGAATCACTTAATAGTAGATAGGAACGGGATATCAAATTAATCATGTCAGGATAATTTATCGGATCAAGTAAATGAATTCTTTCATGCCCCGATAGGGTTTTGAAGGCCGTCTCTCGAACGATTGGGCTCAAATGAACTGGGTAAATAATTGAAATATCTGGATGATCATCGGCAATACGTCGTATGGCACGAAACATTTGGAGCATGGGAGCACCATAATTTTCTTTCCGATGGACTGTCATTGTTATGACTTTGCCCTTTTGATTTATAATCTGAGTTAATTTACCTTCGGTAAACGTATAATCTGAACGATTCGTTTTTATTGCGGTATCAATAGCCGTTTGACCTGATACAAATACACTGCTCTCCCTGAAGCCTTCTTTAAGCAGGTTATCTCTACTAATCATTGTGGGGGCAAACAAAAAATCGGTAACCACGTCCACGAGTTTTCTGTTTATTTCTTCCGGCCAAGGAGAGTGCTTGTTGTGTGAACGTAATCCTGCCTCTATATGACCGACCTTTATTTTATGGAAGAAGGCGACCAAACCGCCACATAATGTGGTTTGAGTATCCCCGTGTATTAATATTAGATCTGGCCTTTCTTCGGAAATAATTGAATCTAAGCCTGAAATGGCTGCAGATGTAATATAGGCAAGCGTTTGTTGTTCTTTCATAAGGGTCAGGTCGACATCGGGTTGGATATCAAAATGAGAAAGTGCTTGATAGAGCTGCTCCTTTTGTTGTCCTGTCACAATCACCTTCGTTTCAAACCACTCGGGATGATTTCTAAGCTCTTGGACTACTGGTCCCATTTTGGTTGCTTCTGGACGGGTTCCGAAAATCACCATTATTTTTTTGCGTTGAGGCATTGTACGTTCCCCCTTTTAATTCGTGTACTGTAACCAAGAGTAAGGGATAACCTTACGTCACATGCAAGGGGGAAAATACGAAAGAAAAAAGGCATATTAAATTGATACTAAATTTGATCCATTACTCCAGAATCCTGCCCGTAACGTAATAACGGCTGCTCTGCAGCAGCCGTTCAAGTATCGTCTCCATTAGCTTAATGAATCAGGTGTCACTCATAATATTACCTAGACCAAAAGCTTCTTAGATCCACGTACTCATCTTCAGCGACTTTTACACAATACTCGACCCAAATGATTTGATCAATTTTTCTGTTATTATCGTCATATAGGGTAAATGGGTAATGAAATAACACATCGCATTCATCGCTCGTTTGCTCAATTATCGTTTCTTCCAGATACCCTTCACCGAGAAGCAACTGAACTGCACCTGAATAGGATAGTCCTCTAAGAATACTGATATTTATCATTCGTCATCTCCTAATCCATTTAAATAACGCATTCAGATTATTTCCCCTTCAATTTTATCACAATCGTGAATTTTAAAGCCTTTCGTTTAATTCAAGATGTGAAGTTGCCGTTCAAGCTTATCCTGCCCTTAAAGTAATAACGGCTGCTCCGCAGCAGCCGTTCAAGCGTCTAAAGCTTCTTGAGATACAATTACTGTTCAAGTCCTTCGAAATTGCATCGCCAATCAGACACCCATGCGGGAAAATACCCTAATCGGTGAGCTACTCTCTGTGAAGCAATGTTACTGGCGATTACGTCATAACTCGGTATCTCTCCATGTCCCCATATTTCAAAAGATAACCTGTTTACAAGATAACTAGCCAATCCCAAATTACGATATTTGGGTATTACTTCTATGCCAATTTGCCACAATTTTGCACAGTTTTGCTTGCTCCTGCCACACCAACAATTTCCCCATCTTGCTTTGCAAGCACAGCTAGGATAGTCTGCCAGGGATGATTCGTATCATATATAATAGCTTCATTGAATCTTGTAACATCAAATAAACTGGCCACTTCTTCTCGCATAATCAGTTCAAATGAAAAAAATTTCCTGCCATTTACTTTAAAGAAACCAGGAACAGAACACCGCTATCTGTTTTCCGCAGCTTGAAGGTCTAGCAGTATACCTGTGACTTAGGTTCCTCATATCCTCATCGTTCTAGTGGTTCAAATGCTTAAAATACGGACTTACCTGCCAGTTGGAGTGAAACTATCATATACGTCTTCACGTATATATCGCCATAAAAAAACACCCTAGAATCTCATCGGATTAAACCAGAGGTTTTCCAATGTCTATTCTACGGGGTGCCTCAAATCGGAAGAACCAGACTATCGACTGCAATTAACCTTGCGCAGCACGTGCGATGCTTTCCGCAAAAAGCGGCGTTTCGCGTCCATTGTGATCCTCTACGACTTTTTGTCGGTCCTTCGCGACCTGTTCGAACGTAAGTCCCTGGCTCTCGATGATTTTCAAAAACTCCTCAGTAGGATGAGATTTTACAGAATTAGTAAATTCCGTTTTATTGTCGTTGATGGACTTTACGCTAAGCTCCCATATGACTTGCATTTGAGTTCTTCCGTTTGCAAGGAAAATATCGGAGGTAGAGACCATCCGGCAAAAATGATGATTGACGACCTCTCCTACATAATGCTGTACCGCCAAACTGGTGCCAATTGTCTCTACGTTGATGGACATTGGACGACCGTCATCCGTTTTGGTGGTGCCTACTGCAATATGGTCAGGCGGACAGCATCGTTGATACTCAGCATCTGAAAGTGAAAATATCCACTTCCCAATGTCGACTTTCTCAATAGGAACGTCGATAACATGGCTACAAACAGATTGCGTTAGCGTAAGATCTTGGCGTATCCCGGACATCGAATAGCCTCCTCATTTCATTTTAGGTCTTCGTTATTATGAGGTTACTTACCCGGGTTTATTCAAGAAAAAAGAAGAAGAGGCGGCCATATTTTCGACGTTTGTGCAAGTATGAGAAAATTGAACTCGAGCACGGAACAAAGAGTCCCGTGCTCGAGTAATCATTTATAATTTGTTTGACATTTTTAAGTGCTTCTTGCCTCATTGTCACGCAAGGAAGCGGTTTGGCGATTCGACAGCAAATACCGGAACAGTAAGATTAGCGAGCAAATACTTACTGCTATCAAGACGGCATACACAGTTTCATAAGCATGGACAAGTGAACCTTTTTTTTGATAGTCGAGCAGCATGCCGCAAAATGCAACAGAAAACGAACCGCCGAAAAACTGAATGAGCTGCATGAACCCCATACCAGAACCAATCAAATTGGATGGCAAAATGCGAGAGGTTTCATTATTTAATGATGCTAACGATGCAGAAGCGGCAGGCGAGAAGAATAAGTACCCAATCAATATTACAGCCGGGGATATATCAAGATTCGCCCAAAATACAATCAAAACCAAGGCTAAAACGACATGTCCTATAATAAGAACACGGATATTCCCATATCGATCAATCCAACGACCGACAAAGCGCGTTAGAAAGGCAGAAAAAATAGCTCCAGGGGCAATGACTAGGCCAATGATCAGTGGTGAATCCTTGAATAGATTGGCAAGTACCAGTGGCATGATAAACAAATTCCCAAGATTCAGCATCAGAATACTGAATCCGACAAGTAGGAGTTTCCTATACTTCGGTTCTGCAAAGAGCTTCGGATTGATGAAAGATTCATTTTTTCGACTTAGATGCCAGATATGAGCAGCGACCGATAGGATTCCGACTGCCAGCCATAAGAATGATCGCTGTGTGACAGCAGTCAGGATTGTCACAGCGTTGACAACAGTCAGAACGGCACCCAGAATATCAAACCGGAATGGCTTTGGCTGCTCCTTGGGAAGCAGCCGCAGTAAAACCGGAAGAAGTACAAGCACAAGACTCGTGAATCCGAATAACCCGTTCCAGCCCATATATTCGGTGATCAGCCCTCCGACAATCGGACCCATACCGAATGCCATGGCAGCTCCAGCCGAAATCATGGAGATTGCTCGGCCTCGTCTTTCATAAGGAATATACCGGCTGGCGATAACAAGACCAAGTCCCGCCGTCACACCTGCCCCAGCAGATTGCGCAATTCTAGCGAACAATAGGGCTTGAAAATTCGTAACAAAGATGCCGAAGACAGATGCTAGACCTAATATGACTAGTCCAACCGTCAATAATCTTCGGATCGGCAGTACGTCAGAAAGCCGGCTATAAATCATGGTCGATAAGGCATAGCCAATGGAGTAACTTGAAATAATCCATGAACCAAGGGAGGCCGAAACGCCAATATCCCCAATAATGCTCGGAATAGAGACATTAAACATCGTCGTGTTCATTAACACAATGAACAATCCGAAAGTCCATACCGGCATTACAACTTTGTCATTCATGTTGATACACTTCCTTATCTATGCCTGCACTTTGGTTATAGCTTGGCAAGAAGTTCTTCTGTTGTTAGTATGGCATGGGCAAATGTAGGACCATTAATTTCATGTGCCGCATGCAGCGCTTCTTTGGTAAAAGCAGATGTCGCATCTTTGACAAGCGTCACATTGTAGCCGAGCTCCATGCCGAATCTTGCGGTCGCTTCGATACATGTATTGGCTAGCATACCGACAACGATTATTTTTTGTAGGCCGTGCATCTTCAACTGATGATCCAGATCCGTGTTCGCGAATCCACTGCTACCCCAATGCTCTTTGATAATCACATCGCCTTGTTGAGGCTGAAAATCAGGATGGAATTCCCCTCCCCACGAGTCTTTAGCAAACACCTGGCCTTGCTTTGCTTTAAGCTGATAAGGCGTCGGATGCAGCCAAGAATCAAAATCCGTTAGCTCAGATCTGTGATGAGGCACATAAAAAACACGAATGCCGGCTTTACGAGCAGCTTCAACGGTCTCTTTTAAATGTTTGATCATGTTAACGGATTCCGATACTTCTTTCGTACGAGGATAAAGCTTACCTTCCTCTGACAAAAAATCATTATACGGGTCAACCAATAGAAGTCCTGTCGTTGTTTGATCATATACTTTTGTCATGAGTATGCACTCCTTTTGTATTTATCAAAGTAGTTAATTCTAATTCGCTTTTTTCACATTTGTAATTAAAATTTTCTCCTGTCGGTAATGGTATTATCCATCCCAAGAAAGACCAAAATGATACAATTATGGATCATGATTTAGATCATGCTATTTTCCCATGCACCTCGAATTTCCACATCGGTCGACTTCGCGGCTCGTTCCAAATCTGTGATTTCATTATGGGTCAACTTGATTTCCATGGCAGAAAGAGCGCTGGTGACATGCGATGATTTCGTCACCCCAATAATCGGTACCGTTCCTTTGGCGATTGCCCATGCAATAGCAATTTCTGCAGGTTCGACTTGATGCCGTAAGCCGAGTTCTCTCATGAACTCTATAAGTTTATCAAGTTTGGCAAGTACTTCTTCATCAAAAGCGTCTCCTCTTCGGGTCCCCGCCTTAAAAGGATTTTTGGCATGGTACTTTCCAGTTAGTGCCCCTTGCTCCAAGACCATATAGGAGAAGAAGAGCAAATCATTGGCTTTACAATAATCAATGATCCCTGCTTCCTCTGATGAACGATAGAGCAGGCTGTAATGATTTTGAACGGCTGAGAGCTGCAGCCCTTCCTGAGCCAAAATGTCCACCGCGAGTTTAATTTCTTCCAAATTATGATTGGATACGCCTGCGTATTTGATTTTTCCACTTTTCATCAACGGGATCAGTTTGGAGGTCCAACGCTGAACGTCCTTCGGATTGTGGATCCAATAGATATCGACATGATCCTTATCCATGCGCTGCAGGCTCCCTGCGAAAGATTCCTCAACAGCATCGTCTGACTGATCGCTACGGGGTGTAAATTTCGTTGAGATCAGGACGTCATCTCTCCCGTTAATGAATGTTCCTAGAATCGCTTCCGAAGCTCCCATTCCGTAAACCGCGGCTGTGTCCCAAAGATTCAATCCAGCATTCATTGCCGCATTAAATATGGGCTGTAGATCCTCGGCCATCAGGGCATTCCCAAAAACGGCGTCCCCTCCGTTGGCGCCGGTTCCCCAAGACCAGGTACCTAGAGCAACAGCCGGAATAGGAGTCTTTTTTAGCTGCACGGTTTTCATGTATATCTCTCCTTTTAATCTAAGGTCGATTTTGGCGAAAGCGATCAGCCGCCAGGAATACAAGATACATTCATTTATAACACTGCAAGAAGTTCTTCTGTTGTTAGAATGGCATGTGCAAAAGTAGGGCCGTTGATTTCATGCGCCGCATGCATAGCTTCTTTACTAAAAGCAGCCGTTGCATCTTTGACAAGGGTAACATGGTAGCCAAGCTCCATTCCGAAGCGTGCAGTCGCTTCAATGCATGTATTGGCTAACATGCCTATAATAATTATCTTTTGTACACCATGCATTTTAAGCTGATGATCCAAGTCAGTGTTCGCGAATCCGCTGCTGGCCCAGTGCTCTTTAATCATCACATCTCCCTTCTGAGGTTGAAAATCGGGATGAAATTCCCCACCCCATGAACCTTTAGCAAACACCTGTCTTTGTTTAGTAAGAAGTTGATACGGAGTCGGGTGTATCCAATCTTCAAAATCATCCGGTTCAGATCTGTGATGAGGAACAAAAAAGACTTGAATATTCGCTTCTCGAACAGCGTTGAGGATTTCTTTTAAATGTTCGAGCAAATTTACGGAATCCGCTACTTCTTTAGCACGAGAGAAACTCTTGCCCTCCGGTGACAAGAAATCATTATAAGGGTCAACCAAAAGAAGCGCTGTTGTTGCTTGATCATATACGTTTGACATGGCTATTCATTCCCTTCCACTTGATCGATAACTTTCATTTTTACTTAACTTTTCATTTCGTCTGCACTCTTTTTCATTAAAAGATCATCACTCTAATACTGATAGATTTATTTGAATAATTTGATGTAATTTCTCCCTGTCTGTTGTGGTTTTAGCCATAACGCGAAGTCCTATCAATGCATTGTTGAAATATTGAGAAAGCCATTCTGCATTAAGCGCCTTGGAAATTTCCCCCGTTTGTTGACCTTCTATAAGAAGGTCACGTATTAAATGTTCCGTGAAATCCCAGAACTGATGAACACAATCTCTTGCTTCAGCATCATTTTGTGCCAACTCAACCGCTGTATTCACTATGAAGCAGCCCACAGGGGCCTCTTCTTCTGCCGGATGAATTGCCCTTTCAAACAACATTTCAATTGCTTCCCTGGCAGAAAGGCCGGCTATACGCAGCTTATACGATTGCTCTAACTTGTCACTATAGTGTTTCAATGCTCTTACATACAAGGACTTCTTGTCGCCAAAGGTAGCATACATGCTCCCCTTATGAACCCCCATATGGGATACTAGTTCTTGCATGGATGTTTTCTCATATCCTTGTTCCCAGAATAACCGCATGCCTTTAAGCAAAACGGCATCTTCATCAAACTCTCTTGTTCTGACCATCCATTTCCCTTCTTTCCAAGCAATCTAGCAATTCAAGAACAACCGCCCGCAAGCAATTTGGAACAATCGTTCTTAAATGTGTACACTTAATTTAACACATTAAGAACGGTCGGTCAAGAATAATTTTGAACGGTCGTTCTTGAATGAATATATTGATAAATTAACAAGTATGGTTATAATCCAAGTTCGCTTTTTTATGTATTTAATGTTGGCCTCAAAGATAGGCTTTACTTCTACAGCGCTGAGTTCTTCATGAGACAATCTCGTAAATAAATAAGCCGCCCAGGAATGAGCGACTTCGAGTGATTAATGATGGCCTTTGGAACAAGGCACGATAAAACCAAATCTAATGCACTCCTCCACGTGCAGCGCGTGCGATACTTTCTGCGAAAAGAGGCGCCTCTCGTCTATTGTGATCTTCCGATATTTTTTGACGGGACGCGGACGCCTGCTCAAACGTAAGTCCCTGATTCTCAAAAATACTTAATAAATCTTCCGACGGATGGGTCACCACGAAATTCGTAAATTCGGTTTGATCGGCGTTGACGGGTTTTACGCTAAGCTCCCAAATCACTTTCATTTGGGTTCGCTGCTCGTTCGAAATAAAGATATCGGTTGTGGAGACCATCCGGCATTTATGTTTTTCGACGACCTCTCCGACATAATGCTGGATCGAGAGACTGGTGCCGATTTTCTCCACGTTTATAGACATTGGACGTCCGTCTTCTGTCTTGGTTGTTCCTATCGCAATATGGTCCGGGGGACAGCAACGTTGATATTCGGCTTCGGAAAGCGAAAACATCCATTGTCCAATATCTACTTTTTCCACCGGAACGTCGATAATGTGACTAAAGCTCGACTTTGCGAGAGTTAGGTCTTCGCGAATCTTAGACATAAGTAAGCCTCCTCTTAATAGTAATGCTTTCGCCCAGATCGTTTACAGTAGAGCAAGAAGTTCTTCCGTTGTTACAATAGCGTGAGCAAACGTAGGCCCATTAACTTCATGCGCCGAGTGCATAGCCTCTTTGCTATAAGCCGCTGTAGCGTCTTTAACCAGAGTAACATGGTAACCCAGCTCAGAACCGAAGCGTGCGGTCGCTTCGATGCATGTATTGGCTAACAAACCGATAATGATAATCTTTTGTAAGCCATGCATTTTCAGTTGATGATCCAAGTCCGTGTTCGCAAATCCGCTGCTAGACCAATGCTCTTTGATCATCACGTCGCCCTTTTGAGGTTGAAAATCGGGATGAAATTCCCCACCCCATGAACCTTTTGCAAATATTTGAGATTTTTTGGCTCTGACCTGATTAGGATTTGGATATAACCAAGTATCGAAATCATCCGGTTCAGATCGGTGATGGGGAACATAAAAAACACGGATACCGACTTTTCGAGCCTTATCAACGGTAGCTTTTAGATGTCCGAGCAAGTTTACGGATTCCGATATTTCTTTGTGACGAGGATAAGCTTTACCTTCCGTAGATAAGAAGTCATTATAGGGGTCAACCAATAATAAGCCCGTAATTCCTTTATCGTAGGTTTTTGTCATTACTCAATATTCCTCACTTTCCTGTTGAAAGTAAATTTCGCTATAGGTTTCGTCAATGGACCATACATTATGCGGAATATCGAATCAGCGCGTAAATTATTCCACGAAAAAGAAAAACACCCCCGCCGGATACCCTGCGAAGGACGAACCATAAAGATCAAGAACGAAGTGAAGCTTGCCCAAGCACACCGATTTTTTCAACGCGAGCAGATTCAGATCTTTCGCGTAGGTGTATGTCCCTTCACGTAGTCGATGGTGCACAGAGATTAATCTACTACGGTCGTGATCACTTCGATATTACCGCGGGTTGCTCGGGAATAAGGGCAAACATCATGAGCTTCCTCGACGACTTGTTTCGCGACGCTCATCTCTACACCCTTAATAGAGACGTCCATGTATACGGACAAGACAAAGCCATCGTTTACATCCTTGCCAATCGTAACATGCGATGTTATTTTTGTACCTTCCGATTTCATTCTCTTTTTCCTCAGAACAACGCCTATCGCACCTTCAAAGCATGCGCCAAAACCAGCTGCGAACAATTGCTCCGGGTTGCTTCCGTGTCCGCCGGGTCCTCCTAATTCTCGGGGAACTTTTAGGTCCAGATCAAGAGCACCATCGCTGGATACCGCCTTGCCTTCCCTTCCGCCTTCTACATTTACGGTAGCTGTGTACAATTTCTTTTCCATTATATTCATTTTAGCAACTCTCCTTTACGATATAGAACCTTTAGTATGCTTATGACATGAGGTTCCTATGCGTTTGTTTTCATAATGTGCGGTGTAACTTTATTCGAGGAATGGCATTTTGATTGTTCATCGGCAACACTAGTATGACAAAATTAACTTTTCATCCGATTTCGAGCTTTTCCGATCATCCATAGCAATAGTGGAATTCCGAATAGAAAAATAGGGAAGGCGATATTTCTCCAGAATTGAGGGTAATTGATTTGAGACTCGTCCACATTTCTTGGAAATAGGGCGACAGCTATGATCAAGATGCCGACGATCCCAATCAAGTTCTGCCATTTCCTGATATGAAACAACTGAGCCGCTCCGTAACTAGTCATAAACATGTAGAGGCATAGTTTGATGAAAAAACTAAAGATCGTACCAACGACCAACAAAATATCGAGGTTTTGAATGAATCCCAAGATGGAAATGTATTGAGTGATGTAATAAATGGGATACAGGAGCTTGGCTGGAACGGCATTGTCCATGATAAGCAGCACGTCGATGACACCGGTAATAAGGATAACCGCGGCGATTCCCACCCCCCACAATCCGGAGGACAATGCCTTTTTTTTATCTGTAAGGAAGGCGACCAGCATCACAATCATAAATGATTCGCTCAAGTAAGAAGCAGCCAACGTGCTGCCTTGTAACACCGGCATAAAGCCCTCGAAAGGTAAGAGTGGAAGAATACGTTCTGGGCGATAATTAACGATGGTTAGGATCTTGAATACAGTTATGTTAAAGATGATGAGAGGTCCGATGACTTCACTGCAACGTCCGACGATATGGAGACCTCCATACACCGCGTATACCATAACAAAAGCCATGAATAGGACGATGAGCCAAAATGGAGTATCCATAAATAAGGCGGAATGAACAAAATCCGCATATTGTCGCAAGATCATGCCTGCTGTGAAAATCCAAAGAAGCAGATACGCGAAGATCATCGTTTTGCCCAACCATTTACCTATGATTTTGGGGACGTATTCCACAAACGTTTCCTCTGGATAGAGAAGGCTTAATTTAATCGCGATATAGGCAACAACCATGGATGCCGCACCAGCGAAAAACATGGCCATTGGTGCGCCTTGTTTAGCTTCTTCGAATGTAATGCTGGGTGCTAGCAGCAAAGTTGTGATTTCCATCGAAAGTAATAGCCAAAAATATTGATATTTCGTCAGCTTCATCTCTAGCTCCTTAACTGTTTATTCGATATATGGAGGTGGCCCTTGGAGTCCAATTCGCTTTATTTTCACACGTGAATGAACGGTAATTTGTGCATCTGTAAACTCTTGCTCCCATCGGGAGCTCAGATCTCTCCACTCTCTGGGATGCTGTCGGCTGATTGCTCTTCCGAAATGGAACACATCAATATGAAACTGCTTTTGCGCTTTCTGTATCATATTCAACATGGCCTTTTCGATATGGCTGTTCAACTCCTCTTCGTAATTTCGCAAATTTTCGACATTTCGAAGCTCCAACGTCGTGTTGCTCTCCTGTATAGTAGCGTTGCCATTTAATGTGACGTCGATTTTTACCCGGTCGCCCTCAATTTCAGTGTGTACCTTGCATCTTGTTCGTTGGATTTCGACGCTGAACGTTCCTTTTCTGTTTGACGACACGGGCACTGTTACCGGCATGCGTTTTGTTTCTTTAACGATCCATAACCGATAAGCAGATTCCAACGCATCGAAATAGCCGACTAATTGCTGTTTACGGTTAAGAATTGCACGGCCGTAAATACGAAATGTTTTTTTTTGGAGTTTCGGATCGTACTGAATATCGAGGGCAGGAAGTGTAGGACCGCTTCCTTCAGCGTTTGACTCGATTAAAAACTCAAGAAGCGAATTGCCGATTTGCTTGCCGATGTTCTCTCTAATTTTTGAAGTAGCGATGACAGGCATTTTTTCGAGCGGATAAGACATTTGCATAAACTCAAGGGCGTTCTTCCCCTTCACGACCCATATATCTGTTTTGAGCCGGCTATCGGGGTCCCTGGTGATCGAGTCCATGATATCCGAGATACCTGCCTTCGCCGTATCTTCTCCAAAATAGATGTTACGCCGGTGACCACGGGTTATATTTCGGGATAATTTTATCTGCAAATCAAAGATACATTCAGGTAAGGTTTTCCCGGTACCCGTCTCGATGAAATAAGATTTTTTCTCTCCTGCACCAGTTCCTTTGGATTCAAGCGGAATCATGAATTGTCCGATTAACAATATATTTCCGTCATTGAGAAAATCGATACCGGAACCCAAATCAAATAATCGGTCGTTCAATTCGCGTCGATCCCAACATCCAGTTAACGGAAGTAGAAGAAGGATGGCCGCGAATAGCAAGCCAGCTTTTTTGATTCGCATGTTACCTCCGCCTGGGTTTTCCAATAATTAAGGCTTTATGAGAAATCATTTTCCACCAGGGAGCGCGTATAAGAACATCTTTGATTTGGTTGGGTTGAAAAGGAGCAATCGGTGTTAAATAAGGGACACCGAACGACTCTAACCTGACCAGGTGGATCAAGATGATGATGCTCATCATGGTGATTCCGAATAAGCCAAGCGCCCCTGAAATAATAAGGATTGGAAAACGAAGAATTCGGAAGGCGATACCCATGTTGTAACGGGGAATCGCAAACGATGCTATCCCAGTTAGAGAGACAATGATAACCATTGGAGCGGAAACGATTCCCGCTTGGACTGAGGCTTCCCCGATAACTAAGGCGCCGACAATGCTGACAGCTGAGCCGGCGGCTCTTGGCAAGCGAACTCCAGCCTCGCGTAAGCCTTCGAACAGAAACTCCATCAACAGTGCCTCGATGACGGCCGGGAAAGGAACGCCTTCGCGAGCCGACGTGATGCTTAGCAAGAAGTTTGTCGGAAGCAACGACGGATGGAACGTCGTAATCGCCACGTACATCGAAGGAAGGTATAAGGAAATAGAGAACAGAATGAAACGGGTCCATCTAAGCAGAGTGGAATATAAAAATCGTTCGAAATAATCTTCGGCCGCTTGAAATGTCATCCAGAACGTCATCGGTACGATAAGGGCTTGAGGTGTTCCGTCTGTTAATATAGCGACTTTTCCTTCAACTAGGTTAGCAGCTACAATATCTGGACGCTCGGTATTCATGACTTGAGGGAAAGGGGTGAATGATTTGTCTTCGATGAATTCTTCAATGTAGCCGGAATCGAGCACCATGTCCACCCGAATGCCGGATACTCGATGTTTGATGAGTTCGACTAAGTCTCGAGGTGCTTGTCCCTCCACGTAGGCGATAACGACTCTCGTTTTGGAAATAGTGCCGAGGACGACGGATTCAAGCTTTAGTTTTGGCGTCTGAATTCTTCGGCGAATTAAGCTTGTATTCGTTTGAAGCATCTCGGTAAAGCTCTCTCTAGGCCCACGTATGGTTATCTCGGAGGCCGGCTCTTCCACTCCCCGGTGCTCCCAATCAGACGTTTCCAGGAGAATTGCTTTCGGTTGACCATCGACAAAGATAGCCAGATAAGCTCGCAAGATGGATTCGATGATTACCTGTAGACGATTTTCGTTTTGAATCGGGCGTACTGCTGCAAAATGATCTTTCAGAGTCGGATAATCGACTTTCCCCTCCTTAACTAACCCAATTTTTTCCACAATCCATGATTGGAATAACGTTGATTTGAATACATTCTTGTCGATCATTCCATCGATATATACCATAAGAATCGAACATTCATCAGACAAATCGACCCGTTGAAAGGCGACGTCGAAACAATCTTCAAAAACACGCCGGAGCAACGCTTCATTCCCCGCTATGTCCGCGCTAATCATTTCTTGAGGATAGGTACCCGAACTCAGCGAAGAAATCATGTTCACAAAACTCCTTAAAAATTTTCCATATTATTACTTGAACAGTGTGTTTTTATGCAAGTAATAAAGAAATTTTTGCTAGGATTTCATGATTATTAATTTCATTGATATTTCATCTGACGAAATTCAAGCTATCAAAGAAAAGAATGAAAGAGGTAGGCAAGCTGTCTCCGAATTCGTAGAGTAAACAAAAATGTAGCCGAACAACAGTGATTCGTCATGCAAAAAGCAGCCATCCCGATTGGGAACGGCTGCTTTTTATAATAGCTAGCATGTTGTTTTTCGAAATGTTCCAGAGAGATCTTTCTGGTGATCTCTGGGTAGCACTGTACGTAAAGAATGCAGTAGTACCAGAGGTTTGCACGAAAATTATAGGGCAATTTTTATGACAAAAAATCGGTACGGCTGACTGCCAAATGACGTTACAATTACTGCCAAAGTGAATGACAGCTTACAATGGACAGGAATTACGGTTTCGCTAAAATCCCCGCTGCCGCGCAGCCTCAAACAGCATCACCGTCGCCGCCATCGCGGCGTTCAGCGACTCTGCCCGGCCCTGCATCGGGATCAGCACATGACGGCCGACCCTTTCGCTGACGGCCTCGGACACGCCTTGTCCCTCATTGCCGATGACGATCCAGGTAGCTGGCCGCAGGTCGCAATCATACAGCGGAACGGCACCCTGCAGGCTGGTCCCGATTACCTGTGCCCCGGCCTCCGCAGCCTGCGGCAAGCATTCCGTCAGATCCGCCGACACGATCGGCAGATGGAACAGCGAGCCCATCGTCGAACGCACGGTCTTTGGGTTATACAGATCGACGGTGCCCTTGCCCAGCACGATTCCGGTCGCGCCGACGGCATCGGCGCTGCGGATGATCGTACCGAGATTGCCCGGATCCTGCATGCCGTCGATGGCGATAACCAGCGCGGAAGCAGTGCCGGCCGCGGCAGGCTTCATCAGATCGGATAACCGCCAAGGCAGCTTGGGCACGACCGCAAATACCGGCTGAGGCGTCAGCGTGTCCGTACACTTGGCAAGCACAGACTCGGCGACAGCCACACACTCGATCCCTGCAGCCCGCGCGCGGGCCAGCAAGGGGGCGCAGACGGCCTTGCGGTCCTCCGCATAAACCACTGTTTCAGGCGGTACAAGCTCCGAGTTCAGCGCTTCCTCCACCAGGTGCAGGCCTTCGATAATGAATCTTCCGGATTTGTCGCGGCCCTTGCGGCTTTGCAGCTCGGCCCATTGCTTAACCCGCGGATTTTGCGCCGAGCTAATCACTTCAGGCGGCTTGGAATGTTTGTCGTTCAATGGTTACTCCCTCTATTCTACAGCGGTTGGCTTTTATTCTATTCAGCGAATGTTTTTTCGAAATGCTCCAAATCCGAATTTTTGCCGACGATCACGAGCACATCCTGTTCGCGGATCAAGTCCTCGGCATTCGGCGCAATGTTTATCTGCTCTCCAGTCTTGATGCCCAGCACGTTGCAGCCGTACTTGGCGCGGATATCCAACTGTCTCAGGCTGCGGCCAATCATCTGCCGCGATGCCCCGATCTCTACAATACTGTAGTCCTCCGACAGCTCGATATGATCGATGATGTTCGAGGAGATCAGATGATGCGCCACACGCTGACCCATATCCCGCTCCGGGTAGATCACCTTGTCCGCCCCGACCTTGCGCAGCACCTTGCCGTGCAGCTCCGTCTGCGCCTTGACGACGACCTTCGGAACTCCGATCTCCTTGAGGATGATCGTCGACAGGATGCTGGCTTGAATGTCCTGGCCGATCGCAACGACCACAACATCGAAATTACGGAGTCCGAGTGCCCGGATGGCCTCCTCGTCGGTCGAATCCGCCTGCACGACATGGGTGACGACTTGAGATGCTTCCTGAATCCGGTCCTCGCTGGCGTCGATCGCCATCACCTCGTAACCGAGATTCGACAACGTCTTGGCTACACTGAAGCCGAACCGGCCCAAACCAATAACGGCAAATTGTTTTTTCATTGCGCTCTCCCTCTCCTTGCGAAGCATAGAAATAACGCGGGTACGATGCATCTATGTAGTATTATAAAGAATTCAACGAATAGAAGTCCAATGGGCTCCCGCCGAGTCCCATGAGCATGATTGGGCGGCAATTGGAGCATATTATAGGGGCAGTAACGAATGAAAAGTGAAAGGCGGAGCCATGCCATGAATTTGAATTTAAGACAAGCCATCCTCCAGCGTATGCATGATAAAAACGATGAAGAGCTGCTCGATATCGTCCAAGACTCCATCGACGGCGAGGAACGTGTGCTGCCCGGACTGGGGGTGCTGTTCGAGATCATCTGGAAGAACAGCGCCTCCGAGCAGCAATCGCTTATGATTACCACCTTGAAGGAGCATCTGGCTTAATCGGCAATCATCGCTTGCCTGGGACAGGGATGAAGCAGCGGCAGGATCCGCCGCTTCCCTGTCTCTTTAGTCTGTCCCGCTGCTTAGCTTAACGGACTGACGGATCACGAGACGGGTATCCAGCATACTGCGAGCAGAGGCATCAGGAATCACAGCCTCTTGCCCATTGGCGTTAAGCCTGTCCAGCACCCGCTTGGCTGCCAGAAAGCCCATCTCATAGAAAGGTACAGCTACGGTCGTCAGCGGCGGATCCGTGACCCGCGAGGCTTCCGAATCGTCATAGCCGATGATAGAATAATGCTGCCCAGGCTGATAGCCCAGCTCGCGCAGGCCCTGGATCAGCCCGATCGCCATTCTGTCATTGGAGGCAAATATCCCGTCGATTTCTCCTGAAGCGAGGTAGGCGGCCAGCTTATGTGCGGCAGCCACCCCGCTTTTACGGCTGTAGTTGCCCTCGTAATACCACCCGTCCGGCATGTCGCCGGGACGCTCCAGCTCCGGCTGCAGCAGTCCCGATTCCTTCATCGCCCGCTTATACCCCTGCCAGCGGTCCGCACTGTTCGAATACTCCGGAGAGCCGTTGAGGAAGGCAATCCTGCGATGCTGTTCACCGATTAAGTAACGCACCGCCTCATAGCTGCCCTGCACGTGATCGGCATCTACCAGATGGAAATCCTCGCCCGGGTACTGCTGGTTCACCAGACAGTACGGGTAACTGAATTCCTCCAGCTTCCTGAGCTCCTCCCTCTCCTGCGGCGTATCCGTAGCTCCGAGAATGATGCAGCCGTCCACCTTGTGCGAGCGGAAGAAGCCGCTGTAATCGCTGCCTTCCCCCGGAGCGCGGAACATCAGCAGCATATCATAGCCCGAATTCCGGGCCTGTTCTCCGATTCCGCTAAGCACCTCGGCAAAATAATAGGTCGAGAATATATGAACTTTAGGAACATAAGGAAGAACGACGCCTAGATTACCGCTCCGTCTCCGGGCAAAATTCTGCGCGATCGCATTCGGATGGTAATTCAGCGCGGCTGCCGCCTCCAGCACCTTCTGCTTGGTTGCCTCTTTCATCGGCCCGACACCATTGAACACCCGGGATACCGTTGCCTCGGAGACGCCGGCCATAGCGGCTACTTCTTTGCGGGTTATCATGAGTCTCACCCCTTGCACATCCACCATATAAAGTACACTAGCACGCGCTCATTATCTCCCGCACCGCCCTATGCTGTCAATACAGGGGCTTGCAGGCAAGCGTGATGCAGGTACGGTAATGGTGACGTCGCGGGCGCACATCATATAGACTTCGACCTTGTGAACAAATTGATGACCCGGGCTAGCTTAGAGCCGCCCATACGCCTTTGCATACCGGTACACACGACGGAAGACGGATTTATCCTTCAGCTTGCGGAAAATAAACGGGTCTGGAGATGTATTAACCTCCAGAATCCAGGGGAACAGCTTTTCGTCCATCGCTACGTCCAGACCGACCTCCTTGAGCCCCCGGTAGCGCCCGTGCAGCTGCTTCGCCACCGACAAGCCGAGCGAGCGTAAACCCTTAATGATCCGCTGCTTCTCGCGACTTCCTGCATAAGCCGACAGCAGCGACTCCACCGGCTTGAGCTTACCGCCGTTATGCACATTGGTCACAGCCTTGCCCTGTGCTGCGACGCGGCCAATCACACCCGTTGATTCCCAGCGCCCCACTGGAGACTGCTGCACCATCACCCGCAGATCGAAGCGTTTGCCTTTGTATTTTAATAAATGAATTCCCTTCTGTGCGAGGTACTTCCGCTTACGAACGAGCTTGGAGAGTGAGCGGTACAGCTCGTCATACGCAGGGAACGTCCGGATTTTCGTCCCGGCATGATAGGTATACGTCTCCTTTCCCTCCGATACGTACCGTTCGACACGGATCACTCCGATTCCATAGGTCCCGCTGTTGGGTTTTACATAGACCATGCCGTACGTGCGGAGCATATTCTGCAGCGTGCCCTGTGAAAGCCGCCGCGTATCGGGAACATGCCGGGCAGTCGCCGGATTCGACAGCAGTACCTTAGTCTTGGACCATTTACTGGTAACATGCCTCTGGTAGGTTCGCTTTCCCATGTCAACCACCTTTCCGAATGTATTGCTGCGCCATCGGCGGGAACAGACAAGCCGAGATATTGCGCTCAGCAGGCGACAGCACAGTCACCTTGGGCCATTAGCGGCGGAACGGTCATGGCTATAAGAGCGGTGTAGTCGACTTGTGCAAATAGAGGAAGCATGATGCGCTGCTCCACGTTCCGTCCCGCTCTGCTCTTCTCCCTCATCGCCCTTACTAGCGTATGCCGGATAACCCGGCCCGGTCATGGATAGCTGCCCACCGTCCATAGCATTTACCCGGTGTTTCTCCTCCGACAAGCTGCACGATGGCAGCTCTCGGCTGTACCCGGACATAAGCCGTTATCCCCCTAACAGCTACAACCAAGGGTCCACCCCATTCCGTCTGCTCATCTTCTCGTTCGCGTGGGCTCTCGTGGCCTCAGGATAGCCAAAAAAGCCTTCGCCTGCCGCCATAAGGCCGCATTGCGAAGGCTTTAATAACCGTAACCGGACGGGTATTAAGGTGCCGTCTCCAGGAACTTCAAATTCGGATTTTTCTCCATGGCTGTCCGCAGTGCATATTCATTCTCGAACAACGCCACATAATTATCATTCTTATCTTTCACAAGCTGGGAGTTAATACGGAATTTGCCGTTGTCGATATCGTCGCCGACCAGCCAGCGTGCGAACTGATAGGTCATCCGCGACAGCTGCACATCGACCCCGTACTCCCCTTTCATCCGGTGCTCGAACACTTCGAACTGGAGCTGGCCGACAACCCCCAGGATCAGATCCTCGAAGCCGATCGTCTTGAATACCTGGATCGTGCCTTCCTCGGTCAGCTGATCCACACCCTTCTGGAACTGCTTGTGCTTGAGCGCGTTCTTGACGGACACCTTGGAGAAAATCTCCGGCGAGAACGTAGGCAGCTCGTCGAACTGGAGACCGCCAATCTGGCTGAGCGTATCGCCGATCCGGAAAATTCCCGGGTCGAACAAACCGATGATGTCGCCGGGGAACGCATCCTCGACAATATCACGGTCCTGTGCGAGAAACTGCTGCGGCTGCGCCAGCTTGATATCCTTGCCGACACGCACATGCTTGACGCTCATCCCGCGCTCGAACTTTCCGGAGCAGATACGCAGGAAGGCGATCCGGTCGCGGTGTGCCGGGTTCATGTTCGCCTGGATTTTGAACACATAGCCGGAGAACTTCTCATTCAGCGGATCGATCTCTCCCTCATTGCTGCGGCGGGGCGCAGGGATCGGCGCCAGCTGCAGGAAGTTCTCGAGGAACGTTTGCACCCCGAAGTTATTGATCGCACTGCCGAAGAATACCGGTGTCAGCTCACCGGTGCGCACTTTCTCCATATCGAACTCGTCACCAGCTACATCGAGCAGTTCCAGATCCTGTACCAGTTGATCGTAGAAGAACTCTCCCGCGATCTTCTTCACGATCGGATCGTCATACCCGGTGACTGGCTGAACCTGAATCTCCTTATGATCGTCGCCCTGGAACAGCTCCACCTGGGTCAGCTTGCGATCATACACCCCGCTGAACTGCTTGCCCGAGCCGATCGGCCAGTTCATCGGATAGGAGCGGATGCCGAGCAGATTCTCCAGCTCCTCCAGCAGCTCGAACGGGTTGCGTCCCTCACGGTCCATTTTATTGATGAACGTGAAGATCGGAATCCCCCGCTTGCGGCATACCTGGAACAGCTTCTTGGTCTGTGCCTCGACCCCCTTGGCGGAGTCAATCAGCATCACGGCGCTGTCCGCTGCCGTCAGCGTGCGGTACGTATCCTCACTGAAGTCCTGGTGACCCGGAGTATCCAGAATATTGACCCGATGTCCTTCATAATCGAACTGCATGACGGACGACGTAACCGAAATCCCCCGCTGCTTCTCGATCTCCATCCAGTCGCTTGTTGCGTGACGGCTGGCCTTGCGGCCCTTGACCGTTCCAGCTAGGCGGATAGCGCCCCCGAACAGCAGCAGCTTCTCCGTCAACGTTGTTTTCCCCGCATCCGGGTGAGAGATGATGGCGAACGTGCGGCGCTTGCCAACCTCTCCTTCTAAAGTCTCGCGATTTGTCGTGCTCATGTAGATTCTTGTTCCTTCCTTGACATGTATTGGATTAACCCAGTGGAACCGTCCAATCCGCCTCGCTCAGCCACTTGCGGGAGATAAAGTCCCGGCCGCGCAGCGTCACACGGTCCGTATAGACCTGCACATACAATCCCTGCGCCTTGTCTTGGCTCACCGTCTCATACTTCCGGTTCATGACACGTCCCACCGAAGAGTTATGAAAGTAATGGAATCCGCCGTCCTTCACGTAATGCTCGATCGTGCCCTGAAAGTCCTGATGCGCATGCCCACAGAACACGAACACGTTCTTGTAGGGCTTCAGAATCTCGCGGAAACGGATCGCGGGGATCAACTGATGTGTCTGGCCATCCCGTCCCGCAGGGGGCAGCGGCTGATGCGTCATGATGAACACCGGCCGGTTGTCCTTGCGGTCTGCCAGCCGCTCCCGCAGCCATTCGAGCTGTTCCTCGGAATACCAGGCTCCCTCGCCGACATCGGGCTTCTCCTGCACATAGGTCTCCTGGGACAGCAGAATCAGGTGATGCTCCTTGACCCAGGCATCGTGATAAGGCTTAGGCAAGCCAAAAAACTTCTGAAACCGCTCGCGTGACTGCCAATCCGTCTTGCCGTTCGGCATCGTCTCCTGCTTGAATCGGCCGAGCTTGTCGATCCAGATGTCATAATAATCATGGTTGCCCATGTTCGCATAGACAGGCGGCAGCTCATAGCCGTTCATCAGATTCCGCAGTTCCTTGTAGTCCTTATCCCGCCCGTACTCTGTCAAGTCCCCGGTGAACAGCAGCGCCTCGATCGGTGTCTGGAATTCCGTGAGATCGGCGAAGGCCGCATTCACCCGCCGGATCGTATCGGGATCATCACGAGAAATATGCAAATCGCTAAGAATCAGAAACGATGCCAATGGAGCGTCCGAGCTCTTGTTTCCCTGCGGCTCAGTCCCGGTCTCCGGCTTTGGACTGGCAAGTCCCTCCGGACGGGAGCCCTTGGCCGCCTGTTGCGTCGATACCGACTTCTCAAGCAGCTTGACCAGACCGAACAAGGCGGCGCCGATCCATAGAAAAAACCAAATCAGCCATCCCAGAAACTTGCGTCTGGACATCTTTATTTCCCCCTTGCAATCTGAGCGCTTACTCTTCATCATATCATAATTCAGGAAGTGAAAAAAAGAGACGGTTTTGGGCGGCTTGCCCTCCACGTCTCTTTCTCTTACATCTTTGCTCAGCTGGGCTCAGGACCCGCAAGCTGCTTAGCGCTGAACGAACTCCCAGGCAACTTCGCCCTCGTCCTGGCCGTTAACCGGCCACCAGCGGAAGCCGTCTTCTTCGATCAGGCGCTGCGCCTTCTCTGGTCCCCATGTACCGGCCGGATAGTGCTGCAGATCGTCGGCTTTCTCTGGATTCTCCGCCCAAGCGGCAGCGATCTGGTCCACATACTTCCAGGCCAACGCCACCTCATCCCACCGGGTAAAGTAGGTCGAGTCGCCGCGCGCTGCATCATGCAGCAGCCGCTCATAAGCTTCCGGCGTATTCAGACCGACCTGGCAGCTTTGGCAGAAATCCATGGCTACCGGCACGACCGAGCCTTCCGAGCCCGGCTGCTTGGCATTCATTTTGAAATATATGCCCTCCATCGGGTTCACGCGGAAGACGAGCAGATTCGGCTCAAGCTTATGCTTCCGGGCCAGATATACATTGTTCGGCACATTCTTGAATTCGACGACAACCTCGGTTGTCTTGACCGGAAGCCGCTTGCCAGTACGGATGTAGAACGGTACGCCCGCCCAGCGGAAGTTATCGACAAACACACGCGCCCCGAAGTACGTCTCGGTGTTGGACACGGGGTTCACCTTGTCCTCCTGGCGGTAGCCCGGAACTTCGCGTCCGTTCATTAGTCCCGACGCATATTGACCGCGCACCGTGTTAGCCAGTACGTCAGCTGCCGATTCGAAGCCGCGCAGGCTGCCCAGCACCTTCACCTTCTCATCCCGGATGCTCTCCGGATGCATCCGGCTCGGCGCTTCCATGGCCATGATCGCCAGCATCTGCAGCATATGGTTCTGCGTCATATCGCGCAAAGCTCCGGAGCGGTCGTAGTAGCCTCCGCGCTCCTCTACGCCGACCGTTTCGCTCAGCGTAATCTGAATGTTGGCAATATATTTATTATTCCACAGCGGCTCGAAGAACGCATTCGCGAACCGCACGACATTGATATTCTGTACCATTTCCTTACCCAGGTAATGGTCGATCCGGTAAATATCCTTTTCTTCGAATACCTGGCGGATTTCGGCGTTCAGCTTCTCAGCTGACTTCAGATCATAGCCGAACGGCTTCTCGATCACAAGCCGATGCCAGCCGTCCGTCTCCAGCAGTCCGCCTGCCTTGATGTTATGCGATACGCTGCCGAACAGCTCTGGCGAAAGTGCCAGATAAGAGAGACGGTTGCCGCCGATGTCGAACTTCGCATCCAGCTTGTCCGTCAGGCTGCCCAGCTCGCGGAAGCCCTCTACATTATTGATATCCAGTGACATATATTCAAAATGCTCGGCGAACGATTCCCACTGTTCATCCTTGGTTACGTTGTAACGCGCAAACTCTTTAATGGACTCCAGTACATCCTCGCGAAATTGCTCATTCGAACGAGGACGGCGCGCCAGTCCGACTACGGCGAACTTGTCCCCTAGCTTGCGCTCCCGATACAGGCTGTAAAAAGCCGGGAACAGCTTGCGTCTGGCCAAGTCACCGGTCGCTCCGAAAATTAGAAATACAGCATTCGTCATGGTTTCCCTCATTCTTTCTTTAATGGTATGGGATATCGGGAGGCGAAAGTATCGCCTAACCTGTTCCCTTTAGCATACCCAAAATGAGAACCACTTTCAATACTCAGTCGTAATAACGGGTGTGCCGAGCGTCAATCTCCAGCTTCCATCCTCGGAATTGCTGTGCAGCGCAGCCTGGACATGCACCTTCCGGGACCCGCTGAGCACGAAGCCGGCCAGGCGGTCAGAGCCGTAGGAGCGGCTGATCGTACCCCGGTCCTCATAGCGCTCAAGCTCCTCAGCTTGCAGCAGTCGCAGGGACTTGTCAAGCGCCGATTGCGCCCCGCTTTCTGTCCGCTCGACAAGCCCGCCCTGTACGATAACGTTCCAGGCTCCCTCACGGAAGGAACCTGCAAGCGCAGTGTCTATGCGCTGCTGCATGTCTGCTGCGCGGTCTGCCGCTCCCACAGGGAAATCCTCGCACTCTGCGCGGACGATGACGTAGGACGAGTTCTCCGTCAACTCGGTCAGCAGCAGAGTCTGCTTGCAGCCATCAGCCGTCCGCTCCTGCCGGTAGACCGCATGTCCCTGCTGCTCGGCCAGCGCGGTGGCCGGCTCCATGCCAAGCCGCTCGCTCCAGACGCGGCCCATGACCAGCAAGCCGGTCTCGCCGGACACAGGGGCAGCCTCTCCGCCCTTCTTGAGCGTCAGCTTGACTGTTGCCTCCGCTCCCAGCGCCTCGGCGGAGGCCTGCAGCAGCAGCCGGGTATCGCGGTAAGAAGCCGAATCCTCCGGCCCGCCCTTCGGCTCCGCCTGCACCCTCCATACCGCTATCCATCCCAGCAGCAGGCATGCCAGCATGCCCAGCACCCATGTCTTCTTCATCGCCGATCCGCCCCTTCCGCCTCGTCCGCTTCCGAATCTATCAATCTATGATTCAGTATGTCCCAGACAGCTAGAGCGCATACCCGAAAAAAATAGGCGCGTTCCGCAGGGCCATCTGCCCAGTGCACCCGGGCGGTATCGGCATAAGTTGACAGTGTAGGCATAAAACCAGTCCAGCGAAGGGTGTGTTTCAGCATGAAGCGGATTTACCCGATTTCCGAAGCAGAATGCAAGTCTCATTACGGCAAGCCCGTACTGATCATTATGCATGACGGCAGCGAAGTCTACGGTATTCTGTCCCGGATCGAGGACGGAAGGCTGATACTCGGTGCCGAGGAAGAGGGCGGCGAAGCTATCGTCGAGGCGCAGGCTTCGGCGAAAGCCAGAGCTAGAGCCCTCAAGAAAACGAATGGCCGCGCTGGCAAGAACGGCAAGGCCCTGATCTCGAAAGCCGGCGAGGCTGTCAAAACGTCAGCCTACCCTTACGGGCCGTACCCGTATCCGCCTAACCCCTTCTTCCCCGGACGCGGCCGGTTCATTCTCGATCTGGCTCTGATCGCCTTGCTGTTTGTTCTGATTTGATCCGCCCGTCGTACATGCACAGAGCGAAGCCGCCTGTCACCGGTCAGACGGCAGCAGGCGGCTCCCGAAGCAAGGGCCCGTCTCGACAGTTTCCGGAATTGGAAAATAAGAGAGAAAAACCTGTCACGCTCCCGCGAACGTAAGCCTCTTGGTTAGCAAGTAGCAGCGCATAGCCGGGTCGAAATGAACCGGTATATAGCCGAGCCGCTCATAGAAGCCGCGGGCCCGTTCATTGCCTTCGTCAACCCACAGTACGATCTCCGGCAGATGCAGCAGCTGAGCCTTCCGCTCGGCAAACCGCATGAACCGCTTACCGAGTCCATGGCCCTGGTATCTAGGGTGAACAGCCAGCAGCTCCACCGTGAGGCGTTCCCGGTCGGTGCGGAGTGCGATAAACCCTACTGCTTGCCGGCCTGGAGCGAGCTCCACATAGGTTGTACAGCCGCGAAGGCGCTTGCGCAGCTCGGGGCGGGTCACCTGCAGCCCGGGTACCGTCTCGCGCGCGAAGGGCAGCAGTTCCTTCTCGACAAGCTCATAAATGACGCGGTCATCGCGTCTGGGAACACGTTTGCGGAGCATGGCCATCCCGCCTTTCAGCCGCCTGATGTCCTGTAAGCGGAACCCCAGGCTATGCTTCAGCGTATGTGCCGACCGTATGAAACGTTAATCCAGACGCCCTCATTCCCTGTACTTTTTACCGATGAACGACAGAAAAGGGACACAGCGGGTGAGTACGACCTAATCACGATTGCATGCGCAACAGGCTCATTCCAAACCTAACTCTCCTCCCGCGCCGGGCAAGCAATAAGCCATCTGGCTGTAAGCAATCTGAGGAGGTCAAGCACGGGGGCTCCGCGGCTCGATGGAAGGGGCATCCAGAAGCTTGCGCACCTCATCCTGCAGCGAGCTAAGCGGGTACCCGGCAAGCCGTTCCAGATCGGGGGATACCGACTTCAGATCCGATAGAGTCAATGAGCTGTAGAGCGGACTATTCAGCGCAGCATCCGTCTGGCGGACAACCTTACGGCCTGACAGCTCGGATAAGACCCGTGCCAGGTCCGCCAGATTCCAGGTTCGGGGAGCCGTTAACTCATAGCTCCGGTTCTCGTGGCCCTCCTCCCTCAGCACGGCGGCAGCCGCAGCAGCCAGATCCTCCCGTGCAGCGATATTAAAGCTCCATTCCCCCGGCGGGCTCAGCAGAAGACCTCCGGCCATTGCCTCTCTCAGGCCCAGGAACCGGAGAAGATCCATATACAAGCTGTTCCGCAGCATCGTATAGGGGATACCCGAGCGGCGGATCGCTTCCTCCGTGTCCAGGTGAAGCCGATGAAGCGGCAGCTTGCCCTTGTCCGCATAGGCCATGCTGGTGTAGGCGATATGGCGGACTCCCGCCTCCCGGGCCGCCTCCAGGGCTGCTTGATGCTGGCGGAGTCTGACCACGTCATCCCGGTGGGGAGAGGAGATCAGCAGCAGCTTGCCCGCTCCCTCGAACGAGGAGACCAGCGATGCCGGAACGTCATAATCGCCATATCGAACCTCCACGCCTTCCTTCTTCCAATGTTCCGCCGCTTCCGGCTTACGAACGCTGACGATCAGCTGCCCTCCAAGCTTGCGGTCGATGAGCTGCCGGACGACCAGCTTCCCGAGATTGCCCGTTGCTCCTGTTATGACGATCTTCATGCTAAACACCTCTTCTTCGTTATTTAGTTAAATATTTAACTATATGATCAAAAAAGAAAGGCGTCCGTTAGACTGCCCCTTTCTGTAAGGTATGGAGCGCTGCCAGCAATTGGCGCAGCTCCGACTCGCCGAGGCTCTTCATCTGATCGGCTATGATCTCTCGGTTACCCGGCAGTACCTCCCACAGCAGACGCTCCCCTTCGGGGGAAAGCTCAATTCTCCGCTTGCGCCCGTCCTCCGGATGGCTGGAGCTCCGGATGTAGCCAAGCTGCTCCAGCGGGCCCAACAGCACGCTGATATTCGCCTTGGTCACTCCGATCCGGCCGGCCAGCGTAGACGGCAGGACCGAGCCGCCTTCCTTGGCGATCTCCACAAGCAGACGGATGCGCGCTCCATTCAGCCCGAGCGAATGCCAATATTTCTCGGAGATGCCAATCAGTCGGGCCGTCGTATCGACCAACGCAAAAAAAGCCTGTACCTCGAGCGAATGATTGTTCACATATTCCTGAATCTTCTTCACCGCATGCTCACCTTCATATAGTTAAATATTTAACTATTATTAATCTACTGCAAGAGCTTACGGCTGTCAATCTTGCTTTTATGTGGATTTCCCGATTAGCCTTCGTTTACGCTTGCCCGCCTTGTGGGTTATAATGGAAGAAAGCTCAGCTTCGGATTAAAGCCATAGCAAAAGGAGGCATTCCTATGATAGCACCTGTCGGAAGCGTATTCCGTACCTACGAAACCCATGCGCAGTGGGTCGCGTTCGATCGGGCCCAGCAGTCGCGGACCAGTCCTGTCTCACGGATCACCAGAGCGGTGTTTCCGGATTCGACGATGGCCGGACACCGGTTCGACCGCTTCGCCAAGCAGACTGCTGCCGATCTGGCCGATATCGCGGCCAAGAACGAGCAGACAAAACAAACGGCCGAGACCGCACGCCATTCACTGAGCGCCGGACCGGAAGCATCCGTTAAGGCAGCCAAGCAGCTGGCCCAGGGCTACAACGATGTCGTCACCGCCTTGGGCGACGCAGGGGCCATGCTGCGCTCCACAGCCCGCAAGTTCTCCTCCAAGCTGCCGTTCGACCAGCTGGCGGAGCTCGGGTTCGAACGGCAGCCAGACGATACGATCGTCCTGAACCCGGAGACGTTCGCCAAGCGAACGGCCGAGCGGCCACAGGAAACCACAGAGGCGCTGGCAGGCTTCGCCGACCGGCTGGCGGAAGCATCTAGCACGATGCGGACGATGACCGCCGCCCAACTGCTCGAGACCCGTAATACCGCCCTGCGGGGGCTAGGCGGCTACACCGTTACTCCTGGCGGCAGACTTGGCAGCTATCTGCCGCTGCCGATGACAGGCACTCTGCTCGATACGTATATGTGAAGCGTTCCCTAGCTGAAATACCAATAAGCGACCGGTCATGCCCAAGTCATGACCGGTCGCTCTATATGTATGACTGAAGGCTCCCGAGGTTGTCAGCCGCTATCCTGCTGTCACCCGCGATCAGCCGACGCTCTCTGTCCCGCAAACTGCCTGCTTGCGTACCAGCAGCGCATGCTTCATCGTCACCTTACGAACCCGTTCCGTTTGGCCGGCTACCGGCAGGCCGAAGAAATCATCCGCTTGGAACAGCTCGCGCAGCGCGCCTGCGGCCGCAACCTGTGCCCCATCCTCATGCTGGAGAAGATAGTGGGCGATCTCGTAGCTGAGCGCCTCATAGCGCCTCAAGATCTCTGCTTTCTTTTCGTATGACAGCCTCTTGTTCTCTTGCAGCTGGTCCTTCTCCCTCTCAGGTATCACCGTGCCCCTCACTGAACTCCCTCTTCTCTTTCCCGGATCGGCAGCCGACGCTTTCCGAATCGGGTTTGTATCCTGACGCAGTTCCGGTAGAGACTGGCAAGCGCTTCACAGCAGCTCCCCGAGGAGCATGCAGACATGCCGTTCTCCCCTTAGCTGCACTAGACGTTCGGACCTGATACCTAATAGACGCCGCAGAGGGGGAAAATCACTCACTTGTAAAGAAAATTTTATGATTCTAAGCAATATTTATCTTTAATAACCACTTTTCCCGACGGTTGCCTGCTCAGATCACTCCTCCCGTGCGGGAGCAGGCTTCCTGAATATAGCTACGGCCTTGAAGTAATCGCCGTCAATATCGATTCGAAGCTGCCCTCCCTGCAGCTCCATGATGCTGCGGGCAATCGCCAGCCCGAGACCCGAGCCCTCCGTATGGCGGGATTGATCACCGCGCTTGAAGCGCTCGAACAGTTCCTGCGGATCGAAGTCAATCGGATAAGCCGAAACATTGCTCAGCCGGAGACACACGCAATCCGCTTCTTCTTCGAGCTTGATATGAACCCGCGTTCCCGACAGGCTGTAATTCAGCACGTTCTGCAAGAGATTCTCCAGCACTCTCCACGCTTTCTTCCCGTCCAGCATAGCGATAGCCGGTGAAGGACCCAGATCGAGAACAACTCTGAGGTCAGCCGCCTCCAGCCTGTCGCTGAACTCGGCTACCGCCTGCTGCAGCAGCGCCGCCAGATTAACGGGCTCCAGCACAGGCTCCACCGCTCCACTGGCCAGCTTGGACACCTCAAACAGATCGTCGATCAGCACCTTCAGACGCTGTGATTTGCGGTCTAGTACCTGTATATAACGTCCGCGCTCCTCCGGCTCCAGCTCATCGGATTGCAGCAGCGTAATATAGCTGATCATCGAGGTAAGCGGCGTCTTCAGATCATGCGATACATTCGTGATCAGCTCCGTCTTGAGCCGCTCGCTTGTCAGCCGCTCCTCCAGCGCCGAGCGAAAGCCTGCCTGCAAGCCGCTTAGCTGCCGGACCATCTGCTCCAGCTCTCCCTTACCTTGCCCCTCCGGGATCTCTACGCTCAGATTGCCTGCCGCCATCTCACGGACTCCGGCCATCATGCGGCTTAGCACCCCGATCTGAACCAGCACATAGGGGATGACTGTGACGGTGTACAAGATTACATAACTGAGCGGAATCCAGGCTCGAGACTCCATTCCGTACAGCACACCGTTTTCCCGTGCCATGCTGATCGCAGGTCCGACCAACGCCGTCAACCCGAGAATAAGCAGCGTCTTCCACAGTAGACTCCGGACCAGCCAGGGAGAGCGGATGGAGTGCAAGCTTCTGACTAACAAGCTGCCCTCTCCTTGTTCGCTGCTAGGTGCTCGCCCCTTCCACCACATCCTGATATCCCGGAACCCTATACTTAAATATCCGATCAAACAACTTAGCGGCAGCCAGTTGACCGGTTGAAAGAATAAGTAATCAGGAGCATCTATGAACTTAGTCCAAAATTGACTGAGCAGCCCCAAGCTTACGCAAAGCAATATTCCTATCCGAAGCTCAACAGGAATACGCTTTCTGTAGATCGTGCTCCATTGGATAGCTAGGTTTTGCCGGACCTTGCTGCGCTTTGTGTATACAAGCAGAACTACAGCAAGAATCAAGCATCCAGCTAAGGACCGCAGCCCCTCACGTATTCTCTCTATCGTCTGAAATCGCCCGATATAGTCCTCATAGAAGGACATATTGATCCCATTGGCTTCATTTTTGGGCTTCACGGCAGCGTTAAAAGAAAAGATTCCCTTCAAATGGTTCTGTTCAAAATAGGCACTAAGCTCGTTCAGCCCTACATCATCGGAAGACGCCGTCAGAGGAAAAACAAGCGTGCGCACCTCACGGGTATTCGTTAATGGCTGTTCCGCCTCCAGTCCGCTTTGGCGATTCGTATAGACCCTCGAGGTCTGCAGATCGGTAAGCGTATAGGTAACGATACCGTCGATCCAGCCGACGGCTTGCTTCACATGCCTGTACTCCGCTTCCAGCTCTTTGAGCCGAACGAGAGCAAGCTGTGGATACATCGCGTTCCATGCCGCCTCCCACTCCGGATCCCATTCGTTTTTCTTCCCAAGAATCTTTTGCTCGACCAACAGCCTAAGCAGCATCCTGTAAGATTCCCGTGACTGCTCTTGAAACTTGCTTACCAGTCCCACTGGGTACTCGAATTCTGCATTCCAGCTCGTTTGGGCAACTTCTTCTTTAAGCTCATTTTTGAGTCCTTCCAGCTGACCTCCCAGTTTTTCTTGATCGCTCAGGCTGTCAAAGTCCTTGAAGTCCACCCGGTACTTTACAATATCTCTGACATTGAAGATAGCTTGATTGTATAGATTAGGCTTCCAATAGGAGGACTTGGATAACGAAGCCTGTAGCCTCCCAATGTCCAGTGCTATCAGTATGCCTGCCGAGGTTACTGCCACCAGCAGAATCCAACCCCCGATCGCTACAGCCTTATTTCTCCATTTTGTACCCAATGCCCCATACCACCTTCAAATATTTCGGTTCCCGCGGATTGATTTCGATCTTCTCGCGGATGCGACGGACATGGACGGCCACGGTATTCTCGCTATTGAAGCAGGGCTCTCCCCACACGAGCTCATAAATTTCCTCGATCGAGAAGACACGACCCTTATGCTCCATCAGCAGCTCCAGAATCTTGTATTCCGTTGCGGTCAGACGAACCTCCTGTCCGTCCACCTCCATCGTCTTGGCGCTTTTATTCAACAGCAGACCCCGGATCTGAATGACATCATCGCTCCCCTTATAGGTGCCCAGATGCGTGTATCTTCGCAGCTGGGACTTGACACGTGCTGTCAGCTCCAGCGGATTGAACGGCTTGCTGATGTAATCGTCGGCACCGGCATTCAGTCCGAGAATTTTGTCCGTGTCCTCGCTTTTGGCCGATACAATCACGATCGGAATATTTCGTGTCTCCCGGATGCGGAAGGTCGCCTGCAGGCCATCCAGCCTGGGCATCATCACATCCAATACGATCAGATGAATCTCATGCTTCTCCAGCTGCTCCAATGCCTCCAGACCGTCACGGGCCAGAAAGACCGTAAGACCTTCTTGCTTCAGATGGAGAGCGATAGCTTCGCGGATTTCTTCATCGTCATCCACAATCAATACGTTGCCTAAGATCATATGAACCACCTTGCCGAGTAATGGGTTTGTCGTTTACGCGCGCTAACGGGTAACCACAATATTCAGTGTACCTGAACATTCTGACGAAAGACCGGATGATTTTCTTACAAATGTCTGACGTTTATAGTCGGGACCAGCAGCGACAGCCGGATGATTTCTCCCTATCAGGGTAATCCTAAAAGAAAAAAAGGGAGGATCCGTATGAAGCTGCAGCAAACGGTATATGCGCTTGTCCGCGATCTGGGCCGCCCTGCGGATTTGAAAATTGACTGGGTCCGCATCCCTGGACAGGAAGAACCGCAGGCGGCCGTCATAGCACTGGAAAGTATCACGGATCGGAACCTGCTGTATACGAAGCTGATCGACCCCATACAGAACGAATGGGTGAGCAAGGCCTCTCAGAACCAGGGCCATAGCCTTCCGGGAACGCTGTCCGTGAACGGACGGGCGGTTCCTCTGTCCTCTGACGCGATGGCTGCTGCCCTGTTCGAGGGCGAGGCTCTATTCCTTATGCATAACCGTAGTGAGGCTATCGCCGTCGCCATGCCCAATTGGAACAACCGATCGGTTTCAGAGCCGGAGCGCGAAAGCACCCTGATCGGGCCGAAGGATACGTTTATCGAGGACCTGTTCGTGAATATCTCCATGATTCGGCGCCGGATCCGCGATAAGGCGCTGTCCGTCGAAGAGTTCATCATCGGTCAATCCTCGAAATCCAAGGTCATGATCCTCAGCATGCGCGGTCTTGTCAACGAGAAGGCGCTGGAGGAATTTCGCCAGCGGCTGTCCGCCATCCGGATGGACGAAGTGCTCGACACGACGCAGATCGCCTATCTGGTCGTGGATCAGAAATATACGCCGTTTCCGATGTTTCAAGCGACCGAGCGGCCGGATAAAGCGGTCTCCGCGTTGATGGAGGGACGGTTTATCGTGATATCCGATACGACCCCCACGGTGCTGATCTTGCCCGTGACGATGACCTGCTTGTACGAGACGAGTGATGACTACTATTTTCCCAGCATATCCGGGACCTTTCTCCGCTGGGTCCGGCTGATCGGACTGGCGATCACCCTGTTTCTGCCGGCTTTATACATCGCCATAACCAGCATCAACCAAGATATGTTCCGCATCCAGTTCATGCTGGCCGTAGGAGCCAGCCGCGAAGGCGTCCCCTACCCCGTCTATGTAGAGGTCGTTATTATGCTGATCCTGATCGAGCTGATCAATGAGGCGACTGTCAGGCTGCCCAAAACCATCGGCGGAACGGCGACGATCGTTGGCGGGCTCATTATCGGTACGGCGGCTGCACAGTCCCATTTGATCAGCTATATCATGATCGTGATTACCGCCACTACCGCGATCGGCAGCTACACGGCGCCTAACTACATGGTCGGGCTGGCCTGGCGCTTATGCAGCTTCGCTCTGGTGCTGCTCGCCATCCCATGGGGACTGTACGGGATTGTCGTCGGTGCTGGCCTCATCGGCATGTATCTGTGCAGCCTGGAGTCGTTCGGCATTCCGTATACGGCCCCGTTCAGCACCTTCCGCTACCGGGATTTGTTCCGTGACGGACTAACCCGGGCCGCCTATCGCGCGTTCTCCGCCAAGCCCTCCACCTACAGCCCCCAGGCAGGAGGGAAACAGAGCGGGCTTGACGCAAGTAAGGAGGATCAATTCTAGATGAAGCTGTCACAGGAGGAATCCATCCATTACCCGGTGCTGCTGTTTATCACGATGCTCTCGATGTCCATCGCCAGGCTGCAGGGGGTTTTGCTGGGCAGCGTAGGCAGGAACGGCATTTGGGTCATTCTGAGTGTCTGGATCGTCGCCCAGGCCGGCTTGTGGTGCTGTCTGCAGGTCGGCAGGCGTTACGGGTCCCTGCTGCTTATCAGCGGTCCGGACCTCACAGCGCTGCAGCGACTGCTGTTTTTCTTCTACGCCCTGTTTTTCCTGAACGTCTGTTCCTTCATGAATCAGGTATTCGGGGACTTTATTTCCAAGATGCTGCTGAACGGCTCGTCAGCCTTTTACATATCGGTCGAAACCGTTCTGGCCACCGCCTCGGCGATGTTTTCACTGAAGACGCTCGCGCGATATGCGCATATTCTGCTGCTCTTTGCCGTTCCGTTCTTTCTGGCGTTGTCGTTCAGCCCGATTCTGAATTTCAGGGTGGACCGGCTGCTGCCTCTATGGAGCATGGAAGAGATCCTTCAGCCTTATCAGGCTATCGGTGCGGCCTTCCTGGCTTTCTCGCCGCTGGCGGCCATTCCTCTTATTCATGCGGGTCGGAAGCAGGTCAGCGGCAAGTCGGTTATGCTGCTGTCATTTCTGGTAGTCGCCCTGATCGTCTTTATTCTGATGGCGGGCATCGCGACCTATGGCATCCAGCGGGCCCGGGAATTTGTATACCTGCCCTACGGCACGATGAATGCGGTGCGTATCGAGAATTTTGTATTCGAGAGGATCGTGTTCCTATGGGTGCTGTACTGGAAATACATCGAGAGTCTGGGTACGGCGTTCATGCTCCGCTGCGGAGCACGCTGCATGGCCGGCTTGTTCGGCAGACGCATCGGACCCCTCTGGGTGATCGCGGCAGGCGCGCTCGTCCTGCTGGGCGGTAGGCTGACAGCCAGGCCCATCCTCTTCGACTTGTACGGAGTTGCCATCGGCTATTATTCCCTGGTGCTGGTGCTTATTCTGCCGATACTGCTCTACCTGAGGATGAAGTGGAAGGAGCGGACCCCGGCATGACTTATTCTATGCTTATCCGCACTTGTGCTCTGATCGTACTCACCCTGCTCGCAACGTCCGGCTGCTCCACGGTCAAGCAGATTAACCGGATCAGCTTCGTCACGGCGGTGGGCATCGACAAAACGGAGGCCGGCGTTCGCGTCTATGCACTTGCAGCGGTGCCCGGGAGATTCATGTCGCTGGCGCCGGGGGGAGCGGCCGGTCAGAGTGAATCGCCGAATTTCATGATCGAGCAGGAAGGTACGTCCGTATCTGACGCCCTATACCGGATGAAGCTCAAATCCGCCCGGGATCTCCAATTCGGGCATGTCAAAACCATCGTCTTCTCGGACGAAGCGGCCCGTGGCGGACTCGACGAGCATCTGGACCTGTTTATGCGACGCAGCGAATTTCAACCGACAGCCTGGGTAGCCATCTCCGAAGGAAGCGCCAAGAAGCTGCTGCTCCAGCAGCCGGAAGTGCCGGAATCCATCAGTGATCTATTTGTGGATATTTTCTCGCAGGTAGGCAGCGATTCCTTCGAAATTCTCCCCGTGTACCTGTACAATCTGTACGGCCTGACCGGGGAAAATGCTCAGAACGGCTACGCTCCGCTTCTCCAGACGATTCAAAAGGATAATCATGTCGGCGTCCAGGGAACGGCACTGTTCCGTCAGGACCGGATGATCGGGCAATTATCGCCGGAGGAAACCCTTACCCTGCAAATGCTGCAGGGCCAGAAGCTCAAGCCGGCCAGCTTCGTTCTGGACAAGAAAACCGTCTACCTCATGAACTACAAGGTAAAGCGCCAGGTGGGGGAAGGGAAGCTGCTGGTGCAGTTCTCTCTCGGCCTGGAGCTCGATCAGAGTCAAGGAAAACCGATCGGCACGCTGAAGGACCTCCGAGCCCTGGAGGAAGAGACCGGCAAGCTCGTCCAGAAGCAGACCGCTCAATTGATCAAGAAGCTTCAGAGCTTGAAATCAGATCCTGTCGGATTCGCTGCAGACTACCGGAAGTCTCACCATCTGCCAAGACTCGATATGGAGCCTTGGCTGGATGACCTATTCCCCACACTGCAGCCTGAGGTGACTGTCCAGGCGACACTGCTCCGTCGCGGAACGATCCAGTAAGCCAACCGGCCCAGCTCATCTATATACAAAACAAGCAGGCTCTCCTCCGTGAGGAAAGCCTGCCCCGGTTAACTTCTTTCTTGCCATGCCTGCCTTCTACGACCAACCCTACAGCTTGTCCTCGCCGGTGCTTTGGAATAGCTCGATCAGCTCTCCGTGCGGACCCTTGAAGAAGGACAGCCGTACCGGAATTCCGTTGATATCGACGTCTTTCGGTTCGACGGTCACTTCCGCTCCCGCCGCCCTTGCGCGCTCAGTCACGCCGTCCACATCTTCCGTTCTCAGAGCCAGATGGAGGAATGCTCCCTCAGGCTTCGGCCCCTCGGCTCCGCCTGCAAATACTTCCAGATAATTGCCGTCCCCGGTATCCAGCATAATGCCGCGCCCGTCGCCTTCTCCCCACTGATGACGAATCGTAAAGCCCAGTACCTCGGTGTAGAACTGCACCGTTCCTTCGAAATCGAATACCCGGATCGCCACATGGTGGAACCCGCCGGTTTTCAATACCGCATTGCTCATGAAGCAGACACCTGCCCTCATCAAGTTGAAATCAACCTCAGTATATCCTGTATCCGGCGTGCGCTCAACCTAATCTTTCCATACTTCGCACATTATGTCCACTCGTGAGCCCAGGTTTCAATGCCTCTCAATACGGGCTCAAGCGCCTGGCCTTTTTTCGTTAGGGAATATTCGATGCGGACAGGCATCTCCGGGAAGACGTCCCGATTGACAATCCCCTCCTGCTCCAAATCCTTCAATCGCTCCGAGAGCAGCCTTCCGCTGATGGGAAGCGCCGTCTCGATGGTACAGAACCGCTGAGGGCCTGCGAGCAATTGATGGATAATCAGCAAGGACCAACGCTTGCTGATCATTTGCGTCGCTTTCTCCATTTTCGGACAAGACGTCGATGGATTCATACGGCTTCACCTCGCTTATAGCTCTATTATACCCGAAATCAACTAATTATTATATAGTTGATAACATTTGATTAATTACTTGACTCAATTAAATTATTATAATATACTCACTTACATTAAGTAACTTAATTATCATACAACACAGGAGTGAACTTGAAATCATGAAATTAAACGTTAGCATCGGACTGCTGCTGCTCCGGGTCGTTCTTGGCCTTACCTTCGCTATTCACGGCTTTCTGAAATTCTCCGGAGGCATCGACCAGGTTTCGGGCTGGTTCCAAAGCATTCATCTGCCCGGCTTTACCGCTTATCTGGTCGCCGTTATTGAATTAGTCGGCGGAGTAGCCGTCATTCTTGGACTGGGAACCCGCTTCATATCCGCCCTCTTCTTCATCATCATGGCTGTCGCGCTCATCAAGGTGAAGCTGGCGCTGAGCTTTGCAGGCAGCGGGGAAGCCGCCGGCTACGAGCTGGAGCTCGTACTGCTGTTTCTGTCGGCCGGTCTCTCCTTCTCAGGAAGCCCGCTGTTGGCCGTCGAGCGGTTGTTTCTGGACTCCGCGAGCGATGAGCGCTGATCGGCTCCAGCTCCTCTGATACGTCCTTGAGCACGAACAAGCCCCGGACAGACCGGCTCTCCTGAGTCCGTTCTGTTCGGGGCTTGTTCGTTTATCTAAGCTAATCCATATGTAAGCCGCGGCAGCTCCACGGCTTCCGCTGAATGCGTCTATTCAACAAGTCCTTTTTTGTAGGCATAAATGGCGGCTTGCGTGCGATCCTCGACGCCCAGCTTGGCCAAAATATTCGTGACGTGGAATTTCACTGTCTTCACGCCAATGAACAAATCATCGGCCACGTCCTGGTTGGACTTGCCGGAGGCGATCAGCCTGAGCACCTCCATCTCCCGCTCCGTCAGCTCCTCATGCGGCAGAGCTGCCTGCTTGGGCTGCCGGAACCGGTTCATCAGCTTGGAGGCCACCTGCGACTCCAGCACCGACTGTCCCTTGACGGCCGAGCGGATCGCCTGGGCGATTTCCCCTGCGCGCGAGGTTTTCAGCAGGTAGCTGAACGCCCCGGCCTCGATGACCGGATAAATCTTCTCGTCGTCGATGAAGCTTGTCAGCACGATCACCTTGCAATTCGGGTGCTGCTCCAGCAGCCGCCTCGTCGTTTCAATGCCGTCCATGCCTTCCATCACGAGGTCCATCAGCACGACATCCGGACGGTATTCCAGCGCCAGCCGGATGCCTTCCTGTCCGCCGCTCGCCTCGCCGACCACCTCGATATCTTCCTCCGTGCCAAGTACTGCCGCTAGCCCGATCCGAACCATCTCGTGATCGTCGACCAGCAGCACTTTAATCGTCATCTCTTCCATGATGGGCTCCCCCTTCCGCCAATATCGGAATTCTGATCTCAATCCGCGTGCCCTTGCCCGGCGCTGTAATTAGGTTCATTGAACCGCCGATTTCGTTCACGCGTTCATGCATCGTGACCAAGCCATACGAGGCCTGCTTCTTGGTGTCGAGATTGAAGCCGACCCCGTTGTCGCGAATCAGCAGCTTGACGGCATCCAGCGTCGGCCGGGTCAGCCTCACCTCCAGCTTGGAGGCCTTGGAATGCCGCAGCGCATTCGACATCGCCTCCTGGGCGATACGGAACAGATGGTCCTCGATGCCCCGTGGCAGCTTGACGTCCTCGACAAATTCCCAGTCAATCTGCATCGGCACCTTGGCCGACAGCTCCTGCATAAGCTCGACAAGCCCTTCCGATAAGCGCTTGCCCTCCAGGTGCACGGGTCTAAGATGAAGCAGCAGCGCCCGCATCTCCGACTGCGCGACGGAAGCCATCTCCTCGATCAGGAAAATTTGCCGCTGCGCTTTGTCGAAGTCTTTCTCCAGCGTACGTCCGACAGCAGTCGCCGTCATCGAGATCGCGAACAGCTGCTGGCTCACCGCATCGTGCAGCTCGCGGGCCAGCCGCTGCCGCTCCTCCACGATCGCCGAGTATTTGGCTCGCTGGGCAAGCTGAGCGTTATTGCTGGACAGACGCTGCAGCGAGGAGACCTGCTCCTCCCATTTCTTCGTAATCTGGTTGAGCTGCTCGCCGAGCCGGCCGATCTCGTCTTCTCCCAGCGGCGGTACCGAGCGGCTCAGGTTCCCCTTCTCCAGCGACAGCATGACCTCACGCAGCAGCTCCAGCCTGCGTTTGATCCGATTGGCCGACCATAAGCCGTAAGAAGCGCCGATAATGACCGTGATGACGATCAGCGTCAGACTCAGGCTTACGCCTTCCTTCCATGATTCGAATGGCTTCAGGTACCCGTTAGCCTGGAGGAAGTACACGATAACGGCAAACAGAACAAGGCTGAGCCCCATGGACTCGGCCATATTCCGCCATATCATATTGGTTAGACGCTTTTCATGTCCGTCCATATCCGGGCCTCCAGCGCTACACGATTTTTATATCGATATCCGCGATTACGTAGGACATCTCGAGCTTCACCTGGCGGTCAGCCGTCCAGTAATTGGGCGACTGCCAGACCAACTTGTTCAGCATGCCTGCTTCCTTGTCATAGCCAATGCTTGTTTGGCCGAACACCACGGAAGTGGTGATGGAGAGCCCTACGTCCTCCGGAACAATCACATCTATATCTCCGATCACTCCCTGGAGAACGATCGTCGTTTCTTTGTGCTCGGGAATCGCATAGGTGAGATCCATATGGATCTCTCCAAGCACGTTCCAGATCGACATATTCCGCAAGATCCAGGGCTCGCGTCCCCAGCGGATACTATCGATGATGCTTTGCTTGCGGTAATGCTGATCATCCCTGTGCAGCTTGCGTGATTTATTGTAGAAGAATCCTAGCGAAATAAAAATGACGGCGATCACCAGGGGCAGATTCCCCCCGATCAGCAGCACCAGTCCGATGATCATGAGCACGTAGCCCTTGCGTCCTGAGCCTGAGCGGGTTTTGTACACCCCGAGCAAAAGCAGAAAGAGGGCGACAATCGTCATGAAGCTAAGATGATCGTCTGCCAGTAGAAATACGCCCGCACCAATCAACACCAACGCAATGTTGCGGTTCCGCTTGCTGTTCATGCTGCCGCCCCCTTTCGCAAGTTCTACCCTAGTTGAAGGCAAAAGCCACGGCGGCTCCAACAGGCCCCCATGGCTTTTTGCCTATCCTAGCATATCACAACTGCCCTGTTCACTCCAATGGCTGTTTACTGCTCCGACGAAATCTTCTCTTTCAGCAAATTGAGCTGCTCATCCAGCTTCTGCTGTTTGGCCGGGTCGGCCGGAGCACCGGTGTTGTAGAGAGAGCCGCCGTAAGAAGCAGAGCCTACATAAGGCTTGCGGGCAATCTCGGCTTCCACCTCAAGAGTCATGATCTTCTCTTCCATGCGGCGGAAGCCCTTCACGGCATTGCCGCCCTCGATCACATTGTTCGCCGTCACTTCGGCCATTTGCTTCTTGGCCTTAGCGAGTTGAGCCCGTGTGATCAGCTCGCTGCGCTTGTTGCGCATCTGGTAGAACGAATCCTTCATCTCATGCAGCTGGGCTACCAGCTCAGCCGCTTGCGACTTGGCCTGCTCATGCATATCCGTGTATTCGACAATTTTGCCGTCGTAGTACAGCTTTTGCTCCAGCGCCTGACGGGCTGTCGCCTCCTGGTCGTTTTTCAGCGCATCCTTGGCCTGAGCCTCGAACTGGGCAGCCAGACGGAACGACTCGTCCAGGCGCTCCTTCAGCTTGCGCTCGCTGGCGATTTGACGGGCGACCGTCACTTCCGCTTGGGCGATTTCTTCTTCCATATCGCGGATATATTGATTCAGCATGATGATCGGATCTTCGACTTTATCCAGTACCTCGTGCAGCGATGCCTTCGTCATATCTTTAATTCTAGAAAATACTCCCATGATTAGATCTCTCCTTTAGGTGGTTGATTTTGTTGGGCTTGCCCGTTTTGCTGCTTTTCGTATTTGGAGACTTTGGCGCGAAGCTCTTCGATTTCTTTCCACATGGCTTTCTTCTCGATGTCCTTCATCATATCGTCGAGATCGCTGCCCGTCGTATCAGAAGCGTTCTGCGTATGGTGCGAGTAGCTCCCCGCTTGGGGGTTAGCCTGGCTATGGCCTGCGGCGTATTCGGCCTCATATTCACGGTATCGGTTAGGATCTGAACCTCCGGCTTCCCAGCCGTACTTTCTGGCTTTGCGGTAATGCCGTTCCGCACGTCTCCAGTCCTTCCAGCTGCCGAATTGGTGTTCGCTGTGCCCATAGGGACCGGCAGGACCGCGGCCGTAGGGACCGCCTGAGTACGGTTCGCTAGGAATCACCAGTGCGGCCAGCACGTAGATGCCGAGTGCAACTCCGGAAGTGAATATAGTAGCGAGTACAGTGATCAGTCTTAACAGCGTCGAGTCGATGCCCATCATTTCTGCCAGACCGCCGCACAAGCCGGTTAACTTACGATCGGTTCGGGAACGGTACAGTTTCGTCATGGCCGATTCCATCCCTCCTGCTTCAACTTGCTGCGGAGCTTATCGAGCTCTTCCTCCACAGCCGAAGCCGCTCCGCTTACCGAAGTCCAGGCTTCTCTGACGTGGCCCCGTACCTCTCTGAGCGTCCTCGCGGTCAGCTCCATGTCCGACACCCGTTCATCGAGACGGTCGAACAGCCGTGGCGAGGGTCCGCTGCCCATGCTGCGCATTCTCTCATTCATCCGCTGCTGCAGCCGGACCGATTCGAGCCGGGCGATGTAGTAGCTGCGCTTCGAAGCAATCTCATCGAAGTCCGCTTTCAGCTGCTGCACCTGCTCCTCCAGCTCCACGATGCCGAGCTTGCTCTGCTCGTACAGCGCCTTGTACTGCGCAGCTTTCTCCTCCTGGGCGATCTTCTCTTGCAGCGCGATCCGGGCTACCCCGTCCTCGCCTGCTCGGAGCGCCATCGCCGCCTGATGCTCGCGGCGCTCCTTGAGCTGCTCGGCCGACGTGTACTGATGCCGAAGCGATGCCGCATGGCTCAAACATTGCTGCAGCAGCCGTTCCGATTCCCGGATCTGCTCCGACTGCGAAGCTAAGTATTTGTCAATCAGCCGAACCGGATCTTCCGAGTTCTCTAACATTTCATTAAAGTGTGCAACCGTGATATCACGGAATCTTTTGCCTAGACTCATATCGGACTCAACCACCTTTTCCTTCAAATATCGATGATGCGCTTAGTAGACCGAATTTTTGCGGATGAGCGAAACGCCGTACCAGATCAACGCTCCTGCAAACAGTAGACCGATCAGACCGGAGAGCTTACCTAATAGCGCCAGACCACCGATGCCGATGAGCAGCAATCCGATGATCGTCTTCCCGTTCTTCAGTCCCAGGAATCCGAAGCCGACCATAGCGATCGGGAACAGATAACCCATGATGTGACTGCCGAGATGATGAATGCCCATCTTATTCAAGAGGATCAAGGCACCGAAGAAAATCATCACCAGGGCGATACCCGTGTGTTTATTCATTCTCATGTAATTCGTTTCACCGCCTCTCTTGTTTGCCTGTTGCTTATGTCTTTATTCTAGATAAAATCGGGTTCGCCCAAAACGAACCTGCGACGGGTTTTCCAACTCGACTAAAGTCCAGTAACCGGCTCGTCCAGGGACAAGAAGCGGGGAGCGGCGCTGCTCAAGGGCGCAGATGAACGGCAAATACCCCGGTGCACGTAGCACCGGGTTCTTGATTCTTCTATATCACTCAGGTCGCAGCCATTCTCACAGCCTAGAAGAAATCCCCAATAAATACAGCCTGGGGCGGCACAAGCCTCTCCAGCAGCTCCACCGCCTGCTCTTCCCCCTGCAGCCGGCCAATCTCGTGAAGGAACGAAGCTGTGCGATAGCCCATCAGAAGCGCCGACAGCGTCTGGACCGAACAAGCCAGTTGAGGCAGATTCAGATTCCCCAGCTCCTCAGCAGCCTCACGGACCACAGCTTTCCCTGATTCATCCACGGTCACATGCCAGACGGCCTGGTTCCAGGGAGCGTGCTCGTCCTGGATCTTCAGACAGAAGCTGCCTTCCATGCCTGAGGCAAACGGAAATTTATCCAGGAACGCGGGAACATCCACAATCCGCGCCATAATGGTAGGGACGATCTCCTGCTTCACCCGCGGGTTGTCCAGAAGGAACGGCAGCGCTTCGTCAGTCGGCGCATTCCAAGTCAGCTTCTCCAGCATGGAATCATGATCCGAGAGAAAGCGCCACAGTCCCAGCTTGGCCTCGTGGTTCAGGGCGATCAGCTCGTGGACCTTGAGCACCCGCTCCTTCACCTGGTACATCACATAGCCGGCCGGTTCGCCCGCTTCATTATAATAGACCGCGGTCATTCCACGCTTGGTAAAAAGCACCCGGTGCGTCCACCAGGCTTCACTGCGGTTCAGCATCCCGTTATAGCCCGCCGCATACGCCGAGTATATGGTATGGAGCACTTCCCAGCCGCCATCGCTCCTGACGACCTTCCCCTTGCCTCCGGGCCACTTGGGCAACTGGGACACGACGAGCTCCAGTTGCTTCTGCTCCGCACACATTTCCCAGCCGAATTTGCGGTAGAAACCGAATTCGAACGGATAGAGGAAGGAGATCGTCTGCCCCTTCTCCTTCATCGCAAGCAGAGCCTGCAGGATCAGCTTCTTCACCAGCCCACCCCGCCGGTATTCCGGCCAAGTCGCGACACCTGCTACACCGCCCATAGGCAGCGCGTGTCCCTGGATGTAGCATTGGAAATCATTAATCGCCAGCTTCGCAGCGAGCCGGCCATCCACATAAGCCCCCCACTGCTCCTGCTCAGGAAGCATGGCCTCACGGTGCCTGCGGTCCTCCTCCGACAGCTCGTATTGAAAGGCGAAGGCTGATAGCTCCATCGCTTCTGCTATTTGCTCAGCCGGAATCCGGCGTATGTCTACCCATTCCTGATCTTGCATCCTGTCACACCCCGTCCTTCTTCATCCTAATGATTGGCAGCAGTTATCCAATTATTGTACCCTACCTGAACAGGTATTTCTATCATTTGGATTTTACGACCGTGACTATCAGACTATTTTATTATCGGACCCAGAACTTCGATTCGTTTATTTCCAATATTTACACCAGGAGATTGAATTACAAATAAAGCTTAGTACCCTTTACATGCTTAGACGTGAAAGGCTTTCAGATATACAAGCTCCTTTTCGACCAGTTCGGCCAACCCCAGAGACCAGGACCTGTAAAGTATTACCGCTAATCTTCGGAAAACAGCTATGCTATCATGAACCTGTAGCAAGGTATATTTTGGATGCATGAACACTCATTCAGGAGGCTCGGTATTCATGAAAAAAAAGCTGCTGGCCATCATGCTCAGCGCAGTCGTCTCAGCAACCGCCATACCCTTTCAAGCTTTGGCCTTTTATACGGAAGCAGCCAAGATCAAGGTCGTGCAGGGCGTAAACTTCCGCAATCAGCCTTCGACAGATAGTCAAAAAATACGTCTGTTGAAAGCCGGAGAACTACTGGATCTTATAAGCATTCCGAACAGCAGCTGGCTGTACGCGCGCGATGCTTCCGGACAAGCCGGCTATGTATCCTCCTCGTCAACCTACGTTCAGAACGTACAGGTCCAAGTCCCGGCCGCACCTAACGCGAAGATCATAAGCTCGGTTTCATTTCGTACCGGACCTTCTACAGGCAGCTCACGGATCCGTTACCTCAAGGAAGGTGAGAAGGTCCTGATCCTGGAGAAGGTGAACAGCTTCTGGTACCGTGTTATGGATGCCCATGACGCCATAGGCTACGTCAGTACCGATTCTCAATACATAGAACCGTCAGATGTACAGAGTCCTCCTACACAGGAAGAACCGGAAGAAGAGCATTTCCAGTCTCCGCCCAACGCAACAGTAGTCAAATCCGTTTCATTCCGGACGGCTCCCGGCACAGATGCTTCCCGAATCCGTTATCTGTCTGCGGGAGAGAAGGTAGCCGTGCTGAATAAGTACAACGAGTACTGGTACAGCGTCGAGGACCGTAACGGCGTCGTCGGCTATGTCAGCACAAGCTCCGCTTACATAAGCACGACCTTCGTAGAGCCTTATAAGCAGCTCGATCCCACTATTGCTGCCGAGAAAGTCATCCAGGCGGGTATGCGTTACCTGGGCACACCATACGAATTCGGCTCCAGCCGTTATGATACCAGCACCTTCGATTGCTCGGATTTCGTCCGTCAGGCATTCATCGACGGTATCCAGCAGCAGCTTCCCGGCGATTCCCGCACCCAGGCCTCTTATGTGAAATCCGTCGGCAAGACGTCTACGGACTGGCGCAAGTTGAAGCGCGGCGACCTGCTATTCTTCATGTCCTACAAGGGCTCCAAAGCAGCTGATTATACCGGCATCGATAAGTCTAAGGCTGCCGTTACCCATGTGGGTATTTATCTGGGCAATGGCCAGGTGCTGCATACGTATTCCGTAGAATCGGGCGGTGTACGGATCGATTCCATCGAGGGCAATGCGTGGGAATACCGCTTGCTCTTCGGGGGAAGCACCCATTAATTTGGTTATTCAACCTTCATATATCTCCTCTTATTCGTCCGTCCTCCTGGTGGAGGGCGGATATTTTTTGTCTGATAACGGGTGAACGTCCGGACCGTTTATAACTAAGGCTCATATGGTAGTATGAAGTCTTCTGAAAGGGGGATTCACATGAGCGCAGTTGGCGGATTTCACACCTCGGCTGGGGTTATCCTGGTACTGTTTATCCTGCTGGTTATCATTTCCCGGACGTTCCTTATCTAACAGCCCCAAGTCATAAAAAAACGGGATCTGCTCCTCGGAGCAGATCCCGTTTTTTAGTTAGAGTTATCCGCCGATCTGCGACATCCTTCGCTCCGTCGGCGTGTGGCTCTGCCGTTCGTTCTCCAGCGCTTTGGCCATTTCATGGCTTTCCGGCTTCACATCGAGCGCGCGGAAGAACAGCTCGGCCAGCTTGCGGTCATCCCCGATCACGCTGCGCACGTTGAACTCATCCGACCAATACAAGCATGGCTTGATATTGCCGTCCGCCGTCAGGCGCAGCCGGTTGCAGGTCTGGCAGAAGTGATCGCTGACCGGATGGATCAGGCCAAAGGAGCCTGCCGCACCGGCGATTCGGTAATTCTTAGACGGCCCGTTCCCCCGAACCTCCTGATCCAGCTCCTGAGCTGCCCAGCCCTTCGCCTCGCACCGCCTCAGTACCTCGCCCAGCGGGAGATACCTCGACTTCCAGCCATGATCGTCATGTCCGATCGGCATGTATTCGATGAACCGGACATGCAGCTCCTCTTCCATACTCAGCCGAAGGAAATCCTCGATCTCATCGTCATTCATGCCTCGCATCAGGACGACGTTCAGCTTGATCGGATCGAGCCCCACGCGTCTGGCTGCCTCCAAGGACTGCAGAACGCGGTTCACATCTCCGCCTCGCGTAATCAACCGGAAGCGGTCTTCACGAAGCGAGTCCAGACTGAAGTTGATCCGCGTCAGTCCCGCCTCCCGGAACGCTTCCGCCCGTGACGCGAAATGAATACCGTTGGTCGTCAACGCAATATCATCGATTCCCCGGATGCTGTGCAGCCTACCGACCAGAGTCTCCAAGTGACGGCGCACTAGCGGCTCCCCGCCCGTCAGGCGAATTTTCCTTACCCCATAACCGGCGAGCACGCGCACGACCTCATAAATTTCATCGAAAGACAGCATCTTGTCCTCCGGCTCAAACACCATGCCTTCCTCCGGCATGCAGTACACACAGCGCAGATTGCAGCGGTCCGTGACGGAAATGCGGAGATAGTCGTGAATACGTCCGAATCGATCTGTCAGTACCTGCGTCACTTCCGTTCACCTCCACTGGATGGTCTTAAGCTGTCGTTAGCGGAGATCGCCCATGATGATGCCCGCAGTTTCCTCGATCGCTTTATCGGTCACATTGATGATCAGAGCCCCGACCTGCTTCATCAGCGATTGCGCATAGTTCAGCTCTTCCTCGATCCGCTCCATCGTCGCGTACTTGGCTCCGAACGGCAGTCCAACGGCCTTGAGCCGCTCCGTACGGATTTTGAAGAGCTTCTCCGCATCCATCGTCAAGCCAACGATCCGGTTGCTCGGAACGAGGAACAGCTCGCGGGGAGGCTTCACTTCCGGCACAAGCGGCAGATTGGACACCTTGATCCCCTTGTGCGCCAGAAAGATGCTCAGCGGCGTCTTGGATGTCCTCGATACGCCGATTAGCACCAGGCTCGCCTTCAGCAGCGAGCTCGTGTCGCGCCCGTCGTCGCATTTCACCGCGAACTCCACCGCCTCGACGCGGCGGAAATAATCTTCATCCAGCCGGTGCAGCAGCCCCGGCTCGCGCTTAGGTGCATCATTGAACGTATCGACGAAAGCCTCCATCATCGGGCCCATAATATCGACAGCCCGTACGCCCAGCCTCACCGCCTCTTCCTTCATCGTCTCCCGCAGCTCCGGCTGGACTAGCGTATACGCGATAAATCCGCCCCGCTGCGCGGCAGACTCCACGATGGAGCGGATTTCATCCTCTGATTTAATATGGCCGATCCGCTTGGTCGTGACCTGATGGGCATCGAATTGACGGATCGTAGCCTTGACGACCGCCTCAGCGGTTTCTCCGACGGAATCGGAGCATATGGTAATCTGGTAGTGCCTATCTTCTTTCATTCGGTTCTTCTCCTTACTATCCGAATCGATGTCGTTTACCGATCTATAGCCAGATCGAGCAGAAGCTGCGTCATAATCGTCTTCGTAATCCGTCCGACGACTTCCCAGCGTGTCCGTCCTCCGACATGCTCGGCTTTGGCGGGAACGACGACGGGAAGACTGTCCACCTGGTGATTGATCATCTTATGAGCCGCATCGATGACCGACTCATCGGGCGATACATGAATCACATTCGGCTCCCGGGTCATGACCATACTGACCGGCATGGAGGCGGCATTCGTATTGCCCAAAGTGAACTTCAACAGATCCTTGCGGGAGATAACCCCGGACAGACAGCCGTCTTCCCCGATCACGATCAGGCTGCCGACATTCTCCATGAACAGGGAAACGACCGCGTCATGAACGGATGCCTGTTCCCCCACCACGACCGGGATGGATTGTACATCGCGGATTTTCAGTGCCAGCAGCTTGCGCGATACATGGGTTCCGGTATTGACCGACGACCCAGCCGTATATCCTACCTTGGGCTTGGCATCGATCAGTCCCAGCATGACGAGCAGCGCCAGATCGGATCGCAAGGTCGGCCTGCTGAGGCCGAGCTGCTCTGCTATTTGTTCGCCGGTAATCGGCGCATGGGCTTTCACTAGCTCTACAATCTGTAATTGGCGCGCAGTCAGTTCGATGACCGGTTCCCCCCTCATCCTGCAGCGGCTAACTTGAGGCCGCTTCATCCTATTCAATTGTACCAAAAACAGTCCTTTTCTCATAGAAGCGTTTCTTTCATACGTAAGAATTCGAATTATTAGGTCATAAATATAATCATATTTCATATATTGCGCATTAATTACTTATTAAGTATACTATATTAAGATTAATAGAACCAATTATATAGATGCGAGGAGTGGGGATCGATGGAACGGGAACTGGCACTGGAGATCGTCAGAGTGACGGAGCTGGCCGCCTTGTCGGCAGCCGCCTGGATGGGCCGCGGAGACAAGCATCAGGCGGATGGAGCGGCTACCGCGGCGATGAGAGCGATGTTCGACTCTGTTTCCGTGAGAGGCACGGTCGTGATCGGAGAAGGCGAGATGGACGAAGCGCCCATGCTATACATAGGAGAAGCCGTCGGCAACGGCCAGGGGCCTGAGGTAGATGTAGCCGTCGATCCGCTGGAGGGCACCGAGCTGGTTGCCAAGGGGCTCAACAATGCGCTGGCCGTCATCGCGATAGCCGGCAAGGGTCAACTCCTGCATGCGCCCGATATGTATATGGAAAAGCTCGCCGTTGGCCCAGCCCTGACCGGCAAGCTAAGCTTGGACGATCCGCTGGAGACAACGCTCCATAAGGCGGCCGCTATCCTGGATAAGCCGCTCCGCAACTTGACGGTCATGATCCTAGACCGGGACCGGCACCGCGAACAGATCGAGACCTTGCGCCGCGTCGGGGTCCGGATCAAGCTCCTGAGCGATGGCGATGTGGCCGGCGCCATGGCCCCCGCTTTGTCCGAGTCGGGCATCGACCTGTATGTAGGGTCAGGAGGCGCCCCCGAGGGCGTATTAGCCGCCGCTGCGCTGCGCTGCCTGGGGGGCGAGCTGCTCGGCAAGCTGCTGCCGGCGGATGAGGACGAACTGGCACGCTGCCAGGCCATGGGCATCCATGATCCGTCCAGGCTGCTCAGCATGGACGATATGGTCGGTACCGGTGATGTGATTTTCGCGGCGACAGGCATTACACCCGGCGAATTTCTCAGCGGCGTCCGGTATACGCCGGACCATCGTGCCGATACACATTCCATCGTCATGCGGGCAAAAACCCGCACAATCCGCTTCATCCAATCCAGCCATTACTTGCCTCATAAACTGCTATTGAACGATATTCTAGAGCTCCAGCATTGATCTTGACCGTTCCTGTGTTAATATTTAGGTTAGTGAATTATTGACCAGGAAGAAGGTTAACCTCATGAGCATTTTATTTTTCACGGCAGTCGGTCTGTTCGCTGCCACCTTCGGCAGCCTAGTCGGATTGGGCGGAGGCGTCATTATTGTGCCGGCGCTTGTCTATCTCGGTCCTTTATTCGTGGGACAGACGATATCTGTCTCCACCGCAGTCGGCACGTCGCTGGCCGTCCTGATCTTTACGGCTCTGTCCTCGACCTTGACCTTCGTCAAGCAGAAGCGCGTAGACTTCAAGAGCGGCTGGCTGTTCATCATCACCTGCGCTCCAGGAGCGATGCTCGGCTCTTATGTGACCCAGTTTGTCAATGCCGATTCGTTCCAGCTCAGCTTCGGTATCTTCATGCTGCTGATGGCCATTCTGCTGATCGTGAAAGGGTACATCAAGCCGCTCAAAGTGCAGTGGAGCGTCAACCGTACCTATACCGATGGTAAAGGCGAGACTTACGAGTACGGATACAGCCTGCTGCCCGCGCTCACGATCGGTCTGGCGGTCGGATTTCTCTCCGGTCTATTCGGGATCGGCGGGGGCTCTCTTTTCGTCCCGGCAATGGTGCTGCTGTTCCGGTTTCCTCCCCATGTCGCGACGGCAACTTCCATGTTCGTCATTCTGCTGTCTTCCCTGATGGGTACGTTCACCAAGATCTCGCTGGGCCAGGTCGATTACTGGATGATGATTTGCCTCGCGCCCACCGCTATCATAGGCGGCTGGCTGGGTGCCAAAATTGCCAGCAAGCTGAGCAGCGACAAGCTCCTCTGGGTGCTGCGTATCTCCTTTGTCATCATCGCGGTCAAGATGATTTTGGAGGGACTTCATATTTTGTGACCGTATAAAACTCCCCTTCCTCTTCCACACTAAGAAAAACACTGGAGGAATGGGGGAGTTTTTTTGTTGCCACGAGCATTGAAGCGCTGGGCCTGCATCGTCGCGGGCTGCCTGCTGCTTACCGCCTGCACATCCCTTCCCGCGCCTTCAGGAGCGCCTCTGCCCGCTTCTCCAGATGCAGCGGCTGCTCCACTCGAAGAGCGATTGTCACGCAGTCAAGCCGTTCCTGACGAGCGCCAAGCCGGTTCCGCTCTTGAGCAGCCGAGCGCCCACCAGCCGGCTCCTCCTACAGGTGAATCCAAAGGCCGCTCCAGCTCCGCATCAGAGTCGCTCACGCTGATCGGCCCTCCGCTGCCCGCCGGGGGAGGGGCCAAGTCGCTGCAGACCCCAGAGACGGCTCAGCTTCCGCTGTCTCCCGAGCCGCCTTCTGCTCCTGTCCCAGAGCCGGAAGCATCGGTCTCCAAGATTTCGGCTTCCAAGGGCATCAAGCAGGCCGCACAGAAAAGCTCCAAGTCCCAGGGCCTGACCTTGTCCCAGCTGGCCCGGAAATACCCGGAGTTTCTGCTGCTCCATGGGCGCTCCAGCAACCGGCAAATCGCGCTGACCTTTGACGATGCGCCTGACGCTACGTATACGCCACAAATCTTGGATGTTCTAAAGGCTCATAAGATTCGCGCCACCTTCTTCCTGATCGGCTCCCAGGCCGAGAAGCATCCGGCCATCGTAAAGCGGATTGTGCAGGAAGGCCATGTGATTGGCAATCATTCGTATTCTCATCCTTTGTTTACCAAGCTGTCACAGGATAGCTTCCAGCAGCAGATCACCAGAAGCGAGTCCATCCTGAATCCGCTCATCGGCTATACGCCCAAGCTAATCCGACCGCCTTACGGTGAAATTAGCGAAAGCCAGCTGCTCTGGGCCTCGGAGCACGGGTATCTGGTAGTCAACTGGAATGTCGATTCGCTGGACTGGAAGCAGCTGAGCGAGGCGCAAGTCATGCGCAACATTCTCGATCATGCCAAAGCCGGCTCCATCGTGCTTCAGCATTCTGGCGGAGGCCACTCTCAGAATCTAAGCGGTACGGTTCAGGCGCTGCCTAAGGTCATCGAGAAGCTGCAAGGCCAGGGCTACCGGATCGTCACGCTGCCCGAGCTGCTCCGCGTCACGAAGGGGAAAAAGTAGCGTTAGGCAGCTTCAAGCGGAGCTTTCAACGGCAAGAAGCACAGAGGCGGCTGAACCGCTCTGTGCTTCTTGTGACTCATGGGAGGATGATGATTTTTAGTATCGATTTCATTATCCACGAATACGCAAAATTTAATTTCATCGCTCGCACAACCGGTAAAGAAGACGTGGCGATGCCAGATTCAGACGGCCACAGATCGTTTTCTGGGGATTACGGCCAGATGGCTGTGAACCCCGCCCTGGGCTTTAGCCCACAGGCTTCTGGTCCATACCTGGTGTCATCCGGTACCAGCACCAGGTGAACAGCAGAGTCTGACTGAAGCCGCCCCCGGCCCAGGCTGCGCCGCTCGATCCCTTCAGCGATCACACCAGCCTGCCGGTTACCCGAGAGATTGACAACCCTATTAGTTGTAACTATAATGATTACAACAGAGAGGTGGTACCATGCAGATCAGCAGCAGGTTTTCCATTGGAGTCCATATCCTCTCCTTGCTGGCAATCAACCCAGCTGAGCACAATACCTCGGAGTGGATCGCGGGCAGTGTAGGCACGAATCCGGTTATTATTCGCCGTGTACTGGGTCAGCTCAAGAAAGCCGGGCTTGCGAATGTCCGGGCTGGCAGCGGAGGCGCCACCTTGGCGCGAGAGCTCGAAGAGATCTCCCTGCTGGATGTTTATCGCGCGGTTGATGTGGTGGAGGAAGGGAATTTGTTTCACATCCACAATCACCCGAATCCGGCCTGTGAGGTGGGTGCCAACATCGAGCAGGTGCTGCGGCTGCTGCTTTTCAAAGCGCAAGATGCGATGGAAGGCGTGCTGGCCGCGGTGACGCTGAGGGAGCTTGTAGATGTGTTGGCTCTGGAAATTAAAAAGAAGAACGCGGCCCATTAAGCGTTCTTCTCCGCCCTCGTTGTAACATATACAGTTACAACGAGTCTTGATTTGAATAATCCCCTCTCTTGTTGGTAAGTCTACATCCTATTCCATTGGAGGTTTTCGTCATGAAAATTGGAGTTATCGGAGCAAGCGGCAAAGCAGGCCGCGTCATCGCCCAGGAAGCCGCGTCCAGAGGACATGAAGTAACGGCTATCGTACGTCAAGCTGCGTCCGTAGCAGATATAGGACTGAAAGTGCTGGAGAAGGATGTCTTTCAATTGACCGCGCAGGACCTTAGCGTCTTCGACGCCGTGGTGAACGCATTCGGCGCCGCTCCAGGACAGGAGCATCTGCACGTGGAAGCCGGGCGTTCCCTGATCGCCGCGCTGCAAGGCGCCCCGCATACCCGGCTGCTGGTCGTTGGCGGAGCGGGCAGCCTCTATGTCGACGAAGCCAAAACCGTCCGTGTTGTCGATACACCCGAATTTCCGGAGCTGTACAAGGCTACGGCGCTTAACCAGGCCCAGAACCTGCAGGATCTGAAACAGAGCGAGGGCATCCGCTGGACCTTCGTAAGTCCGTCAGCCTTCTTCAATCCCGAAGGCCGGCGCACAGGCGCTTACCGGACGGGGCTGGACCATCTGTTGGTCAACTCCGGCGGAGACAGCTACGTCAGCTACGCCGATTATGCCATCGCGATTGTGGACGAGATCGAGAAACCGCAGCACGAGCAGGCTCGCTTCACGGTCGTCTCCGAAGCGTAAGCCGACTTACTGTCAGTGTAGGTTATAACAAAAACACCGCTCTAGCACCAATGAGCTGCACCTCCAATTGTTAGTTATGTCTAACAATTGGAGGTGCAGCTCGTCATGCTCCAGCGGTTTTTTGGCGATTAAGGATGCTGCTTGCTCTCTTGCTTGGTTCGACAAGCTACCGTGAACAACCTCTATCGATGCCCGCCCGTCCGACAGCTACTGCGTTATCCCCTCGCTAAGATGAGCGGCTCAGGCTCGCCGCTACATCAACGATCAGGTCCTCCTGCCCACCGACGGCCTTGCGGCGGCCCAGCTCCAGCAGGATGTCGCGCGGATCGACGCCGAAGCGCTTGCCCGCCCGCTCCGCGTGCAGCAGGAAGCTGGAGTAGACGCCGGCATAGCCCATCGCCAGGCTGCCCTTGTTGATCTCCGGCACCCGGTGCATGACCGGGGCCACCTTGTCCTCGGCGAGATCCATCAGCTTGTACAGATCGATGCCCAGGTCGACGCCCATGCGGTCAAGCACCGCCACCAGCGCTTCGGTCTGCGTATTGCCTGCGCCCGCACCGAGGCAGCGTACGCTGCCGTCGATCCGCGTCGCGCCTTCCTCGATCGCGATCAGCGTATTGGCCACCGCCAGCGACAGGTTGTTATGCGCGTGGAAGCCGATCTCGCAGGACAAAGCGCCGCGCAGCGCCTTCACGCGCTCGCGCACCTGCTCCGGCAGCAGAGCACCGGCGGAATCGGTTACGTACACCGCCTGCGCGCCGTAGCTTTCCATGAGCCTCGCCTGCTCCACCAGCACCTCGACCGGCGCCGAATGGGCCATCATCAGGAAGCCAAGCGCTTCCATGCCCAGCTCCCGGGCTGCATACAGATGCTGCGCCGACACGTCGGCCTCAGTCACATGGGTCGCAACCCGCACAAGCCCTGCGCCGAGCGCATGCGCCTGCTTCAGCTCCTGTACCGTGCCGATGCCCGGGAGCAGCAGTACCGCGATTCTCGCCTGTGTGCACGCGGCGACAGCCGCTTCGATCAGCTTCATCTCATCCACAAGTGAGCGGCCGTACTGGATCGTCGATCCGCCAAGTCCGTCGCCGTGGCTGACTTCGATATCATGAACACCGGCCTCGTCCAGGGCTCGGGTAATTGTGCTCACTTGCTCCACCGTGAATTGGTGGGCGACGGCATGGCTGCCATCCCGAAGACATACCTCCGTGATGCGAATCGGTTCGCTGCTGTTTCGCTTCATCAAATCCGCTCTCCTTCCCCCGCTTGAGCTGTGGTGAGCCGGCTGCGAGCAAACTCTTCGCCGACCTTCACCGCCGTTGCCGTCATAATATCGAGATTGCCGGCATAGGGCTCGAAGTAATCGCCAGCCCCCTCCACCTCAAGGAAAATCGTCACCCGATCCTCATCGAACAAAGGCTCCTGCTTGAGCCGGTAGCCCGGCACATAGGCCTTCACCTTGGCTGCCATCTCATGGATGGCGGCAGAGATCGCATCCCTGTCCATCCGGCGCACCTGGCAGTAGACGGTATTGCGCATCATAATCGGAGGATCGGCCGGATTGAGGATAATGATCGCCTTGCCCCGGTCCGCCCCGCCAACCTCCTCCAGCCCGCGCCGCGTCGTGGACGTGAACTCGTCGATATTGGCCCTTGTGCCAGGCCCGGCGCTGCGGCTGGAGATCGTCGCTACGATCTCTGCATAGGTCACATCCGCCACTTCATTCACCGCGTGCACCATTGGGATCGTCGCCTGTCCGCCGCAGGTGATCAGATTGACATTGGGGGCGTCCAGATGGGCGCTGAGATTGACGAGCGGACTGATGAACGGACCCCGCGCCGCCGGGGTCAGGTCGATCGCCAGCTTGCCCAGCTCCTTCAGTACCTTGGCATGGCGCACATGCGCCTTGGCTGAGGTCGCGTCGAAGACGATATCGGCTATCCCGGGATTCTCCACGATGGCTTCTATGCCGTTCGCATAAGTGGCATACCCGCGGGAGCATGCCCGCTCCAGTCCTTCGGAGGCCGGATCAATCCCAATCATCGCCGTCAGCTCGAGCAGCCCGCTCCGCTCCAATTTATACATCAGGTCCGTGCCAATATTGCCTGAGCCGAGAATGGCCGCTTTGACTTTGCTCATAGAACGTCTCTCCCTCCTGCCGTCAGAACGTAGGGCCGATGCGGTTAATGCCGAAGTCGTACTGCTTCAGAATCTCCGCCTTGGTCCTCTTGCCGTTTGCCACATCGAGCACTTCCTCATAGATGCGGTTCCCGACCTGCTCAATCGATTCTTTGCCTTCGATGATCGTGCCTGCGTTCATGTCCATATTGTCAGCCATCGTTTCGAACATACGCGAATTCGTCGCAATCTTGATCACCGGGGCGATCGGAGAGCCCGTCGGCGTGCCGCGGCCGCTCGTGAACAGCACGACCTGCGCGCCACCGGCAACCATGCCGGTCAACTGCTCGATATCCTGTCCAGGCGTATCCATCCATACGAGGCCCTTCTTCCCGGGGCGCTCCGCATAATCGATCAGCTCCTGCAGCGGACGGGTCCCGGCCTTCGCAGCCGCACCCAGCGACTTCTCCTCTAGCGAGCTGAGGCCGCCCTTGATATTGCCTGGCGTCGGGTTGCCCGTGCGGATATCGACGCCCATCATGATCGCTTTCGCTTCCATGGCCTGAATGACCTCATACACCCGCTTGCGCACCCGGTCGTCTACCGCGCGGTTCGCCAGCAGATGCTCGGCTCCGATAATCTCCGACGTCTCGGCGAGGATCGCCGTGCCGCCCCGGTCTACGAGCAGGTCGCTGACCGCTCCGACTGCCGGATTCGCCGACAGGCCGGAGCAGGCGTCCGACCCACCGCATTCCGTCGCAACGATCAGCTCGGAGATATCGCACTCCACGCGGCGCTGCATCGAAGCCGCCTGCACCATGCGAGCCGCCACCTGCGCCCCGCGGGCGATTGTCATCAGCGTGCCTCCGTTTTCCTGGATGGAGACCAGCTCGACGGGCTTGCCCGTCTGCTTCGCAATCTCATCAGCGACGCTGCGGCCCTGATGCGTCTCACAGCCCAGTCCCAGCACGACAACTCCGTAGACGTTGGGATTGCTGCCGATGCCCACATAAGTGCGGAACGTCTGCTCATAATCCACGCCTACCTGGGCACAGCCATGCTGATGAATAAATGATACCGTCCCCTGCACCAGATCCGTAATTCGTACCGCCGATTGCGTCGCACAGACGATCGTCGGCAGAATCAGCACGTGATTGCGCACCCCGACCCGACCATCCTGGCGCCGGTAGCCCCAAAACTTCGTATTAAGCTCCAACTTGATCCCCCCGTCCCCGTTTGCCATCCAGATTATGGACATGGACATGCTCTCCCGGCTGTATAGCGCGGTTCGCCATCCCGATCACTTCCGCATACTTGAGAATATCCTCGCCCTCTGCAATCGTTCTTACGGCGAATTTATGGCCGAATGCGATCGGTTCACGCAGAATCACGGTGAGATTCATTCCCTCTGTCTGCAGCTCTACAGCAGCCTCCGCCGGAATATCCTCCAGCGCCGTCGCCACATTGTCCTTCTGCTTCATCAGAATAGCCCGGTAGTTGTTATCCGTTGTACTCATGCTTCTCCGCCTCCAATCCCTCTCCAGCTTCTTCGTAATGTGCTGCTTATTCCATTTCTCGGTTTCAAGATTCTGCCGGTCTTAAGCTGTCCCACTATCTGCGGCGGGACCGTCATCGCCCAGCCCGCTCGCCTAGCTGCCGACGCTCCGGGTTCCGGGCATCACGCCCGGAGGCTCTGTGATCAGCACCTCCTGGAGAAAATGCACCGCCTTCCCAAAGCCCTCATCCAGCGACATCAGCCCGTCCTCATGCTCGATGCTGATGGCTCCGGCATAGCCGGTCATCCGCAGCGCGCTGATGATCGCCTTCCAGGTCTCGGGCCCGTTGCCGTAGCCCACTGTGCGGAACGCCCAGGAGCGCTCAGCCAGCTCCTTGTACGGCTTCGTATCGAGCACGCCGTTCAGCCGGTTATACCGGTGATGAATGGCCGTATCCTTCGCATGAAAATGATAGATCAACTTGCCGAGATGCAGGATGCACTCGACCGGGTCCATCCCCTGCCAGAACAGATGGCTTGGATCGAAATTGATCCCGACGCCCTCTCCGGCCGCTTCGCACAGACGCAGCGCCGTCTCCGTGTTGTACACCACAAAGCCCGGATGCGGCTCGATCGCGATGCGGACTCCCTGCTCCCGAGCGAAGCTCCCCATCTCCTGCCAATACGGGATGACCTTCTGCTCCCACTGCCACGTCAATGTATCGAGAAACTCCGTCGGCCATGGGCACGTGATCCAGACGGATCGCTGCGACGTTTCGGATTCGCCCGGACAGCCGGAGAAGTTTACGACTGTATCGACACCCAGCTCCTTGGCCAGCAGAATGCTGTTCACAAAGTCCTCATGATGCGCCTCAGCTATCTCCGGGTTCGGGTGCAGCGGATTGCCATGACAGCTTAACGCACTGATCGTCAGGCCGTGCCGCCTCAAGGTATCCTGAATCCTCGCGATTTCCTCCGAGTTGCCCAACACTTCCTTCGGGTTGATATGATGAGCGCCGACAAAGCCGCCCGTGGCAATCTCGACCGTCTGGATGCCCTGCTTGGCTACGTGCGCCAGCGCATCCTCCAGTGAATAAGTTCGAAACAGCTTCAAAAACAAGCCGAGCTGCATGCTTACACATCCTTTGTCATCCGTATAGTCGAGCCTGACGCGCAGCTCGCTCGTTCGTCGATTCCTTGTCCCGGAACGGGCAGGCGGGTTCGGCTCCTGCCTGGCCCGATTCAATAACTCGGTTGGGCGCGCCTTCCCACGCCTTATCCTTGATGAACGCCCAGCAGCTCACTCACCGCAAGCTTTCGTCCTCCCGCTCGGGACGACTCCACGGCGGCGCAGGTCAGGGCGAAGCTCTTGATATTATCCGCGAGCGAAGTAAGCGGCTCGCGCCCGTCGCGTACGGCTTCCATGACATCGTTCAGCGACGACTCGCGGTCGCCGTACGCCGCCTCCGGCAGCTCGACCTCGGATGACGCTTCCGCTCCCTCCGGCCACAGCAGCAGCCGGTCGTCGCTCAGCTCAAGCATCCCACGCTCCCCGTAGACGCGGATATCACCATTCCAGGTCGTTTCCCGGCCCCGGCTCACCCAGCTGCCGAAGTAATTCACCTGCACGTCATCCTCGAACCCGATGATGACGCTGGCTGACGGATTGCCGTTGAACCAGCTCCAGTGCGGCCGGAAGCCCTGGGCGTACACATCGAGCGGCTCCTTGTTCAGCACAAACCGCATCAGGTCAAAATGATGGAGCGACATATCCTCCAGCAGTACCTCATCCATCTCGTTACGCCAGCCAGCTACCTGATGAGCCCGTCGAAACGCATACTCGATATAGCCGACCCGGCCGATGGCCTGCTCCTGCAGCAGCTTCCGCAGCGTCTGGATACACGGCCTCCAGCGGTAATTCTGGCTGACCGCTATCTTGCGGTCGTATTGCCGGCTACGCTCATAGAGCTCGGCCGCCTCGCTGAACGTATGCGTCACCGGCTTCTCCAATAGCACATGCAGTCCCGCCTCCAGCGCCTGCAGCGCGAGCGCCTTATGCGTCGACGGCGGAGTGACGATCAGCGCGATATCCGCTTGCACCGCCTGCAATGCGCTTTCCAGACTAGCGAACAGCCGATCCTCAGGCAGGCCGGTGATAGCTGCTGCCGCCACAAGATTATCCGGTACCACATCGACGACTCCGGCTAGCTCGGCCTGCCCGCTGCCCAGCAGCACCTTCAGCCATGACTGCCCAAAGCGTCCTGCTCCGATCTGAATAACCTGAATTTTACCCATACCGTTGCCTCCCTCTTGCTGTTGAACTTCCCTGTTGAACTTCCTTCTTGAACTCGTTATATAAAAACACCGCGCTCGTCGAACTTCATCTCCTCCAGCTCGCCGGTCACTTCCACATGCTCCAGCTCCACAATTTCCGGCAGCAGTGCCTCCGATACATACATGTGCTCGATATGCAGCGTATTGGCGATGCGGATGACCCGCGCCTGCTCCGGCACGACGCCCCAGCTGCAGCGCAGCGCCGTCTTCATCGCCTCCAGGTCGCTCGCCACGACGATCGGGATCATCGCCCGGTGAAGGAACGTGCTCGTGATCACATTTTCATTGGTCTTGTGAAAATCGATCTTGTCGAACAACCGCTTCGTCGTCAGATCGGCCAAGCCGATGCCAAGCGCGTTGCCCTGCGTCTCCTCGCTCAGATCACCGGCGACGATATAGCGGATCGCGGGCGTCTTGGGCTCCTGCTCCCCGAGGATGCGCATCCGGCCGATAATATTCGTATCCATGCCGGTGCCGCTGTAGCTTTTGCCGATGCGGTCGACATGCAGCACATCCAGCTGCTGAACCGGCAGCTTCGGCATCAGCGAGGCCGACAGCTTGAGCAGCTCGCGCTCCCGCTCCTCGATCTGCGGAGTCGGCACCGCCTCGATCTTCGCCGTCTGCTCGTAGGCATTCTCCACGATGCCGATACCGCACAGAATGTTCGCCTTGGCAAATACGACCCGGGACACCTCCGGCATATAATCGCGGATCCCCCGTATCCCGTAATCATGCAGAGCCAGCGCCTGCTTATGCTTGCCCAGGCCGATGGCAGCCATCTTCATAATGCCGCTCTCGATGCCGATCGGCGACTTGAAGTCCGTGTGCACCTTCACCCGGCCAATCACGATAATGCCGTCGCCCTCCGATGCGTGGCGGTCGATATAGACCGGGATACCCCGCTCCGTCTCGCCGATCTGCACGACCTCCATCGACGAGAGGATCGGCACCTCGCAGTACGCCTCGGTGACCCCGAGGCTGGCCAGCACCTTTACCTGGCCCTCTGCCGTCGCCCCGCCGTGGCTGCCCATCGCCGGGATGATGAAGGGCTCTGCGCCGAGCGACTTCAGCTTGTCGGCTGTCGCCTTAAGGATCAGCGCGATATTCGCGATCCCCCGGCTTCCCGCGGTCAGCGCGATCCGCATACCCGGCCACACCGCCAGTGCGATGCCCGCACGGTCCAGCTGTGCGCTGACCTCACCCTCGATATCCGTCAGCGCCGGACCTTCGAACCGCTGACGGATCGGCGCCATTTTAGGCAGCTTCATCTTCGCTTCCTCCTTCCGTATTGACCCTGCCGTCCTACAGTCCGATCAGCTTGACAGCCAGCTTCATCGCATGCTCCATCGCGCCCGGATCGGCCGTTCCCCTGCCAGCGATATCGAAGGCCGTTCCATGCGCCGGAGTCGCGATCACGACCGGCAGCCCTCCGCTGACGGTGACGCCTCGGTAGAAGCCCATCAGCTTCATCCCCGTCTGCGCCTGGTCATGATACATCCCGACGAGGCAGTCGAACAGGTCCGTCTTCAGCCGCAGGAAGATCGTATCCGCAGGATATGGGCCTTCCGCCCGAATGCCCTGCTCCCGGGCCTCCTGCACCGCAGGACGAATCTCCTCGATCTCCTCCATCCCCATCAGGCCGCCGTCTCCGGCATGCGGATTGAGCGCGGCGACCGCGATACGCGGATTGTCGATGCCCGCCTTGGTCAAGGTGCGGTGCGCGAAGCGGATGATCTGACCGACGCGTTCCTGGGTCACCAGGCCGCTAACGTCCTTGAGCGGAATATGCGAGGTGACCCGCGTCACCCATAGATCATCCATCACATTGATCTCGCTGAAGCCCTCCTTGCAGCCGAGCAGCGATGCGAAGAAATGCAGCTCGTCCTGGAAGTGGAAGCCGCCCTTATGCAGCGCCTCCTTGTTGATCGGCGCGTAGATGACACCGTCCAGCTTCTTCTGCTGCGCCTGCTCGAGCGCATAGATCAGCGTCTCCCCCGTCGCCTGACCGGACCGTAGCGACAACTGCCCCGGCGTGTACTCCTCAGGGGACAGGTTGCCCAAGTCGATGAAGCTAAGCTCCTCCGGCGCTTCAGCCGCCTGGGCTGCATCCGTAATCGTGCGGTATGGCAAAGCCTCCCCGGCAACCTCCTGCCCTTGCTTCAGCACGCGCTCATCCCCGATCAGCACCCAGGTGGCGAGTTCGCGTATTGCAGGGTTATGCAGCGCCTTGACGGCCAGCTCCGGGCCGATCCCCGCCGCATCGCCCAGAGTAACTCCTATGACCGGTTTCGTTTTCATATCCATCACGGCTCCTTCGTGTTCTTGCGAATGATCCAACTTCATCGGATTTATGTGTACCGTCTGTATCCCTCGGATAGCTAAAGCAGCCCCATACCATACCTACCCATCCTATATTTAACCTTTGACCGCCCCGGCTGTAATGCCTTGAATGATATATCGCTGCATCGCCAGGAAGAAGACGATCACGGGTACAATCGCCATCGTGAGCGCTGCGAGCGCCAGATGCCATTGGTTCGTATATTCGCCGAAGTAGACGTAGGTCGCGAGCGGAATCGTCTGATTCGCCTTACCTGTCAGCATAATGAACGGCAGCAGGAAGTCATTCCAGATCCACAACGTATGCAGAATCGCAATCGTCGTCGTAATCGGCACAAGCAGCGGTAGCAGGATACGGAAGAACACGCCCACTGTACCGCTTCCGTCGATGGTGGCCGCTTCCTCCAGCTCCAGCGGAATCCCCTTGATAAAACCGTGGTACAGAAACAAAGCGAGCGGAATGCCGAAGCCCCAATACATCACCACCATACCGGGCAGCGAGTTAATCAGGTTCAAATCCCGGGCGACCCTCACCAGCGGAATCATCATCGTCTGGAACGGAATGACCAGCGAGGAGAGAATCAGCAGGAAGATCACATGACTCACGACCCCTGGACGCCGGACCAGCTGATAAGCGGCTGCCGAGCTGATGAGCAGAATCCCGAGCACGCTGCCGACCGTGATAATCAGGGAGTTGGCGAAGACCCCAGGAAAGTTGACCTGCTTCCAGACGATCGAGAAATTATGAAAGCTAAAGTGCTTCGGCAGCGCAGCCGTAGACGCCAGCACCTCGTTGTAGTCCTTGAACCCGTTCACGAAGGTCAAGTACAGCGGGAAGAAGAACAAGACGCCCAGTGCGATCATCGCCAGCTCGAGCAAGAATTTGCTGCCATTGTAGCGGGTGTTCATTACATCTCCACCTCCTTGCGCTTCATAACGAACACCTGGACGACCGTAATCGAGGCCAGCACGACGAAGAACACAACGGCTTTGGCTGAAGCATACGTATATTCATTTTTGGTGAAGGCGTCCAGATAAATATGCAGTGCGAGCGATTCTGTCGATCCGAACGGCCCGCCCTTCGTCAGGGCGAAGTTCAGGTCGAACACCTTGAAGCCATGTGAGATGCCGAGAAACAGGCACACCGTCATCGCAGGCATGATCAGCGGAAGAATGATGCTGCGCAGCCGGTACCAGCGGCCTGCCCCGTCAATTTGCGCCGCTTCCAGCAAATCTGCCGGTATCCCCTGCAGCGCTGCCAGGTAAATGACCATCAAGTAACCCGCGTAATGCCACACGCTGACGAGAATGAGCGCCCAGAAGGCATAGTCCGGCAGGCTGAGCCAGTTTTTCTGGAAGATCTCGATGCCGGTGATGCTGGCGATTTGGGGAAAGCCCTGCGTGATAATAAATTGAAAAATAAATCCGATAATCAACGAGCCCACGACATGCGGCAAAAAGAATACCGTTCTCAATAGGTTTTTGGTTTTGAGCGCCATATTCAAGATAAAAGCAAGCGCAAAGCCGGCAACATTCGCGAGAATCGTACTGACGAGCACATATTTCAGCGTAAAGGAGAAGGATTTCATAAACTCCGTATCGGTGAGCAGCCGCTCGTAATTCCGCCAGCCGGCCCATTTGATCGTGCTGCTGATCCCGTTCCAATCCTGGAACGAAAACACAATCGCTCTCAGAAACGGCCAGATGATAAACAAAGCGAAAAACAAGACAGCCGGGGAGACAAAGGCGATATAGATCAACAGCTTTCTAGTTTGCGTTCGTGACATGAATATACTCCTTTTCCCCGTTATCCACGCTGTGCCGCTGCCGCCCGCTGGGGCTGACACCAGCGGCGCAGCGGCTAGCCTGCGTAGCTCTTACTTTTTCAACGCGGTATTCCACGATTTCTGTACTTCCTCGAGCGCCTTCTCTCTCGTTAATTGCCCGCCGACATAGGCCTGCAGCGCCTTGGTGAACTGGACATCCATGCCGGACGGCCAGAGTGCGTACGCCCAAGGAATCGTCTGGTTGTTCTCCACATACACGCTCATATCCGTAGCCAGTGGACCGAGCTCCTTGGTCGCCTTCAGATCCTTGAAGGCTGGGATCAGATGCATGGACTCTACGAGGTACTTCTGTCCGTTCTTATGCAGCCAGGTGAGAAATTTCTTCGCTTCCTCCAGCTGCTTGGAATCCTTGTTGATCACGTAGTAAGTCGGAATATCCACCGGCAGCTTCGTGTCGCTCGGGTTATCGGTCAACGGCACCGCGAACATGCCGAAGTTGAGGTTCGGGTTCGCTTTATTAATCAGATCGATCGTCCAGACGCCCTGTTGCATCATCGCCGTCTTGCCTGCTGCAAAATCCGCCACCTGATTATCGTAGCTGACACCGACTGATTCGGCGCCCCGGCCGTACTTGGCGGTCATGTCCAGCAAGTCGAAGAAGTTATTCATCAGCGGCACATCCTGCACCTTGGCCGTTCCCCCGCTGATATTGCCGATCAGGCCGGTCGGGTCCTTCGCATAAGCGAACGGCAGGTTAAACAGATTGCGTCCCAGCACGAAGTATTCCTTGTACGCTTCGGAGTATGATTGGATCCCCGCCGCCTTCAGCTTCTCATTCGTTTCCTTGAGCGCGGTGAGCGTCGTAGGCACCTTATCGATACCGGCCTTGGCGAACAGATCCTTGTTATAAATAAATCCGTAGCCCTCCAGCGCCGTCGGGAAACCCAGCTTCTTGCCGTTAATCGTCATGCCTGGAAGCGCGTAATCCATCACCTGGCTCATCCAGGGCTCATTGGACAGATCAAGCAGCCGCTCGCTCCAGTCCCGGATGCCGCTGAAGCTCTTGGTGAAGAAAATATCCGGCTCGTCCCCGGAGGCGAATCTCGTCTTCAGCGCCGTGTCGAGGTCGCGGACGACTTGGACTTCAATATTGACGTTCGGATGCTCCTTCGTGTAATCCGCTGCCATCTGCTTCACTTGGTCCGTAACCTCAATCTTGCCCTGAACCAGCTTAAGATTGACCTTCGGCGGAGCCGATGGGGCGGATGAAGCGCCTTTATCCGCCGGAGCGGGGGCTGGCTGTCCGCCGCCCGCACAGCCGGACAGCATCGAAAGCGTTACCAAAACAGAGGCTGCTAGAAACATGCTCTTCTTCATGGATGATCCTCCTACAGGGTTGAGTGGGTGACTGGCTATGTCTTTATTGTAGAGAATCGGGCCTTGGAACGGCATGGAATATCCTCGCCAAAACAAGGAATTATTTCGCCTCATGAAGTTTGCGGTACGGTGAGGGAGACACCCCCACCTGCTTCTTGAACACCTTGCTGAAATAATTCTCATCCTCGTAGCCGAGCTGATTCGCAATCTCGGCGACGGAAAGACTTGTACCGGACAGCATCGACTTGGCCCGCTCGATCTTCAGATCGGTCAAGTACATCACGATCGTTTTCTGATAGGTATCCTTGAATTTCTTGGATATATACTGGGGGCTGAAGTGGAACTGCTCCGCAAGCAGCGTCAACGTAATTTCTTCATAGAAATGCTGATCCAAATAATCCTTGATCTCTTCGATACTATGACTGGCGCCGGACTTCTGATAGAGGCTGTCCATCAGCAGATGCATCTGGCTGATGAGCACCCGTCTCCATTCATCCAGGTCGTTGATCCACAGCGGGAGGGACAGAGACTGCGGGGGCAGGCTGGATTCGGAAGCCAACCGGCTCCAACGCCCGAGCAGCAGATTGGCCTCCATCGTGCATTCCTGCAGCTCCCTCAGGCGCAGCGAGCCCCTCCGCCGCAGCGCGTCCGCATGCTTATTCACCAATTCCGCCGCAAAGGCCTTGTTACAGGCTTCAATCGCCTTGCGGAGCAGGAACTGCTCGCTCGCCAGATGAGGGAGTTCACCGCTCGGCGCCCCTCCATTCCGGCTACTGCCGGTCAGCACATCGCTGTCCAGCAGACCCCGCCTCGCTTCGCCGATGACGGTATGGATCTCCTCCAGCCCGGCCACCGCCGGGGTCGTTCCGACCAGCATCTCCAGGCGCAGCGTGTGCCGCCAGGCCTGCTTCAGCCGCTCCAGGTAAAAGGAATGGCCAGCTCCCTGCAGCCCCGCAGCCGTTCCTTCCATGAACAGCAGCCACTGGTAATCGTCCAGCCGGCACAGATAGCTCGGCACGTCGCTTCCAAGCGCGTACAGCGCGATATTTTCCAATGCGAACGAGAACAGCTCGTCATCCATCATGAACCGCTCGTTTAACACCTCCAGCCGGTTCTTGGGCAGCAGCAGCACCGCCCTCAGCGGCTTGCCTCCCAGCCCACACTTCTCCGCCGTGCTGCGAATCGAGGAGGTCAGCGGCACCTCGCCCCGGAAATACGCCGCCAGCTTCTTCTCGCCAAGCACCGCCTCCGCCCTGCGCACGAGGAAGTTGCGGTCGACATCAACCTGCTTCAGGTCCGCCGCCTCCCGCCACGCCTGGATCGCCTTCTGCAGCGCCTCCTCCACATCCTTGCGCCGGAACGGCTTCAGAATATAATCCACGCCGTTGGCCCGGATCGTCGCCCGGGTGTATTCGAAATCCCCGTACCCGCTGATGACGATGACCTGAGTATCCAGCCCTTCCTCACGGATTTTCTCCAGCAGCTCCAGCCCACCCATCAGCGGCATCTTCATATCGCAGAACATCACGGCGGGCTGACTGCGCTTCAGCAGCTCCAGAGCTTCCAGGCCGTTCGCCGCCATCAGCCGCTCCGTCACGCCGTAGCTCTCCCAAGACACAGACAGATCGATACCCTCCCGGACATGCGCTTCGTCGTCGACTATCAGAACCTTCATGCTAATTCCCCTCCTGAGATGAAATGACAAGTACAATTTCCGTTTGTTCATAAGGCCGGCTGACAATCTCCCAGGTGAACGCCTCCCGGTACTTGAGCCTAAGCCGCTGCAGCACATTAATCAATCCGATGCCCTCCTGCTCCCCTGGCGGCGACAGCTCCTTCTCGAACCGCTGCTTGAGGTGCTGGATGGTGGATGGATCAATCCCCTTCCCATTGTCGATAATCCGGATCACCAGCGAATCTTCCAGCGTAATGTCCAGCCAGATGGAGCCTTGCCCGCTCCCGTCCTCGATACCATGCACGATGCTGTTCTCAACCAGCGGCTGAAGAATCATTTTCGGTACGAGCACCTGAGCTGCGGCCGGCTCGCATTGAATCGTATACGTCAGATGGTCCTTAAACCGAGTCTCCTGCAAGGACAGATAATCCTGAATATGATCGATTTCCATCTGCAGCGTGACGGTTTCGGTATCCAGATCCATGCTGTAGCGGAGGATCGCGCCGAGCTGCGAGATTTTATCATTGATTTCGACGATCTGATGGCGGAGCGCCTCGGTCCCGATCCATTGCAGCGTGTTGTACAGAAAATGCGGGTTGATCTGCGCCTGCAGCATCTTGAGCTGAGCCGTCGACAGCTCGATCCGCTGCTGGTATTCACGGATGATCATCTCCTTGAGATTCCGTACCATCGTCTGGAACCTCAGCTCTAGAATGCCGAGCTCGTCTTCACGCGTCTTGAACCGCTCGACATCGAACTGGCCGATTTCTACACGGATCATATTGCGGATGAGCCGCTTGATCGGGGCAATGGTCGAATACGTGAGGATGAACGTAAATAGAATGACGAACGCCACCGCTATGAACTGAATCGCGATCGAGCGGTCGAGCGTTTGCCTCGCGGTCTGGTTGATGAATGAGGACGGGATGAACTTGACGATGGTGAGCGGTGTACCGAGATAGCTGTCGGTGACGGCCAGAAATACGCCCGGCTTTCCTTGAAACTCTCCGTACCAGTGGCCTCTGGGCTCTCCGCTCTCGGACCGACGAAGACTCGTGCCCAGCGAACGCGCATCAACCGTCTCATCGGACGTGTAGATCATCTGCCCGTCTCCCAGGAGCATGAATAATTGCTCATGCGTCTGGTCAAGGAGCTGCGCACCGATCCGGCTTATTTCCTCCATAGAGAAGCAGATCGACAGCAGCCCCAGCACCGTGGACTTCGGATAATCGATCAGCTTGCGGTGGACGATCAGAAAAGCGCTTCCATTCAAGCGCTGCGTCTCGTAGCTCGGCAGAACACCCCAGTCCTCCTGACTGCGGGAAGGAAGCTTAAGCTGGGGGGACACACCCCAGACAGCAGGGTTTAATTTGACATACTGCTGGCCGCTCATCGCACTGAAGTAATTCACCAGCTTGATCTCCGGCCGGCTGTAATATAAGGAATCGACCTGCCGGTCGATGTACACCGTATGTTCGGCCCCGGGCTTCTCCAGCCACATGTAGCTGATCAGGCTCTGATCGTAGTACCAGGAGACGGACGTTTGATTCAGCTCCTGCAGGTACCGCTTCAGGTTATCCAGGCCGATATTCATCGTCTTGCGGTTCAACTCGATCAGATTCTCCTCTAGCGCAGCGGACGTCGAGCGGTATGAGATCAGATTCGAGCAGATAAAGGGAATGACGGTAGCAAGCAGAATCCATACGAGCATTTTGACTAGCAAGCTGCGCTTATACATGTTGGCCACCCATTCCAAGTTAGTTTTGAAAGCGTTTTAATATTATAGCAAACTCGTTTCATCAAAGTTAATGTAAAATATATGCTGCAATCTGGATTATTTTAATTAGTTATGAAAATAAGAACAGTCTGTCTTTTAATTCGATATTGACACTCTCTCTTTGTTATCCTTACAATATAATGAACCATACAACCGCTGCAAGTTAAGGAGGGGATTATCATCCGAAAAGGTGAGAAGACCAAGCAGTTTGTCATCGAAAAAACAGCTCTGCTGTTGAACCAACGCGGCTTTTTGTCCACCTCTTTGGCCGAAATTACGGATGCCACCGGCCTGCAAAAGGGCGGACTCTATAATCATTTCAAAGATAAAGAAGAGCTGATGCTCGAATCGTTCAAGCACTGCTGCGCGCTGGTGAATGAACAGATGGAACCGGTCATGGCCTCCCAGCCGACATCGCTCGGGCAGCTTACTGCGTTCATCGATTTTTATTGCGGCCTGGACTTCCCTGGAGGCTGTCCGATCGTAAACGCCACGGTGGAAGCACATGCGGTATCGCCCCCGCTGTATGAGCAGGCTGGGCAGGCTATGGATAATCTGTTGGCGTTTATCGGCGAGATTATCCAATCAGGCATATCCTCGGGCGAGATTCGCGCGCAAGTGATTCCTAAGGATGCTGCCCTGTTCATCCTCTCCGCCGTGGAGGGAGGCTTAGTGATGCACAAGCTCTATCCGGGCAACTCCTCGATCACAACGGTGAGAGAGCAGCTTTTCCGCTACATTGAGAGCGAGCTGAAAAAATAGAATTGGACTGATCTTGAAAATAAAGCAGCAGCTGTCTTGGACGAGAAAATAAAGTCCTAAACTGCTGCTGTTTTTTTAGCCTATTGTATCCGTTAGCTTAACAGGAAATCTTCCCCATTAATATATTTTATAAAATAATCTTGAATAACTGTTGGAAAACTTTCTGCCAAAGATTGTTGTTCGATTGGATTTAAAGAATGGAATGCGAAAGTCCTTATTATTGACCATATAAAAAAAGCATCTAATAGCTCTAAATAATTTTCTTGTAGTTTATTTACTTTGCTATATGATGCAATAAATATTTTCCTATTTTCAACTGAAAGATGCAGAAATGTTTCAGCAATATCAAATAAATAAAAGCCATAACCACAATTCGAAAAATCTATTGGCCGAGGAATATCTCCATGAAACACATAGTTACTCTCATGAAGGTCAGAATGAATAACTCCCCAGTTACTCTGTAATCGTTCATGACTTTGTATCACATTTGCTATTTTATGTGCTGACTCTTCCACATAGACAAACGCTTCGCTTGACATAAGTTCTAGATTTACCAACTGTTTTAATTGATTGAGTGATGAAAATAAATGATCAGAATTATATATTGGTCTATTAAAGCCTTCAGGTACATTCCACTGCATAGAATGTTTATGTAGAGCCGCCATTAAAAGAGCCAAATTTGCAGTTTCACTTCTTGTTGGCTCCCTGTTAAGCACTTCGCCATTAACCCAATGATGAATAGTCACAATCAATTTATTATCGCTATGATCAGTTGATATATCTATTACCAGATCACCGTCAAGATTTCTTACAGGAGAAGGTACTACGAGATCTGTATCTCCATCTAAAGCTTCGAGCCAAATGAGTTCTGATTCGATATTTCCCTTTGATTTAATGGAACTCGTCGAGATATGGATTTTGAGAAGAAACTTTCGATTATCATCATTTGTATGAATTCGGAATGTAACATTATCACTTTTCCCAAGGTAAACAAGTTTCTCACAAATGATCGGGTATTGAATTAACGCTTCTTTCGCAACCTTCGTATACTCTTCTTCAGAAAGCATAGTATTCACTCCAATTGCCATCATTTTATTTCATAATATTACCAGAAAAATTCCTTGTATCGTGACCTAGATTGATTATAAATAAACATTACTGCCTGTTAGTTGAACGACAAACCAGACATATATATCAAATAACTTATTTTTAGATTATGTAACCAAGGCAGCGACCAAAACCGAAAGGGCACTCGACTGGCAAGGACTTGCTGAACAGCTACATCAAGGTTTAGATCGGGGAACGCGGCAACATCCATATCGTCTACTGATGCATTGCGAAATCGAATTCGGGAGTAGGCCAAAATAAGGCTAAAACGCTACTGACATACTGTTGTCAGTAGCGTTTTTTTTAAATCGGAATAAGTAAACATAAAGGAGCGGAAGATAAGTACGAAGTATTCTGGCCCAAAATGATAGGATACGGTATTGTATTATTTATTATTTGGAAGAATGATATCTCGTGAATTTTGCTTCTGTACGCATCATTACCGACAACGTGGATCGTCTCGTCGAGTTCTATGAGAAAGTCCTAGGTGTTTCGGCGGAACGCCCCGCGCCCGTCTTTGCCGAACTCGTTGTGCCATCGTGCACCCTGGCGATCGGCCACTCCCAGACGGTGCAACTGTTCGGCGCTGGTTCCGCAGTGGCCAACAATCACACTATCATCATCGAGTTCCGCATCGACGATGTCGATGCCGAATACGAGCGCTTGCAGCCGTTTATCAACGAGTGGGTAAAGGAACCAACCACGATGCCATGGGGGAACCGTGCTGTGCTGTTTCGCGATCCCGACGGCAATCTGGTTAACCTCTTCGCGCCGGTGACCGAGGAAGCGATCAAACGGTTCAGCGGTAGGCATTGACAGACAGCTGAAGTGAGTTTGGCCTCAATTTGGGGAGTGGCAACAAGTCGTATGAACCCGAATGGGGCAACACGACTACCCAGGTGTATATACTTATGGTAGGAACTACTCCAATTTGTGATCATTATCATTTAGTCTGTAACAATTTTCATGGGCAAGTCAAAGGAGCTGCCGCGGCAGCTCCTTGATCGTATATATAGAGTGCATCAATCAACCTTATTCCCAAAGGACCCAGACATTAAAATCCAAGTTTAGTTACTATCTGTTTGTTCACTTAATTGCTTATTGACCTGCAAATCTTCGAGTAGGTTGTTTAACTTTTGGTTTGCCCGCTGGTAGGCGTCAGATCCTAAAAATAAGCAAGTTGGCGGGTTGTCCGATTCCACCAACTCGATAAAAACTTCGGCAGCTTTTTCTGGATCACCAATTGCTTGCCATGTTTCGCTTCAAATTTTTTTATTTCATCATGGAGAGAAAAATAATCGGCGATTTTATGATCCGCTACAACCAGGGATTCGGCTGTATTAAATTCGGTTCTAAATCCCCCCGGCGCAACAACCGTTACATGGATTCCCATCGATTTAACATCTTGGGCTAAAGCATCTGACAAACCAATAAGAGCCGATTTGGTGGCAGCATAAATACTCCATCCCGTGTGCGGAGCAAGTCCAGCGATAGATGAAATATTAATGATGTGACCATAGCGTTTCTTCCTCATGTAGGGCAAAACACTTTGGATCACGTAAATGCTGCCAAACACGTTAACTTCGAAGCTTGCTAGGATATCCTGTTCGGAAAGCTCTTCGATAGCTCCACCAATTCCGTATCCAGCGTTATTGACCGCTACATCTATTTGTCCAAAATGCTCGTAGGCCAATTCCATGGATTGAGCAATGGAAGCGGAATTTTTCAAATCAACTTTAAGCGGCAAAAAACGTTCCTCTGAAACCTGACCAACAGCTTGTTTTACTGAAAAAGATGGGGACCATCACACATTAATTCCTTCACTTCATCTCATTCAAGATTCCAATGCCACAGTCCCTATATGCAGAATTCAAAAGCCCTCCTTATGTATAGTTGCTCAAGGAGAAAAAATAGTGATTTTGGGCAACGAAAGTTATACATACGGCGTTTGCGATTATTTGGCTGTTTCTTTAGATGTGCCGATATCCGGACAAGCGATCAAGCCTTCATCGGAAGCTCCCTTTTTGTCAATCCGACTTGACCTTGACGCAGGTGAAATCTTTGAAGTCATGAAGGAGACCCATCTGTTTCCCGAAAGTATAGAAAATTATCCAAAAAGCTTATTTGTTGGGAAAATGAACAATAGTCTTCTGGATGCAGTGATTCGGCTAGTAAGACTATTGGAAACTCCAAGAGATATATCAGCATTAGCGCCATTAATCATTAAAGAAATCATATATAGGCTACTTATTGAAAAAGAGGGGGATGTTTTCAAGCAAATTGCCACAACCGGTAGTCATTATGCAACGATTGCAGAGGTAGTCGAACGGATTAAAACAAACTTCAACAAACCTCTACGTATTAATGAATTAACGGAAATTGCCAACATGAGTTCTTCGTCTCTATATCGTCATTTCAAGCAAGTTACTGCGATGACTCCCGTTCAGTATCAGAAACAGCTGCGATTGCAAGAAGGGCGGCGCCTTTTAATGACTGAAAACTACAACGTCGCAAATACCGCTTTTCATGTCGGCTATGAAAGTCCATCTCAATTCAGTCGTGAATATGCACGGTTATTTGGGTGTTCTCCGACTGCCGATATTTTGCGGATGCAAAATAATTAAAACTGTGCACCCTACCACCGTTACTCAACCGTACAGATTATGCTAAAAGAACCGACGATAAAGTTCTCGTCGGCGTTCTCCGCACAGCGGACGTATAGTTGAGTGATTGATGCTTTTCCATGTCCTAACATGCCTGGTATCTCAGTTTTTCTTTATCTTTCTTTTACTTGATCGCCCAGTGTAGTCTTATCTCCTGAATTGAACTATCATCTGCCCAGTTGTAAGTCTCTTCCCGATAAAGCTCGAATCCGTATCCCTGCCACATATCGATTGGTTCAAAGCCTTCTCAGCCATCTCGATATGCCCGGATGCGGATCCCTGTGCACCGGATCCAGCTCGTGCAGCGCCGGCAGTCTTGCCGCGGATCAGCCGACTGGTCGTGACACGCTTTGGGCGCTATTGCGCCGCTTTTCACGGCGGAGGATGATGAGAACCGTGATCGCTCCAGCGATCGCCAACAACGGAGATGCCATACCAGCGATGGGAAACGACGACGTGCCATGCGAGAAGATGCTCAAGTCCCAGAGTCCGTGCAGGAACATGGAGGCTACGAGCGATCCGGTAGACCGCCGGGCGAGATAGAAGATCGAACCGAGGCCGAAAGCCATCATCACCTGGAACAGGGCGCCCGCCCCAAGGCCCAGGAACATGTCCGGCAGGTGGAAGACTGCGAACATCCCAGATGAGAGCAGCCAGACCCCGGTTTCGCCGAATCGGCTGCGCAGAGCGACTAACAATTGACCTCGGTGGATCATCTCCTCATTAAAGCCGACCAGGATGCTGCCGACGAAGAGATACAGCCACATCAGGGGCGTAACACGGGTGAAATCGGCGATCAGCATGTTCACGATCGCGATGACTGTCATGATAATCGGGAGCGTCATCGTCCATCGAGAAAGCTGCCGCTTTTCAGCCAGACCGGGGCGCCACCATCCGTAGATCGTAACTACTGTGAAGGCTAGCACGGCACCGCCGAACATTGGTGCTACGTACCAGAGAAGAAGGGTCTGCTCACTCTCACCTATTCGCGGGTAGTCGACGCCGTTGAGCACGAAGATACCGTAGAAGACTGCGATGTAGAGGAAATATCCGAGAACCCCCCATCGTACGCGGGGACGAATTCGAAGGGCGGGATTCGAAGATTCTTGCAGCATTTTCCTGTTATTTGACATTATAAACACTCCCACTATAAATTAATATTTTGTTTTCCTAAGATTTGAACATCGACTACTTCAAGAGCTAGAAGTATCATGTTGTGGTGACAACGGTGTCTACTCCCGTTCATTGTATCTCTTGACTTAAGCAGCCCTTTGCGATCGCAGAAGCGCAGCTTCCTTCCCGTCTTCGCGGTCAGCTTGATTGAAAATGTCTTCTCTATCATTCTCAGCCCCTTTCAAGCGTTACTATAGCACTTGACGCGACGTCAGGAGCAAGCGTTTCTTTGATCTTATCAATGAGGAAAGGAAGCATTGGCGAAATTCTCTCCCTTTTTATTTTCCCTCAGTTTTTCTCGTGATAGGCTTGTCCAAGTTTCCCAAAGACTTAACGGACATGACAGAAATATACTCCGGTGCTTTGCCGACAACATCAATTGGGAATTGTTCTAGTTAGGTTCCTTCCTCATTATTCCAAAGACCATGCTCGTTAACTTAATTAAACCCGTCCTTGATGAATCCTCGGTTAATGATAAAGTGGATCAAAAGCTCTTAAAAAGGCAGCGGCGTCTGGAACATGGAATAGCATGTTCCAGACGCCGCTGCCTTTTTGGGCTACGCTTGTCAGTTATAAAGCTTATCTACCCCTCCGCCAATGCTTGGATCCATAGAAGATCATAACTGGCAGCAACACCTCCCGGTAGGCTGAACTTCTCCTCGTATTCCTTATACATGCTGGCGAACAGAAGTCGCGAACTGAGGCCGCGCATAGGAACAGCCTCGGAAGTGCTGGCTCCCATCGCTTTGACCGAGTGAAGAAAATCTCTGGCTGAAGCATACGTTTCCCTCTGAATCGAGCGTTCCCATTGGATACATGAAAATCCTGCTGCCGTGAGCAAGCTGTTCCATTCCTCTGTCGATAGAAACTGCAGGCCGTGCCGCTGCGGCTCCATGCCATGAGCTCGATAAACGGCATGAAAAGCCTCATGCATCTCGCAGAATGTGTCAGGCCCAAATGTGCTAAATATGAGCGAGCCTCCAGGACGAAGCATCCGCCGAAGGTGACCCAGTGTTTGCCTAGGATTGCTAAGCCATTGAAAGCAGGCGTTGGAGACGATGAGATCGAACGAGGAGGTCGTAGCATCTTTCGCCCACACTTCAACATCAGCATGAAGAAAGCGTACACGATCCGAATTCAGTGTTGGGATGCCATTAAAATTCGCCTCATCTGATAGGACACGTTGTTCAGCCAATCGGATCATCTCGGGCGCAATATCAAGTGCAGTCATACTCGCACTGGGCCATTCCGTTACTAGAATCTCGGTCAGCGTCCCCGTGCCGCAACCGATCTCAAGCATACTGAGCCTATCTATGTCGCTTTTGTTCTTCCACCCTAAGAGAGATTTTGCAAGCCGATCCGACATCAAACGCTGAACATGAGCGTGAGCGTCGTACGAATTTGCACTTCGATTAAATTGACGCCGGATATTACTAATCCTGCTGCTCATGCCACCATCTCCTCAGTTTATTAGCTATTTGGTCTTCCCTTCCCAAGAACGGAGCATGCCCGCAGGCAGGTATCGTGAATAACTTTGCTTGCGGCAACTGGGCCATCAGCTCCAATGCAGCGCCGTAAGGACAAATCCGATCCTCAGTCCCGTGCACAAGAAATACCGGACAGGTGATGCTCTTCATTTGAGACAAGCATTCCTCGCTTCGCAAGATTTGAAGACCTGCGATTAGCGCTGGGGTTGTCCAGCTGCCGATTGGGGGAAGGCTTTCGCCTAGACCGGCCTCCCATTCGGCCTCCGTCAATAGGAGCTGTCGGAACTTGGTTTCAACATCTTGCCGGTTCTGTACGAGCCCTGTCATCATCTTCCTAACGTATAGATCTGCCCAACCGAGATCAGACTCCTCTTTGGACCTCGTAAATCGGGCAGTGGCCCCGAGCAACACCAGGCCATCAGCGAACCCTTGGAGCGCTAGCCGCAGTGCCAGTAAACCGCCGAGAGACCATCCCCCGATCAATAGCGGACCGTGGAAAGCTCTTGTCCTGCAAGCCTCTCCATCCAAATACAGCAAGTTTTTGACTGCGATTTCAGTCAGGAGCAGCAAGTTCTCTGGAGAATCAGCCTCCCTGTAATCGACAGAAACATGATGAAAATCCGGAAGTAACTAGCGAATCCGATCGAAAACTGCATCCGGCATACTCCATCCGCACAACCATAACATGGTGCCGCTTGTCGCTGGCTGAGTTTTCACGGAATCAACATCCAATGCCATCATGGACTCAACACCCCTAGTCGAAGTCCGATGTTGTGGATGTGTGCGGCTGCATCGGTCAACTCCTTATCCATGTGAACGGCTGACAAGGAAAAGCGAAGGCGCGCTGTGCCATCAGGCACCGTAGGCGGACGGATGGCAACCGCTAGAATCCCTTCTTCTTCTAGAGCTCCGCTGAAGCGCAAGGCCGTATCGTTATCGCCCACGATTAAAGGTACAATAGGAGAGTCGCCATCACCGATGCTAAACCCGGCGTCACGAAGCGAGGACCGAAATAACCGGGTTGCCGTATGAAGCCTTTCTCGACGCCAGTGTTCCTTTTGTACCAAATCTAACGACATGGAAATGCCAGTTACGATAGAAGGGGGCAACGCCGTTGAATAGATGAGTGGCCTAGCCTTGTTCACCAGCCATCGAATTAGCGTGCGTCTGCCAACAATATAAGCGCCGTAGACACCGAAGGATTTGCTTAATGTTCCCATATGAATATCCACATCTCCCTGCAGCCCGAGTTCATGACATAATCCTTCGCCTCGCCCCCCGTAGATCCCCCCACTATGTGCCTCATCCACCATGAGCATCGCTCCGTACTCGCGTTTGAGCGCAGCCAGTTCACGCAATGGAGCCTGATCACCATCCATGGAGAAAACAGCGTCCGTAACAATCAGCTTACGCCGTTTATCCCGATACTTATTCAGTAGCATACGCAAATGTTCCATATGATTATGACGGTACCGAGCATGCTCCGCACGGCTTAATACAATGCCATCCACCATACCTTGCATGGTTCAACTGATCGCTGAACACAACATCTCCTCGGCCTACTAGTGCACGGATAACTCTTGAATTAGCCATATATCCATTAGCAAAAACTAGCGCAGCTTCGCAGTTCTGCCACTCAGCCAGTGCTTCTTCCAGACGACCATAAGACATCTGGTTACCTGTCACATGACGTGAAGCTCCTGAGCCAGCTCCTTCCGTGAGCAGCGCCTCGTAATGGCTGCCGTGACAACAGTCTTCCTTACGCCGGTGTCCGTTCCTGTCACGAATAATCCGCGTATCGTTTCCATATTCACTTGGTTCATGTAACCAGGCCGCCTTCCGTGACGTGAAGGATGGATTGCTCCAAAATATCGGTCATGGCATCAAGTTCCGCTTCAGTACTGACAAGCGGAGGGATGAAGACAATCACATTGCCGAGCGGTCTCGTTAGCATGCCGAGTTCTCTGGCCCGCAAGCTCGTGCGAACGCCAATTCGTTCTGCCCAATCGTACGTCTCCCGTGATGTCTTGTCGCGTACGAGCTCGATTCCGATCATCAGTCCTTTTTGCCGGATTTCACCCACATGCGGGCGATCTTTGAGCGCTGCGAGCTTCTGCTCAACAAAGGATGCCTTAGCTTTTACTCCTTCGACCAGGTTGCGCTCTTCAAACAGCTTCAAGCTAGCCAAAGCAACGGCACAGCCGAGTTGGTTCCCCGTGTAGGAATGACCATGGAAAAATGTTTTCTGCTCTTGGTAATCGGCATAAAACGCTTCGTACACCTCGTCCGTCGCAAGCGTCGCTGCCACCGGCAAATAGCCGCCGGTCAACCCTTTCCCGATCACCATCAAATCAGGTGAAACATCTTCGAGATCACAAGCGAACATAGCCCCCGTTCGACCGAAACCGGTCGCCACCTCGTCAGCGATGAGCAGGACGCCATACTTGCGGCACAACTTAGCCATCTGGCTTAAACAGCCTGGCGGCATGACGATGATGCCACTAGCCCCTTGTACGATCGGCTCCACAATGAGAGCCGCAATTTCATCCGCCCGAGTCTCGAGCAAATGACGTAGTGCGGTTAGCGTATCTTCCGTTGCTTTCGCCTCGCCGCCAACATGGCGATAAGAGTAGGGATATGGAATGACGTGGGAAGGAAATAGCATGGGGCGAAACACGTCATGGTACAGAGGGATCGCACCGACACTCACGGCACCAACGGTATCTCCGTGGTACGCTTGATTCATCGTGATAAACTTTGTTTTCCCCCGTATTCCCTTGTTATGCCAGTATTGAAACGCCATTTTGATCGCGATCTCGACACCGGTCGCTCCTGAATCGGAGTAAAACACTTTGTTTAGCCCTGCCGGAGTGATCCCCACCAGCTTTTCTGCAAGCTCGATGGCTGGCACATTGGCCATTCCGAGAAGGGTGGAATGGGCGACTCGCCCTAACTGCTCCGTGATGGCCTGATTGAGCTCCGGCACGTTATGTCCATGTACGTTGAGCCATACGGATGAGAAACCATCATAATAAGCGCGTCCTTGGACGTCATACAGCATGATGCCTTCGCCGCGTTCAATAATAAGCGGATCCGAGTTATTGTAATCCTTCATTTGAGTAAAAGGATGCCATAAGTGCTCCTTATTCATGGCAGCGAGCCGTTCGTAATCCGTTATCACCCATGATCACCATCCTCTAATTATTTAATTGTTAACCATAAATCATATTTTTAGGTTAACAATCGGATTTGGTCATTTTAGCAGACCCGGACGCCTCTGTAAAGAGAATTCAGAGTGTACGATTCAAGATAGGCATCACGAAAACTTCAACAGAGGAGAAACGAGCTACCCAAAAAACAAAGGTATCCAACATCAAAAACCCTTCTGCATGGATCACAGAAGGGTCAATCTGGAACTATTTCTTTGGATCATCTCTCAGACGATACTTTTCTCCCGGTAATTACCCAAGCACGAGACGCCCGAGCGTTACTCCCACCACTTTGAGGACGGGTATTCCGGCGATCCTATCGTTACCGTTTCGCCTATTCTTGGTGTTATCAGCACTGTATTCCGCTGTTCAGCCGCCAGTTTCGCCCGCTCTATAGGGTCCGTCCAGCTGTGCAGCGCTAAGGTGAACGCTCCCCAGTGAATAGGTATCATCCGTTTGCCTTGCACATCCTGGTTGGCTTGCAGCGATTCTTCCGGAGTCATATGAATATTCGCCCATTGTTCATCATATTGGCCCGTTTCGATGAGCGTCAGGTCAAATGGTCCGTACTTATCGCCAATTTCCTTGAAATGCGGCCCGTATCCACTATCTCCGCTATAATAGATGTTCGTTTCTTTACCCGTCATAACCCAGGAGCTCCATAAGGTAGCCCCGCTGTCGCCTCTGCCACGGCCGGAGAAATGTCTGGCCGGCGTGCTAACGAACGTCAGTCCCTGGACCGTCTCCTCTTCCCACCAATCAAGCTCTTTGATGCGGTCAGGATCGACTCCCCACTTCGTCAGATGCCCGGAAATCCCTAATGGGACGATAAATTGCTTGACCTTGCCTTTCAATTTGCGAATGGAGCCATAGTCCAGATGATCGTAATGATCATGCGAGATGAGGACGACATCAATTTCCGGCAATTCCTCGATCTCTGCCGGCAGCTTGTCGCTGTAACGCTTGGGACCGAAGTAAGGCACCGGAGAAGCATAGGTTCCGAATACCGGGTCTATTAACACCTTCACTCCGCTTGCTTTCAGCAATAGCGTTGAATGTCCGAACCAGACGACTTGATCCTCCGCCTTTTCCGCGAAGGCCTTCGCATCAAAGCTATCAACAGGGAGGCTTCCTTTCGGTCTGCCGTTCGGATTCCCTTTTACCGTTTTGATTAGCGCATCGGCGGTTTCTTTTAAGCTATAATCCATAGGTGTTGGAATTTGATTGCGAAACTTCCCGTCGACAAACTGCGGGGATTGTTGAATTTTCCTCTGGCTTTCGGCCGAGCTTTTGCCGCCAAGCGGCGGATAAAAGTACACGATCAAAAAGATGGCTAGAGCGGCTATGATCACTATCATGAATACTTTCATCCCGTTAACTTCCCACTTTCTTATTATTTAGGAATAATGAATCCAAATCTTTTACATTTTACATGTTAAAGTCCACTTTAAGTCAAGAGTTTTTCATCAAAAATAACGAATCCTCGTTGCATTATTTCATTGAGCGAAATAATGCAACGAGGATTCGCGACATGTTAGCTTATTGGCGGCTCCTGTTTCTCGATATATTCGAGAAAACTGTCTTCCGGGTTTCCTTTTTGAATGTTATTATAAACCTCCAGCTTCTGACTAACCGCTTCAAAAGCCTCGTTAAGCACCTGCTGCTTTCTTATAATCTCCGCTTGATGCGCTTCCAGTATGGCCCTTCTTTGTCCGATCGTGGCTTCTCCCTGTTCGGCCAGCTCCACAATTTCTCTGATCTTCGCTATGCTCATTCCCGTTGCGCGGAAACAGCTCATGAGTCGAATCCAGTCCAAATCCTTTTTATCAAATATACGGTTGCCATTTTCGTCCCTGCGAATGTTGGGCAGTAGTCCTTCTTTATCATAGAAACGTATCGTATGTGCGGGACAATTCAATTGCTCCGATGCTTCCTTAATGGTAAACAATGCGCTCACTCCCCCCAGTATACATGGCAAAAAACACTGATTGCGCCTCTGCGCAATCAGCGCTCTCGTCTCCGTTCCGTTCTCGCAATTATATCACAAGCCGCCCTATTATGCTTGATGTAAGCTCCGATTCGATAAGCCTTGTCTTAGGGCTGATGGAGGGGAACCAAACCTTTTCTTCCATACCTTGGAGAAATGAGAGACATTTTCGAAGCCTGTCGCCAAGCAAACCTCCGTAACGGATAACTCCGAATGGGTCAATAATTCCTTGGCCTTATCCAACCGGCGGTTACGAATCCATTGAAAGGTAGGTTCATTATAAATTTTTCGAAACTCCCGCTTGAATGCAGACAAGCTTTTGCCAGATAAATAGGCTAAATCCTGGAGGGATACGGGATTCAAAATGTTCTGTTCCACGACCTCGACAATGCTTGTGGGCCGAAGCTGCTTGAGCTTCAAAATTTGTTGCATGAGTACTGGATCTGCATCCAAAATATTGAACAGCAGCTCCAGCATTTTTAATTTTAATAATTCGTCTTGTATCCCCTCAGAAACCTTGAAATACGGTTTCAGTGACGCCAAATAGCTTAGCAGGCGCTCATTGACAGGAATCACGCTAGCGGGTATAGATTCGTTTCGCTCGACGGATGAGAATTGGGACATCTTAACAAACTCATGAAGCAACTCATCCTGTAAGAAAAACATCATATATTCCAATATATGCTCCGAGTTCTCTTCACCATATTTCTCATATTCGACTACAGTCGCCTTTTGCAAGAGCACCATTTCATTTTTTCTTACGGTATGCTCCTCTTCGCCATTTTTGACAATATAGACCCCTTCTAGCACAAATAATAGAACATGTTCCTGTAGGAACATACGCCCGCTTTGGACACCCGTGTATAAGCAAGCCCCTACGACTGTTAGCCCTCTCATCTTTAGCATATCAAGGCTGACTAAGTCCTTAGGTACTTTCACTATTTTGCCTGGCATCCCCTCCATAGGCTCACCCCTACTTATAGATTGTCCCCGTCTTATCCATTTCTTACTGTTTTATTATCTTAGCAGTTAACAACGTTAATCGCTTTGCTATGAAGTCCATTTTATTTGTTAGTTTAGCCCTCATATCCGTATTCATTCAACCTTATTGAACCCGGTGGCTGGGTCCTTGTCAAATGAACCAAATAAAATGTTTCAACTAAATATTGGGAAGCTTAAGGATTGAATCCATCTAGCCTGGGGAATCTGGAGCTTGAAGATGATCGGTGACGATCTTGACTTGATCGTACTCTCCTGCCAGAATTGCAGCAAGTCCTGCAATTGTAAACTTAAGCCGTCGAGTTGTAGGGTTGCGGCCATGCAGATCCTCCTTCAATATAACAATTTTCGAATCTTCCTTGTTGGTACTTTGTGATATTAACTTCCCACTTAATGATAATAGAATACCTCATATGGGCAAAACTGCAAATCCTCCCAATGAGGATTTTAGCCGTAAAAAAAGAAACCTTTCTTGGGTAATGGAAGTAGGAACCAACCATTACATAGAAGAGAGGTTTCTTTAGTTCAAGAAGTCAAAAGTTAAGGCGAAGGCTTGGCTCGGCCCTTGAGCTGTGTTCTAGCTGTACTTGCCCAGCGCCTTGAAGGCAAGATCTTTGATGACCAGATCGTCGAGCGGCGGATTGAATAAACCGGCCCGAATATCGCGATAAATTCGCTCCAACGGATTCGAGCGAGACAGGCTGGAGCCACCGCAGACCCGCATAGCGCGGTCCGAGATGCTAATCGCACTATTCACTGCCGTGTACTTGGTCAGCGCAAACTCCGGCTTCAGAGCAGCCCGTTCCCCCGGCTCCTCATCCCAGCGGCGAGCCATGGAGTACAGCAGTATTCTCGCCGTCGTTAGCTCCGCCTCGATCAGTCCAAGATGCTGCTGAATAAGAGGAAGCTCCCCGATTGGCATGCCGAGACTGTCCGGCTGATACGTGCGGGCGAACTCAACGGCGTAGTCCCGCGCTGCAGTCGCCAGCCCGAGATAGCAGGCCGAGATGAACATGAGAAAGCCGTGCCCATCCTGCGGCTGCTGTTGCTGCTGACCTTTTGGTGAGATGGAGACCACAGATGCCTCTGGCACAAATACGCGATCTAGCAGCAGATCATGACTGCCGGTGGAACGCATGCCAAGCGTATCCCAGGTTTCCTTCATTCCAACACCCGCCTGGCGATCCACGTAGAATTCTCCCGTTGCAGCTTCTCCGTCGATCGATGCGATGACACTGAAATGATTAATGTTCGGCAGCAGCGTGCTGAAGCTTTTGCGTCCGCTCAGCAGCCAGCCGCCTTCAGAGCGGACAGCCGTTGTGCGCGGCTTTGCGCCACGGCCCGGACTTCCGATCCCAGGCTCGCTGATATAGCCGTTGTACAACTCGCCTTGCTCGACCGTCAGCTTGCACAGTCGAGCAAACAGATGCTCCGGCCAGCGACGCGTCGTCCTCAGCTGCAGAATTAAACCGAGATGCCAACCCAGGGAAAGGGCTGTAGAGCCATCTCCCCTGGCAATGTTCTCCAGAAATTGGACAAGCGAGAACAAGGAGATTTCGTCGCCACCGAATTCCTTCGGCACTGTAAGCTTCAGGCAGCCTGCCTGCTTTAAATCCTCGAAATTATCGAATGGAAAAGAACCCTCGCGATCATGCTGGGGAGCACGCTCAGCGAATCGGACTGCCAGCCGCTTCGCCAAGCTGATCAGCTCAGCTTCCTTGTTGTTATCTACTAAGATTTCCTCACTGCGTATACTTGTCATACCGATTACCTGCTGCGGTAATCGGTAAGGGCGGTTTGGATTTGGTCCAGATGCCCCTGCAGATGGTTGATTTGCCCGGCAATCACCTGTGCAAGTGTAATCAGTCCGTTCTCCGGATGCGCTCCGGTACGCTCCCATGCCTCATCTTTGATTTGCTCCAGCAGCTCGCTGTTGGCAGCACGAAGCAATCGGAAGCGCTCCAGCGCAGCCGCCAGATCGAGCGCTTCATAATTCAGCGAGTCGGTCCAGTTGTCCTGCTCGAAAGGCTGTATAGCAGGGGCCTTCTCCGAGAGAATATTCCGTACACGGAACGATACAGCCAGCTCCGCATCCGCCAGATGAACAGCAATCTGCTTGATCGACCACTTCTCCGGCAGACGATGGTGCAGCAGCTCCGCTTCACTTAAGCCCTGTACCGCTTGCGCAAGTGCCTCTCCTCCTGCTTTGTACGTTGCGACCAGTTGCTCTTTACTCAGTTGTGTCATAATCTGTTTCCTCCCTAGGTGTGTTGGATACATTCGATTCTACAGACGCTTGTCCAGCTTGCTGACGATGTAGTTGCCGACGAACTGGAACAGCTGCACACAGATGACAATGACGATGATGGTAAAAGCCATCGTATACGTCTCATACCGCTGGTAGCCGTAACGGAGTGCGAAGTCGCCGAGTCCTCCCCCTCCGACAAGCCCTGCAACGGAAGAGTAATTCAGAAAGCTGACGAGAATAATGACGATGGAATTGACAATGCTGGACCGAGCTTCTACATAGAGTACGCTCCATATGATTCGCGGCCAGCTGGCCCCCATCGATTCCGCCGCTTCAATAAGTCCCCTGTTGATCTCCAGCAGACTCTGCTCGATAAATCTGGCAAAGTACGGCGTAGAGGCAACTACGAGCGGTACGATGACCGCTGTCGTCCCGAGCGCTGTGCCGACGATCAGCCTTGTGATAGGAATGATCGCGATCAACAGCACAATAAACGGGAAGGAACGAACAATATTAACGAGGCCGTTAAGAATAATATAGGTCCGTGGCGCCTTGAATCTGGAGCCTGGCCGGATAAAGTAGAGTACGGTTCCGAGAGGGACGCCGAGCATGACTGTAATGGGAATGGAGATCAGCAGCATGTACCAGGATTCGCCGAACGCTATCCAGAAATCGGGCATCGCCTTGGAGATCTGATGGATCATCTCATCCATGCAAGCTCCCCCCTACTTCTTCTGCATAAAAGTTCTCACTCTTGAACAAGTAGCTGGCTATTTTGGATTTCGGCACATAGTTGCTGTTATTCATTTCAAAGTCCTCCACGATAACCCCATGCTCCATGACCGCCACTTTATTGCAGATCGCCCGGACCACATCCATCTCATGGGTCACGATCACAATCGTAATGCCGAGCCGGCGGTTAATATGCGCCAGATGCTTCAGGATATCCCCTGTAGTCTGCGGATCGACCGATGAGGTCGGCTCATCGCACAGGAGCACCTTCGGGTGGTTGGCAATCGAGCGCGCGATAGCCACCCGCTGCTTCTGCCCGCCGCTTAGCTTGGCCGGATAGGCGTCGATCTTATCGGCAATATCCAGAATGCTCAAGCATTCCTCCACGCCCTTGCGTCGCTCTGCCTTGTTCATGCCGGCTATTTTCAACGGGAAAGCCACATTATCGAAGACCGTCAGATTATTCAGCAGATGAAAGTGCTGAAAGATCATGCCGATCGATTGCCGCTCCTGGCGCAGCTGCCCCTTGCTTAGCTCGGCGAGCTGCTTGCCATCTACGATGACCGTGCCGCTGTCAGGACGCTCCAGTAAATTAATCGTGCGCAGCAGGGTTGATTTGCCGGCACCGCTAAAGCCGATAATCCCGTAGATATCTCCCTTTTCGATCTCGATGGAAACATTGTTAACTGCCGCCAGGGTGCCAGCTGGTGTGTCAAAGCTCTTATAGATATGGCGAAGTGAAATCATTCGCTGCTCACCTCCATTTTGTGCACCTATGGCCGGGGCAGGCTTCTGCTAGGTTGTGGCCTGCGCATACCGATTAGGAGGAACTGGCAGGCCCAGCTGCCCCCGCAATGTCTCTGCACGGTAGTCTGTATGATAGAGGCCGCGGCCTTGCAGAATAGGGACAACCTGATCGACAAAATGATGCAAGCCTTCCGGCACGATGGGACCAGAGCTGACGATAAAACCGTCCACAGCCTCTGCTTCGAACCACTGTTGAATGGCATCCGCGACATGCTCGGCCGTCCCGACGAACGGATTATGCCCCGCACGCGTCGACATCCGAAGGGCAAGACCTCGTAATGTCAGATTCTCCTTGTGCACAAGCTGAGCGATTCGTTCTGTCTCTGCCTGATAGCCATCCGTCAACAGCCCGTCCAGATGGGGCGCCAGCTGCTCATCCAGATCGATACGGGCGATCGCCGCAGGATCCAAGTAACGTTCCAGCTCCTTCAGCGCTTCATCGATATCGATCAACGCGTCGATCTCGTCCTGCTTTTGCTGCGCTTGTGCAGCGCTATCGGCCACAATCGTACTGATTCCAGGCAGCACCAAGAGCTCATTCGGATTCCGGCCAAGCTTGGCCGCCCGCTCCTTAATATCATGATAAAAGCGCTTTGCTTCCTCGATGCTAGGCTGGTGGGTAAATACAATTTCCGCATGTCTGGCGGCAAAGTCCTTGCCCGCGTCCGAGGAGCCGGCTTGCACAATAATCGGCCGGCCCTGCGGCGTACGCTCCATGCTGAGCGGACCGCGCACGGAGAAGTGCTCGCCCTTGTAATTCAGCGTGTGCAGCTTGCTGGCATCGAAATATACACCGCTGCTTTTGTCACGCAAGAACGCGCCTTCCTCCCAAGAGTCCCAGAGCCCCTTCACGACATCCAGAAACTCGGTTGCCACCCTATAGCGCTGGTCATGCTCCAAATGGCTGTCACGGCCGAAATTCTCAGCGGTGCCCGGAAGTGCAGTCGTGACGACATTCCAAGCGGCCCTTCCCCGGCTGATATGATCCAGGGAGCCGAACAGGCGGGCAACATGAAAGGGCTCGTGATACGTTGTAGACAAAGTCCCGACAAGCCCGATCCGCGAAGTCGCACCTGCCACAACGGAGAGCAGCGTAAGCGGCTCTAGCCGGTTTATCAGATGCGGGGCGGTATGATCGTTAACGTATAGGCTGTCCCCCACAAATATAAAGTCGAGCTTGCCCTCCTCCGCCTTGCGTGCGGCAGAGACAAAATAATCGATATTAATGGAGGCATCCGACCAGTATCTAGGATGCCGCCATACCGAGGTGTGGCTGCCCCCGATACTGAGTGAGCTTCCCAGCACAAGGCGTCTTGCTTGGCTCATGTTTACTAGCTCCCTTCTACCAGGCGTAATAAATACTTCCTTTGTCAAAACGTGTTTGATAGAATTGTTTCACAGCATCGGAATAGTACGCCTTCTTCAGTGCCTCGATCTTTGGCGAGCCGACTAGCTCAGGACGCGTCGCAGCAATGATGTAAAAATCCTTCACTTCAGCACTCTCAAGTCCAAATGCACTCTCAAGCTTCAATCCGCCGTTCGCGCGCTGGCTTTGGAAGAGGAACCCTGCGTCGAGATCGTCAAGCGCACGCAGCAGCAGGCCTGTCTCCAGCGTCTTAAATTTGAATTTGTGGGGATTATCCACAATATCGGACGGTGTAATCTTCGTAACATCCAAGCCTTCTTTGATTTTAATCAGCCCGGCATTTTGCAGAATGAGGAGCGGACGTCCGCCATTCGCCGTGTCGCCAGGAATGCTGATTGTTGCCCCATCAGGCAGATCTTTGAATGAAGCGTACTTTTTGGAATAGATACCGTTAGGTGCAAACGTCGTCAGGAAGGCCGGAACAAGATTGGTGTTATTCGCTTTGTTAAAGGCATTCAGAGCAGCCGAATGGTTACCGAGGACGGCATCATAGAGGCCCTCAACCACTTCCTTGTTCGCGATGATGATGTCCGTTGGCACTTTGAACTCCAGCTTGTAGCCCAGCTTCTCAACTTCCTTTACCAGAATAGCTGCCACCTCATCATTATGGTTCGAGCTATTGGCCAGCAGCTTAATCACACGATCCTCAGGCTTCGTATTGCTAGCGCCAGCTCCATCCCCCGATTTTTCAGGCTGCGTCTTGGCAGCGGAAGGCGTGTTGCTCGTGTTTGAAGCCTGTGAACCGCAAGCGGAAATCAGAATTAATGTCAAAATAGATAAGAGGATGGAAAAGGCTGACTTTTTCATTTATAGTTCTCTCCTTCAAAGGTATGGTCTGAAAAAAGCACGATGATGTGAACCTCTCCTTCGAGGAGTACGCCCATCCTAATTCCTATTTATCCGCTACGAATATTTATAGTATATCAGATTTATTTCATTATAAAAGACTATGTTTTGTAATATGTATCATTACACTTTTTAATGATTGGGACACCATAACCATAAGTTTCAGGGTAGATTGATCTCCCAGATCGTTCATGTCATACTAGAAATGGAAATCACTCCATATTGTAATCCCTATTTGTTATAATGAATTTTCATTAATATCTTTAATGAAAGAGGTGATACATAATTTGGATATTCAATACTTCATTACGTTTCGCGAGGTAGCACGCTGTCAAAACCTCACTAGAGCCGCCGAAAAGCTTGGCTACGCACAGCCTACGGTAAGCGTGCAGATTCAGCGGCTGGAAAATCATTTTGGCGTAAAGCTGTTTGAACGCAGCAGCAAGCGGCTGAAGCTGACCGCCAGCGGCGTGCAGATGCTCGCTTACGCCGATCAAATCGCCCAAGGCTATCACCAGGCCAAGGAGACGTTCAGCACAGGGTCCAATGTGAGTCTGGCGATCGGAACGACGGAGACGCTGGCCGCCTTTTTCCTTCCACCTTATTTCCAAGCTTTCCGCAACCGCTATCCGCAGGCCAATGTCGTCTTCTTCCCGACCTCGGATCATGAAATTATCCGCAAAATAAAAAGCAATGAGTTGGACATCGGCTTTGTGCTGGACATGCCTGTCACTGACCCGGAGCTGAGCTCCATCAGCGTTCGCAATGAAGAGCTGATCTTCATCTGCTCCAAAGACCATCCCCTGCACGGACGAAGCGACATGAGTATTCGCGAGCTGGAGAACAGCCCCTTCATCCTCACGGAGAGGGGCTGCTGCTATCGCAGTGCGCTTGAGCGATCCATGAACGATAAAGGCATTTCCTATCAGGTGGTATCCGAAATGGGCAGCCTCGAGGGCATTAAACAATGCGTGCTGTATGGGATGGGCATCGCGATGATTCCGAAGATTGCAGCCAACGATATGTTAATCAAAGAACAGTTATCCGCCTTCTCCGTTCGGGAGGACACACTAGCCTCCTTCTACACGCAGATCATTATCCATAAAAACAAGCATATATCCGCCCCGCTGCGCTATCTCATCGATCTTATTGGCGGCAGCAGCAGCCTGGATACTGGATCGTAAACAAACAGCCAGAGCAAATGAATATTTGCCCTGGCTGCATGGTGGATCTATAAATTGAGGTATAGCCGATAAGAATCATCCTGGTGGCGCGGACTTGCTCAGACTAGGAGGAGGATGAATCGCTAACGCTGTTTACTACAGGCTCTGGGTTATTTCGTCGATGATCTTGTGAACATCGCCTTTAAAAAGGCCACCATGATAGCAGAGAACCGTCTCGATCGGATATGCCTTGAGCTTGCGGAGCGACTCCAGCGCCAGCTTCATATCTGGCGTTACGGCCGGATTCGGACCTTGCAGGTTCCCGCCATCCACGACCAAAGCATCGCCAGCAATAAGGGTCTTGCTCGGCTCATGGTACAAAGCGATATGTCCTGGTGTATGCCCTGGGGTATGGATCACGGTTAGCCCCCCGCCGAAAGGCAGCTTCTCCCCATCTGTAAGCACACGGGTCACATTCTTGACTTCTCCTGAGAAAGTAGTTTCAAATGCGGAAGCGAGGTCCTGCGGAAGACTGGCAATAAGACCTTCCTTACGCTCCCCATTGAATTTGATCATCGGTTTCAACCCATCGATATAGGGCTGGTCCTCCCCATGAGCATACACATCGATGCCTTCGCCCTTGAACTGTGGCAACCCGCCTACATGATCGATATCCTGATGGGTTAGAATAATGGAATGAGGGGCCGAGTCATCAATTCCTGCTTGGGTCAAAAGCTCCGTGATTGGACCGTAAGAACCAGGCATCCCGGTATCAATCAATACATAGGTATGCTCATCACGGATCACTACCGGGTTGATGACAAAATCATGCTCACCCATCTTAAGGGTAAGCTCCAGCATTTCAACCTGATCGTTAATTTTCATGTTGGGCCAAAGCGGAATGCTCTGGCTCACCTCCTTAGAATTCAATCTATAAAACTTACAAGTTCATTATATGACTTTGCAAGTTTTCACGTCAAATCCTTTATTGACCACATCAAGAGAGCATGTCAGAATGTCTAGGGGTGGTACAGTTGGAACAATTCAAAAGACAGCAAATAATCGATACAGCCATGTGTATTTTCAGAGAAAAAGGATATTTCGCGGCCTCCATGCAGGACATCGCAGAAGCCTGCAGCATGGCCAAGGCCAGCATATATAAAGTGTTTCCTTCAAAGGAAGATTTATTTACCAGCGTATTTGTTGAGGTACACAGAATCCTGTTCGAAGAAACCAGGGAGCTTGACCGCATGCTTCGGCTAGAGGGGCTTCCACCCAAGGAAGTGCTGCGTCGGAAGATTGAATTTCAGATGCAATATATGCTTGAAAACTATTTTTTCACCAGCGAGTTTAAAGAGCTTCCGATAACAACCAATGAGAACTTTCTGATCGAATGGAGAAAGAAACGCGCCACATTGCTAACCTTGCACCACGACTGCTTCTATGAAGCATATGGCGAGCCCATTGCTCCCTTTCTCGGGGATGTTGTCGCCATCTTCCGCGGCATGATCAAAGAATACTTGTCGCATGCGATTCAAGCTGTGATCGCAGTTCCCATGGCCCAATTGGCCGGCTTCATCGTGGATCGGCTGGATACGGTCATCCGCGATTTGATCGCAAGCAAGGCTGAACCTGTGCTCAAGACATCCAGCGCCTTCTTCAACGAAATCAATCCGCTAGATCACTTCACCCGGCAGGCCAACCTGGAGGAATTTCTGAAGTTTTTTGCCGAAAAAATCCATAAGTTGCCGCAACCCGAGCATATTCGGAAGGAACTGCTTGAGGTGATAGATCTCCTGCAGGGCGAGCTGGCACAACCTAGGCCCAACGATACCTTGCTTCGGGTATACACCACTTTTTTAGATTCCGTCAGCGACTTGCGACCTTACCTTCGCCAGCTCGGTCTCATGCTGAACCATACCGCAATATCCAGGTAAAATGCTGGACTTCGCTATTTATTTAGATTAGAGCTCTTTGTTCAGCTCTGCCTTTTCACTGCTCCAATCCCACAGCTCAGCCGCACGACCGAGATCATAGGACTCTTCGGAGGATGCAATCTCCTTCTTGCCGTCCCAGTACGTTCCACTTTTCACTACTTCACTTAATACCAGCTGAGCAAGATCATGGCCGGACTGCTTGGTTGAACGAATGCCGGAGCTGACGAAGCGGAACAACGGCATGACATAATTCCAGGCAAACCGCATGACGGGCTTGTAGTCTCTGGCCAGTGCCGAGCCTTTGCCGGGCATCATGCCAGGGTTAAAGGCCACAACCGAGATGGATGGCTTGGACTGCTGAACCCGGCGTGACAGCTCATACGTAAAATACAGGTTGGTCAGCTTGGAGGTCGCATAGCGGACCATTCCCTTGGAAAAGTCGTTCAGCTCGTGCAGGTTCTGGTCCGAAGCCGTAGGATCGGCCATCGTTGCCGGACTTGCATAGCGGACGGACATCCCCGAATTGCCCCTCGATTGATGCGTGTCACTGCTGACAACAACGATACGGCCCGGCTCTGCCAGCTGATTATAGAGCAGCCGCACGAGCAGGAAATGACCCATATGATTGACGCCAAAGGTTGCCTCCAGGCCATCCGCTGTTACTTGAGTACCCTGCACAAAAGCAGTCCCGGCATTGCAGACAATGGCATGGAGCGGCGGAAGATCCGCCTTCGTGTATTGATCTGCGAATTGCTTAATCGACGAGAATGAGGACAAGTCCAGTACTCTTGCAGATATATGGGGATTACGGGTATCCCGAATCAACGCTTGCACCGCTTCGTTTCCTTTTTGCTGACTGCGCGATGCGATGACGACATGCCATTCGGTTGAAGAGCTGGCCATAACTTTGGCCGTTTCAAACCCGAGCCCTGTATTTCCCCCTGTGATAATAACCGTTTTGGCTGCTTTCTTCATTAATCATTCACCTCTCCTCGATTTATCATTCATGCCTGTTGAATAACAAATCTATATCTCAAAGGGGGTGTCCCATCATGTTTAACCGTCATATCTCTTTTTTTGAAGCTTCCTCACAAAGCATATCGTTTGAATTTGGATGTTGGAAGATTTCACGAAAATGATCAATCTTGAATTCAATGATTGTTTGAATATCAGACAATCTGGCAATTTCGCTTTGAATTTTCTGCTTATGCTCCTCTAGAATGGACAATCTGGCAGGGATGCTTTCATCACCGGCATTCGTCATTTCCCGAAAATGCTTCATTTCCTCTAAGGTCATTCCGGTTGCTTTCAATCGAGTTAAAAAGATAATACCTTGAATCTGTTCCCGGCTATAGATCCGATGCCCGTTTTTCTTCCGGTCCGCATAAGGCAGTAATCCAATTTTCTCATAATAACGAATCGTATCTTCCGTTAGTCCAGTCAATTGTGCAGCTTGCTTGATGGAGGTGACAAGCTCCGGAATTTCCTCGACAAGAGTAGCCCATTTAGCCTTACCAGGGAACTGGTCCATTTTCGTTAAAGAAACCTCCCGTTGGTCCTTCTTCTGGAAGCGTCGCGAGATGAACAATAACTTGGGCCGCTTGACTGGCCTTCCGATAGCCTCGGTTTCCTGTTAAATCTGTAGACGTATACCCAGGATCGGCCGCATTGAATTTCAACGGTGAATGTCTAAACTCCTTGGCAAACATTAAAGTTAAGGAGTTAACCGCTGTTTTGGAGCTAGGATAAGCCAATATGTTGGCATTCGCGAATTCGGCCGAGAGATCGCTCATCAAGGATAAGGAACCGAGCCCGCTGGATACATTGACAACTCTACCGGCTGGAGCCTTGATCAGCAGAGGCAGCAACGCTTTGGTAACGGCGAACAGACCGAAGAAATTCGTCTCAAACGTCTTTTTCAGATCGGATAATTCGAGCTGGCTCGGAGAAACGCCTCCCTCAAATGCAGCTCCCGCATTATTAATCAGGACGTCAAGCGAGCCGAATTCCTCAGCAATGACTTGGGCTGCAGCATCAATCGTAGCCTGGTTTGTCACGTCCAATATAAGAGGGCAGGCCTTCAAGCCCTCCTCTGTCAGCCGAGCTGCCGCTTCCTTTCCTCTCTCCTCGTCACGCGCTCCAAGCAGGACCGTAAATCCCTGAGCTCCTAATTGTCTAGCTGTTTCATATCCGATTCCTTTGTTGGCTCCGGTAATCAGCACTGTCTTTGTATGCGGCATGGTCTTTCCTCTTTTCATGTAGGATGTCAATGAAGTATCGTGACATGTTAAATGTACAACTTGGAGTGTACTCCAAGTCAAGAAGCCAGATTTACGGCAGTATTTCAATGTTTTCCTAAAATACTTACGTTTAGTATCACGGCTTCCCTCACCGTGTAGAGTCACACATGCTACTCAGAAGAGGGCCGAAACGAAGTCCACGAAGAGAAAAACCCGCGCAAAGCCTTGTGAAATCAAGGTTTTGCGCGGGTAACTCCAACAAGCTGAAGCGGTTCACAACCACTTCAGCTTGTTTAAGATAAAGCCTATCAATGATTACCAAGGTAAATGATTTTCGAGATAAAAGAATTGTCCGCTCGGACCGTCATCCGGCAGCGTCGCCGCGATAATACTAGTACGGCTTCCTTCCACCGCATCGATGTCCGCCTTAGCTCCTCCGAGTGAGGTATTCACCCATCCCGGATGAATGGAGTTTACCTTAATCGCCGTATCCTTCAGTTCATGCGCCAGATGGATCGTGAATGCATTCAGCGCTGTTTTCGAAGCGTTATAGGCAAAGGTTTTGATGCCGTAAATAGGCGCGCTTGGATCGGCGTGCAAAGTCAGCGAACCCAGCACACTGGACAAATTCACGATACGGCCTGCCTCCGACTTGCGGATGAGCGGCAGCAGCGTCTGGGTCAGCAGGATGGGAGCGAAGAAATTCACTTCGAACGTCTCACGCAGCTGCTCAGCAGGCTGCGTGCTGGTTTTGTTCACAATCTCCACGGATACACTTTCCGCATCCAGCAGAACTCCTGCGTTATTGATCAGGATATCCAGCTTGCCGTATTGCTGCTCCAGATGCCGGTACACCGCGAGATGATCCTCATGTACATTCACATCGCAGGCGATAGCCTCTACGTTCAAGCCTTCCTGCTTCAATTGCGTAGCTGTCTCCTGACCTTTCTGAAGATCACGTGCGCCGATGACTACCGCAGCTCCCAGCCGGCCTAGGCCGCGAACGGTCTCCAAGCCGATCCCCCGTGTACCTCCTGTAACGAAAGCAACTTTTCCTGTCAAATTTTGCGATGCTGTCATGTGTATCGTCTCCTTTTATTGGGGTTGTTAGGATTTGTACTCATAATTAGAACGATCATTCTCAAAAAGACAAAACTGGGGGTTGGCAGTATCAAAGAATCCGCAAATTTTTTATTGGGAACGATCATTCTAATTTAAACAAAAAAATTTGTTTTACTTATCGAGCGCTGCCAGACTAGCGTCGGCGATCCGATGCAGCTTCTCTTTCCCCGCCGATGTCCGGCCGAGTACACGAATGCCCACCAGCGAATTATGCAGGCTCTCCGCCACCAGCTCAGGATCATGATGGGCTCCCCACTCGCCAGATTGCTGTCCTCTGCGGATGATATCTGCGATGAGCTGTTCTTCTCCCTGGAACCCTTGACTGGTTTTTCCATCAATTTGTTCGTCCGTTGGAGCTAGCTCGATAGCCGAATTGACGAATAAACATCCCAAAGGCATATCGTCGCCTTTCTCGATCATAAAGTCGAAAATGAAACGCAACGCCTGTCTGGCGGAGTTGCCGCGAGAAGCTTCCGACTTCAGAGCAGCGCTCATCAAATCTCCGTAACGATCTAACGCTTTTAAGTACAGTGAATGCTTGTCACCAAAGGTATCGTACAGGCTTCTGCGATGAATCCCCATATGCTCTACAAGATCCTGCAGAGAGGTCTTCTCATACCCTTGCTCCCAGAACAATAGCATGGCTTTATGAAGCACCACGCTCTCGTCAAACTCTTTGCTTCGTGCCATCAGCTCTCCCTCCCAGACCCATCATAGCATTTTGGGAACGATCAGTAAAGAATGCTCACGAAGCAATTTCTTCTATATCTCCGATTAATCAGCCAGCAGCGATACCTTCTCCCATGCCACGACTTCGTCGACACGCTTGCCGAGTGCATTTCGGATGCCATAGGTCGCCATCGAGCCTACCGGGAAATGAAGCGGCGGATTCTCGCTGTTAATCATGGCGATCATAGCCTCAACCGCCTTAGCCTGGTCGCCCTTCTTCAGCGAATCATAGCTCTTGTCGAAGGCTTCATATACAGATGCATATTCAGGCTTAGTGTCCGACAGCATGCGCGACGTTCCCATAAACTCGGTTTGGAAGACGCCTGGCTGTACAATCGTCGTCTTGATTCCGAAGGCGGCCAGCTCCGCGGCCATCGCTTCGGAGAACCCTTCTACGGCAAACTTCGACGCCGCATACAAACTGAACGCCGGAACTGCCCAAACCCCGAAGATCGAGGAAACATTCACGTAATGGCCAGATTGCTGCTGCTTGAAGATCGGAAGAGTGGCCCGAATCACATCGAGCGTGCCGAATACATTCACATCGAATTGATGCCGGATCTGCTCATCCGTGTATTCCTCCAGCATACCGAATAATCCGTAGCCCGCATTATTCACGACAATATCGATTCGTCCGAACGTATCGACCGCCTCTTGGACAGCTGCCTGGATCTGCTCCTTGTTCGTTACATCGAGCGGGGCGATGTGGATGCGGTCAGGGGCCAATTCCTTAAGATCAGCGATCGCCTCCACATTTCGCGCAGTAGCGACAATCTGATCTCCCGTAGAGGCCAATTGCTCTACGAATTGACGTCCAAACCCCGTCGAGGTTCCTGTTATCAACCATACTTTACTCATATTCATTCACTCCTTATAATAGGTTTCATCGCAATAAAAGACAGACCGTTCATTTTTTTATTATAATCACGTTTACCCTCTTAGTCAACCGCCAACTTCCAGTTGAATATCCCGTCATGTCTGATCATTTCCCGTCTTGCCCACTTCCATCTGATCCGCCGCCCCCCGTAGCTGCCGCCTTCACCTCACTCCACGAAGTGCAGCCGCAGGGTGGCTTCATGCATAAAAACCCGCGGAAACCTAATGCCTCAAAGTTTCCGCGGGTTTTATTTGGCTTATCCAGATCCTATGTGTGTTATCAGGCCGTCCGGGCGCGCTCCAGTCCCTGAACCTGCTGCCCGAGCACAATCGTCGGATCGAACGTCTTCGCTTGCTGTCCGATTGACGCAAGCAACTTCTCACAACGGACAGGCTTAAACGCAATAACCGTAAGCCGAATCAAGGGTGGTTTGCGACTTCTAATTAGAGAGCTTGCTCGGCTCAATAAAAATCAGTTTCTTTTTCCCATATTTGTAATACTCAAATTTAACTGCGTAACGCTTGTTTTTTTCTATTAATTGATGAAGTTTCGGATCAATTGAAATAGCTATCATCTGGCTACTTAGATCTTCGACGATTATACGCTGTTCGTATATTTCAACTACCTGACATCTGAGTAAGTAGTCGTCTTAGACATTTCTGCTAAGAATAATACGCATAAAGTAATGACTAATAGAATGAATAGATTCTTTTTCAGCCGAAAACACATCCTTTATTTGTGAAATCAAATAAATGGAATGATATACAATGCTTCTGTTGTGCCTGCCTGGCAGTCACATCCTATGTCTGTTGAGTTTGACTCGACATTTTAAAACATAGCTAGAAGCAAGCTTCAACTTCTGAATGAACCTTTTTTCTGACACGACTAGACCTATCAAGGTGAGAAGCATCCCGAGGAAGGCCGTCATCGTGATCGACTCGTTTAAAAATAAATAAGCAGCCCATACCGTAACGATTGGGGTCAAATAAATATACACGCTTGTTTGAATAATGACTCTCGATGTAATCGCAGATGGTGGCGAACTCGGAATCCCGCTCTTGTCCTTGTTCCTCTAGCTTCTCCGTCGTATCCGAGTAATCCTGCAGCAGCTGGCTAATGAGAAATAAAAACAGCTCTTCTTTAATAAAGTCGGATTCACCCCTAAATATCATGTCATGCAGCTCCTGCAACACCCCGGCAAGCTCGCTGCGGTAAAGGACATTAGGCGAAAAGGACGGCAGAAATTCCTTGCCTGTAATTTCTCTGACTATCCTCTTCATGCTATCCGGTTGTATCCCGATGCTGCGATAATCCAAAGCTTTCCCATCGATTTGTTCGCATGAATGAATATCCCGGGGATTAAAAATCATAATATCTCCAGGATTTAAAATGTATGCTTGATGGTTGCACAACATGTAACGCTGGCTATTTTCTATAAACCCAATGACATAATGCTCATGAAAATGGCTCGGAAAGTTCTGCATGACCCCCTGGAACCTATAGGCTTCCACTTGCAGCTCCGGATCATAATATGCCGTTCTGATCTCGCCAGGCATTCCATCCCCTCCTTCGTTGCATTCACCATACCAAAGTTCATCCCTAAAAAGATTGAAATATATTGCTCAACGCCATCACCATTAAAAAAGAGCCTATAAACACAAACAATACAGCAGAGACAACTGCTGTATTGTTTGTATGGAAGCTATAATATTAATATCCCATATCCTTTAATATCTTAGATAACGTCCTCAAGCGTTCGCCGATTAATTCATCGTCGTCGCTGAGCGCTTGGTTGAACAGCTTGATATCTTCATTGATTCGCTCATTGTCCGTGCAGACCTCCACGGTCATCGCGTCCCCTTGCAAGCCAACCCGATCGATGACAGGCTGCTGTGGGTCGTATAAATGCTCATATCTGTAGGCCTCGCGGAAATGCTCCAGGGACCGGCAGATCAGAATGGACAAATCAAGCACGCGATGAAGTGGAAGCTCCTCCGACTGCCTGGACCATTTCTCTCCCGTATATCTCCATACTTTGGCCGAAATATCGACCTTTCCTCTATCATTCCACTGGGCGAGTCCTAGGGAAAGACCTTTCGCGTCTGTATTCCCGGCCATACGGCCGTCAACCTTCTCGTAATTCTCCGCCACGACAACAGGCTTATGCTTTAACGTAGTAGGTATTTTCATGCTTTCCCCCTCTTTCCTTGTACCAGTCCGTTTATCGATTACTGAACGACTAAAGTCGGTTTCATCTTATCTTGGATTTCATCGTTAGTCAAATCCGTTTTTGGACAGAATCAAAACCCGTCAATGGCTCCATTGACGGGTTACTTTCTTGCTGTTCACAGCCTGATGAGGACTGCCTATTCATCTGTTTCTTTTAGCGGCTTATTGTATCCTCGATCCCCGAAGGGCTGCAGCTTATCAAGCCACGGCTTTAAAATTTTCTTGCGTTCCCAGCGCATATCGGTCACCTTGTCGGCTTCCTTCTGCTCCAGTACCTCATAAGTGAACTTGTCGGCCCCAAATTCCTTCCATTCCTTCTGCAGCTCCGCGTTCGCGAATCTCCCTTGATCCAGCTGCATCTGAAGGGTTAACCATTTATTTTTCAAGTTCGGATAACTGTCCACATAGATTTTACCGTTGACGTTGTTTTTAATTTGGGCGACGCCCATATAAGTCTTAATTTCCTTGTACTCCTCAAGCAATTCCTTACGCTTATTTTTATCCATACCCTTTCTCTCCTAATCGTAGATAATGAATAATCATGAACCTTACAAATACCGGGCGATAATGCGAACTAACTTGGCAGGGAACTCCTGTAAATTCGTAATATCCAAAAATCGATCCTGACCATAAATATCACTGATGACATCTTTGTCTTGGCCTATCGCGGCGGCAAGGAATGTGATGCCTTTCCGTTCATACTCCTCGATCGTCTGCTGCATATCGGAGACGGCATAGCTTCCGGTATAGTTATCCATGGCTTTGGGCTGTCCATCGCTGATGCTCACGAGCAGCTTGGTCTGCTGCGGTGAGACAGCCAACCGTTCCGCCATAATTCTGAGAGCCATGCCATCCCGGTTATTGCTTCTGGCCTGAATCCTCATAAGCCTGAGCCGGTCGCTCGCATCCGGCTTATCAAAGTCGGCATAGGCAAAGATCGACATTTGCTCCAGCCTAGATACATCCGCCGTATCGCCGTAGATCAAGACGGGAATATCACAGATTTGGCAAAATTCATAAACCGCGATAACCGCTCGCTTGGCGGCTTCCAATCTCCCGAAAGCCGACATGGAGGCGGATTCGTCCACTCTTAGACCCACCACGAGGGATGGAGCTTCCGTCGGCGGACGCTTCTTGGCAAAATACCGATAATCCCCGTAAGCGACACTGTCTGCTTGAAACTTGCTGCCATAGTAGCGGTTCCTCGCAAATTCGGAAGACACTTCATGCTCCAACAGCGGCAATGTCTTTCTGGCGATTTCCTGCACGATCGGCATCAGGCCCTTGCTTAGACTGGCGTATTCCTGTTGATGTTCCGGATCGGCATCCGGCCGGTGAACGATAAGCTTTACCTTCTCATGAATCGTATCGGAGACAAATTCCCTTGAGCTGCGATTCAAATTTTTACGGAATTCGCGTTCCTTTTGTTTCGCATCCTCCGACATCGATTCAGGATTTGCCTGATGATACCGGGGAGAGCCGTCCTCCCCCGTATCCGAGCTTTCCATCTCGGTGGTGTCATCGGATACAGGGGAAGAACTTTCTTCACTATCTGCAGACTTTTTGAGCGAAATCCCCTCATCTTCTACCTGATCGTCATGGTCAAATTCCGTGACGTCAATATCTCCCCAGGTCTTGATCTCTATGGCGTCGTTATTTTTTCGTTTTTTTTTACGTCGATCGCCACATTGTCTAGTGCCTTGATTAAATCTTGCTTCCCAAGCGCTTCTTCCAAAATCTTAATTTCCTCAGCATCGGTCGTTATTTTGTAAATGACCTTATGATACAGGGAATCTTTGGCTGAGGCACCGCTGGCAACCGCATCTGCCCAGTAGAAGAGCGAACGCATACCGGCTACGCCTTTGATGGCATTTGCCCGGGCCGTTTTGTCCAAAATCATTATGGTATCTGCCAAAATGCTCAGCATCTGTTCATCTTGATACCCTGTTTTGGACATCGTACGTTCCATCATAACTTCCTTGGTGGGCAGATCCATCTTCTCCGAGTGCTGTACTCTGTCTCGCAGTGCTTCATTAAGCGGCCTAGCTCCGGCATAGCTGCGGTTGGTCGTGATGACCGCGATGAAGTCCGGATGCCGACGTATCACTTCAGTCGGAAGATTGATGCTTCCATCCAGCTCCAAAGCGGAGTTAAGCGCCATCAGCACTGCGGCATCGCGAATTACGTTGGGTTCTTGGATTTCCAGCAGGTAGCCTTCCTGATAAGCTCTGACGATCTCCGATGGGTAAAACCGGTACTCGACCGCTTCGCCGTCGGAGTGTTCCGCCGCAAGCTTCAGCAACTGCTTGATCTTGAGCTGTGCTTGTTCCTGGGTCATCCCTAATGCGTTCATTAAAATGTCAGTTGCGCTTTGAAACCCATCGCTCTCATACAGTGCTTTTAGAATCGATTGTTCCTCAGGCTCTAGCTGCTCCAGCCGATCCGAAGAAATGACCGGCAAGATAGCCCCGATAATATCCGATTTATCCATATCGGCGAAGCAGGTCACCTTCGTATACGGCAATCCGAAATTAGCCGATAATGCTTTGGCTAACTGTGTTTTACCGGAGCCTGCATCGCCTTCTAACAGAATGTTGGCAATTTTCATTTCCCCGCGATTCCAATTGCGCTTGATTTCTTGACTAATGCGCTGCTCTTCCTCGCTGACTTTATGAGAATGCGGTTTTTGCCAGACGCGCTTCTTCTCGGATTCGGTCAGTTGTCTCTCAGGCGACAACACATAAGGTTCAAGGTCAGTCATTTCGTTCTCCTCCTTCTATCATGCTGCTGGACCGCTTTCCGCTTTCTTTCTTTTCTCAAACACGAGGGGGAGCAGCAAGGCCGCACCGGCAATCGTCAAACCGCCGCTTACGATGTAGACCGACAGCAAGGAAAAGGATTCCTTCAGATAGCCGGTTACGAACATTCCCATGACCATCATTCCCATAAAGACAGGCATGATCGCTCCCGATACACGGCCGATAAAGGCCGCTTCCGTGTTCCGTACGAGCAGCGTCTGGATGCCGCCTTGCACACAAGGGTAAACTAGACCGCTGAACACCAGTAGAACGATGGTCAGCCAAATCATCGTGGACGCCCCTATGCCAATCGTACAGACGGCCGTAACTAGCAAGCCGAACATGAGCAGCAGCTGCGGCTTCACCTTCTTGGCGATCCCCATGATCGCAGCTCCGCCGACGAGCATAGCTGCTCCATTGGCCATAACGAGCCATTGCAAAAATTGTTTGTCCTGTCCCAATTTCTCGATGACTAGGAAAATCTGAAGCGGCTGAATCAAGCCGGAGGCCAATCCGACCGCCGCGAAAGTCATGCTTAACGTTCTTAAGGATTTATTAGACCCGATATATCGTAGTCCGGCCGTCAATTCCTTCCTAAAGTTCCCTGAACCGTCGGACTTGGATTCTTCCGTGTCACGAGGCAGCGACGACAGAATAAGGGAAGATCCTAAGAACAGAATTGCGGTGAGAATCAAAGCTACGTTAACTCCAAACTGAATGAAAATAAATGTTCCGATAACCGGCCCCAATACCGTGAATATAGCGACAACGGTTTGGGACAGCGCCATCACGCCCTGCATTTGCTCCCCTGGCACATGCCGCTTATACAGCTTCATCGCCGATGGCTGAGAAAATTGGGACAAGCTGGCGGAGATAAAGGACCCGATAAGAAGTGCAATCCATCCCCCGTTCATAACGGTAAGCAGGACAGCGACCACAGACAAGGCAGACAACAAATCACTCCATACCATGGTCCGCTTCGGCCGCCATCGGTCGGCAAAGGTCCCTCCAATAAGACCGAATATAAAGATCGGAGCGAATTCCGCCACCGAAATCAGTGATACATAGACCGGATTATTATGCGTCAATTCCGTAACATATAGAAGGACTGAATAATTCCGGATCCATATTCCCAGCTGCAGCAGTACCCGGGAGAGTATAATCGTTCGAACATAACGATTCGCAAACATGCTAATACCCCATATCCTCTAAAATTTTTGATAATGTGCGCAAACGTTCGCCGATCAGCTCGCCGTCGTCATTGAGCGCTTGGCTGAACAGCTTCATATCTTCATGAATTCTCTCATTGTCCGTACAAACCGCGACCGTCATGGCATCCCCCTGGAGAGCCACACGATCGATGACCGGCTGCTGCGGATCATATAAATGCTCATAACGATAAGCTTCTTGAAAATGTGCCAGCGACCGGCAGATCAGAATAGACAAATCAAGAACGCGATGGAGAGGCAGCTCCTCCGATTGCCTGGACCACTTTTCCCCCGTGTACCTCCATACCTTGGCCGAAATATCGACCTTCCCCCGATCGTTCCACTGGGCGAGTCCCAGGGAAAGACCTTGCGTGTCCGTATTTCTGGCCAATCGGCCGTCAACCTTCTCGTAATTTTCAACCACAACAACAGGCTTATGCTTTAACGTAGTAGGTATTTTCATCTTTCCCTCTTCCTTTTCTCGATTTACTAAATTACTTATTTACTAAATTACTACTTGATAATATCTCGGATTTTATCGTTCGTCAAGCCGTTTGGGAAATAAAGATGAAAGCTATTTGCTTTTAGACAAAACGAAATAGCCAGTCGCCGATTGATTTTCGACGACTGGCTGCATACACTTGTATGATGTTTTGATCCTTGTACCTTATTACATACGGGGATTAGTTCCGTTCATCTTCTGGTGGATTTTTAAATAGGTGCGTTGGATCATAACTCATTTGTTAGACTTCTCCTTGCCAGGGTCCTGAGTCAACCTCCAGTTGTCGTACACTACCGCTTGTAGATGCCTTGTACGAGCTCCTGATTCGCCTTAAAGCGGAACAGAAACAAATTGTGCACTCTATGGGGACTCGTATTGCACAGATTACCTTGAATACATTTACGTTGATGCTGTCGGTGAGCGAATGAAGCCAGGATATATTGCTCAAAACTTCCCACTTCTTTTAGAGAAACATAATTTCCGCCGAATCAGATATCATGATTTACGTCATAGCTGTGCAAGTCTACTTTTAGCAAATGGTGTAGGAATGAAAGAAGTTCAAGAGTGGCTTGGCCATAGTAATTACTCAACCATAGACAATGTTATTCGCATGTGAACTATCGAAGATTTCTTAAGTTAAGGTGACGAATGAAGCTTTCATTCTAAACAAATAAGGGTCCATTAGATATGATATCTAATGGACCCTTATTTGTTTAATTGATACCGGCGAGAGGACTCGAACCTCCACGGTTTCCCACTCGATTTTGAGTCGAGCGCGTCTGCCATTCCGCCACGCCGGCACATAAATTAAATCTTACCTGCCATGAGGTACTTTCAAGAAAAAATGGCGTGCCCTAAGAGATTCGAACTCCTGACCTTTTGATTCGTAGTCAAACGCTCTATCCAGCTGAGCTAAGGGCACATATTACTAACTAAATGATACTGGTGCCGAAGACCAGGGTCGAACTGGTACGGTGGTCACCCACCGCAGGATTTTAAGTCCTGTGCGTCTGCCGATTCCGCCACTCCGGCGTAAATATGGAGGCGCCACCCAGACTCGAACTGGGGGTAAAGCTTTTGCAGAGCTCTGCCTTACCACTTGGCTATGGCGCCATAATAATTGGAGCGGAAGACGGGAATCGAACCCGCGACCCTCGCCTTGGCAAGGCGATGCTCTACCGCTGAGCCACTTCCGCAAATTAAAACTGGGGATCTAGGATTCGAACCTAGGGGTGACGGAGTCAAAGTCCGTTGCCTTACCGCTTGGCTAATCCCCAATGGATTAGTAAAAAATGGGGCGATCGATGGGACTTGAACCCACGAATGCTGGAGCCACAGACCAGTGCGTTAACCCCTTCGCCACGACCGCCATATGAAATTTGTTTGGCAGGGGCAGCAGGAATCGAACCCACACCAAAGGTTTTGGAGACCTTTGTTCTACCTTTAAACTATGCCCCTATGAAAGTGGTGGAGGCTGATGGATTCGAACCACCGAACTCGTCAGAGAACAGATTTACAGTCTGCTGCGTTTGGCCACTTCGCTAAGCCTCCGGGTAAAACTATGGTGCCGTCGAGAGGACTTGAACCCCCAACCTACTGATTACAAGTCAGTTGCTCTACCAGTTGAGCTACAACGGCACGTATGGTGGCTCGGGACGGAATCGAACCGCCGACACGAGGATTTTCAGTCCTCTGCTCTACCGACTGAGCTACCGAGCCTTACGTTGAATCAAAAACTTAATGGCGGAGCCGACGGGATTCGAACCCGCGGTCTCCTGCGTGACAGGCAGGCATGTTAGGCCTCTACACCACGGCTCCACACATATGAAGAATTGGTTGCGGGGGCAGGATTTGAACCTGCGGCCTTCGGGTTATGAGCCCGACGAGCTACCGGGCTGCTCCACCCCGCGTCATCATGCAAGTAATACTATGGTGGAGGCTGACGGGATCGAACCGCCGACCCTCTGCTTGTAAGGCAGATGCTCTCCCAGCTGAGCTAAGCCTCCATGTTGGTGACCCGTAGGGGATTCGAACCCCTGTTACCTCCGTGAAAGGGA